>NZ_JBMDII010000017.1:0-112319 GCF_057808605.1 Comamonas sp. FG99
CCGCCGGGGCGAGTCCCGGCCTCTGCCTTCAAACCTGCGCACTGGCTGGCAGCAGTTTCGGCTTGCCTGCGTGGGGGCCATGTTCTCTGGCGGGGCGGCATCCTACGCAGGCTTTCCTGCAAATGCCTACGGGCAAGGCGCAAGTAGACGCTTTACGCTGGACCCTGTTCAACGAGAAGGAGTCTTTCATGCTGAAGTGGGCCATCATCTTCGCCATCATCTCGCTGGTTGCCGGCGTGTTCGGATTCACCGGCATCGCGGCCGGCGCGGCAGGCGTCGCCAAGATTCTGTTCTTCATCTTCGTGGCCATCGCGATCATCTTCGTGGTGCTGGCCATGCTGGGCATCAGCCTCTTTGGCTAGGGGTTTGCACCGCTGCACCACGGCCGCAATAGACTGCATGGCATCGAAGGAGTGCCGCCATGCAGCAGACCACCCAATTGCTCATCATCGATCCGCAGAATGATTTCTGCGACTTTGCGCCCCGCGCGGGACAGGCGCCGGCCCTGCCGGTGACCGGCGCGCATGCCGACATGCAGCGCCTGGCGCGCTGGATGGAGCGGCAGGCCGCGCGGCTCGAGCGCATCACCATCACGCTCGATTCGCACCAGGCCTACGACATCGCCCACCCCGCCTTCTGGCGGCAGCGCGGCGGCGCGGCGGTTGCGCCCTTCACCGCCATCAGCGCGGCCCAGGTGCGCGCCGGCGACTACCTGCCGCGCAACGCCGCGGTGCTGCCGCGCACCCTGGCCTACCTGGATGCGCTGCAGGCCCAGGGCCGCTACCAGCTGATGGTCTGGCCGCTGCACTGCGAGATCGGCAGTTGGGGCCATGGCGTGCACGCCGACGTGCTGGCCGCCAGCCGCCGCTGGCAGGAGCAGCGCCAGCGCGCGGTGCGGCATGTCTTCAAGGGCATGAACCCCTGGACCGAGCACTACAGCGCCGTGCGCGCCGAGGTGCCCGACCCGCAGGATGCGGACACCGATGTCAACCAGGCCCTGCTGGCCGGGCTGCGCGAAAGCTCCCTGCTCGTGATCGCCGGCGAAGCCGGCAGCCACTGCGTGCGCGCCACCACCGAGCACATCGTGCAGTATTGGGGATTGCCCGATCTGTCGCGCATCGTGCTGCTGGCCGACTGCATGAGCCCAGTGGCCGGCTTCGAGGCGGCGCAGGACGCGTTTTTCTCGCGCATGCGCGAACTCGGTGTACGCTGCGAGAACAGCGCGGCATTTGATTTATAGTCTTTTTGGCATGTAGCGCCCATGGATTAAGCGCCGACAGCTATCAATTTCACAGGTTAAACACAGAGACAACGGCATGACGCCCATCATCACCAGCCTGCTCGACACCGATCTGTACAAGTTCACCATGTGGCAGGCCATGCTGCACCGCCACCCGCAGACGCAGTCGCTGTACCGCTTCGTCTGCCGCACCCAGACCGACTTTCCGATGGCGCAGCTGGTGGATGAGGTGCGCGCCGAGATCGACCAGCTGTGCCAGCTCAAGTTCAGGAAGGACGAGCTCGACTACCTGGCGAGCTGGCGCTTCATGAAGTCGGACTTCATCGACTTCCTGCGCATCTTCCAGTTCCAGCGCGACTTCATCGAGGTCAGGGCCGATGGCGAACACCTGCACATCGTGGCCAGCGGCCCGCAGGTGCATGTGATGGGCTTCGAGATCTTCGTGCTGTCCATCGTCAATGAGCTGTATTTCCGCCGCTTCGACCAGCAGGCGGCGCTCACCGAGGGCCGCAGGCGCCTGGCCGCCAAGGTGGTGCGCCTGCAGGAGCTGGCTCGCGAGGCCAAGCACCGCCACCCGTTCGAGCTGTTCGACTTCGGCGTGCGCCGGCGCTTTTCGGGCGCCTGGCAGCGCGAGGTGGTACAGACCTTCGCCACCCAGACGGCACAATGGTTCAAGGGCACCTCCAACGTGCTGCTGGCGCGCGACCTGGGCCTGGTGCCCATAGGCACCATGGCGCACGAATACCTGCAAAGCTACCAGGCGCACGGCGTGCGCCTGCGCGACTTCCAGAGCGCCGCGCTGGAAGACTGGGTGCAGGAGTACCGCGGCGACCTGGGCATCGCGCTGACCGATACCGTGGGCATGGACGCCTTCCTGGCCGACTTCGACCTGTACTTCGCCAAGCTCTTCGACGGCCTGCGCCACGACTCGGGCGATCCCTACCTGTGGGGCGAGAAGGCCCTCACCCACTACGAGCAGCTGCGCATCAACCCGCACACCAAGCGGCTGGTGTTCTCCGACGGGCTGACGCTGGACACCGCGCTGGCGCTGTACCAGCACTTCGCCGACCGCATCCAGTGCGGCTTCGGCATCGGCACCCAGCTGGCCAACGACATGGGCCTCACGCCCATCAACATCGTGATGAAGCTCACCCACGCCAACGGCCAGCCGGTGGCCAAGCTCTCGGACAGCCCGGGCAAGACCCTGTGCGACGACGAGACCTACCTGGCGTATCTGAAACAGGTCTTCGACGTCAAGAACTGAGGAGCCGCCATGCTGCGCATCACGCTGGCCCAGCTGAACTTCACCGTCGGCGACATCGACGGCAATATCGACAGGATGGCCGCCGCCGCCGAGCGCGCCCATGCCGACGGCTCGGCCCTGGTGGTCTTCTCGGAGCTGTCGCTCACCGCCTACTATCCCGGCGACCTGCTGGACGAGCCCGAGTTCCTGGCCCGCGTCGATGCCGGCCTGGCCCGGCTGCTGGCCGCCACGCGCCGCTGGCCCGGCCTGTACTGGGTGGTGGGCGCGCCCACGCGGCGCAAGGGCCCCGGCAAGCCGCTGCACAACAGCCTGCTGGTGCTGCAGGACGGTGCCATCCGCCTGCAGTACGACAAGCAGCTGCTGCCCACCTACAACATCTTCGACGAGCGCCGCCACTTCGAGCCCGGGCGCGACGTGGCCAAGGTGCTGCGCATCGGCGGCGCCCAGGTGGGCTTCCTGATCTGCGAGGACGGCTGGAACGACACCGGCGCCGACTACGCCACCAACCCCTTCGAGCGCATGGCCGACGCCGCGCCCGACGTGCTCGTCAGCATCAACGCCAGCCCCAGCCAGCTCGGCAAGCGCGAGCAGCGCCACCAGATCTTCGGCCAGGCCGCCCGGCGCCACGAACTGCCCATCCTGTACCTGAACCAGATCGGCGGGCACGACCAGATCGTCTACGACGGCGCCTCGTTCGCGGTGCAGCCGGGCGACGGCGTGGTGTGGGAAGCCCCGCGCTTCACCGAATCGGTCTGTACGCTGCGGCTGGAGCAGGGCTCTTTTCTCACGGCCGATGGCCGCCAGCCGCCCCGCCCGCCCGAGCAGGGCCTGCCCACCATGGAGTTCTACCGCGAGCAGATCGTGCTGGGCCTCACCGACTATGCGCGCCGCTGCGGCTTCCGGCAGGTGGTGGTGGGCAGCTCGGGCGGCATAGACTCGGCCCTCACGCTGGCGCTGGCCGCCGAGGCGCTGGGGCCTGGCAACGTGGTCGGCATCACCATGCCGTCGCGGTTCTCGTCCAGCGGCTCGGTCGATGATTCGGTGGCGCTGTGCCGCAACCTGGGAATAGCGCTCAAGACCCACCCCATCGCCGAGCTGGTGGGTGCCTACAGCGCCCAGTACCAGGCCAGCTTTGGCCAGCCGCTGCAGGGCCTGCCGCTGGAGAACCTGCAGGCGCGCATCCGCGGCACCATCCTGATGGAGTTCAGCAACGCCTTTGGCCACCTGTTGCTGACCACCGGCAACAAATCCGAAATCTCGGTCGGCTACTGCACGCTGTATGGCGACACCAACGGCGGCCTGGGCCTGATCGGCGACCTGTACAAGACCGAGGTGTTCGCGCTGGCGCGCCACCTCAACGAACGCGCCAGCCGCGCGCTGATCCCGCAGGCCATCATCGACAAGCCGCCGTCGGCCGAGCTGGCGCCGGGCCAGAAGGACGAGGACAGCCTGCCGCCCTACCCGGTGCTCGACGAGATCCTGCGCATCCTGATCGAAGGCCTGCACCTGCCCAGCCGCGAATACGAATCGGCCCGCCGCTTCGTCGAGCAATTCGAAACCACGGCCGAGGGCCGCGCCACCGTGGACAAGGTGCGCCGCATGATCGTGCGCAGCGAATACAAGCGCCGCCAGGCCCCACCCATCCTGCGGCTGCGCCCGCGCGCCTTCGGCACCGGCCGGCAGATGCCGATCGCCGCCTTTTACCCCTGAGACATGAGCAACGCTCCCGATATCTACGATTGCGCCGTACTGATCGGCCGCTTCCAGCCGCCGCACCTCGGCCACCTGGCGCTGCTGCAGCAGGCGCTGGCGCGCGCGCGCCAGGTGGTGGCCATCCTCGGCTCGGCCTTCCAGGCGCGCAGCCCCAAGAACCCCTTCACCTGGCAGGAGCGCGCCGAGATGCTGGCCGGCGCGCTGCCGCCCGAGCAGGCCGCCCGCGTGCGCTGCGTGCCGGTGCGCGACTACTACGACGAGCCGCGCTGGGTGGCCGCCGTGCGCGAAGCCGTGCGGCAGCACACCGCGCAGGGCGACCGCATCGGGCTGGTGGGCCATTTCAAGGACAGCAGCAGCAGCTATCTCGCGCACTTCCCCGGCTGGCAACTGGTGAGCCTGCCGCGGCAAAACGAATTCGACGCGACACCGGTGCGCGACGCCTACTTCGGCGCCGGGCCCGCCGCCCTGGAGCAAGGCTTTCCCGCACTGGCGCCGGCGCTGCCGCGGTCCTCGCTGGCCTTCCTGCAGCAATGGAGCCGGTGCCCCGAATATGCCGAGCTGCAGGCCGAATGGCGGATGCTGCGCCAGTACCGGGCCTCCTGGGCCGCCGCGCCCTATCCGCCGGTGTTTGTCACCGTGGACGCGCTGCTGCGTTCGCGCGGCGAGGTGCTGCTGATCCGCCGCGGCCATGCCCCTGGCCGGGGCCTGCTGGCGCTGCCCGGCGGCTTCCTGGAGCCGCGCGACACGCTATGGCAGTCCTGCCTGCGCGAGCTGGCCGAAGAAACCCACTGCGCACTGGACGAGGCCGCGCTGAAAGCCGCGCTGGTGTCCGTCACCGTCTTCGACCACCCCGACCGCAGCCAGCGCGGCCGCACCATCACCCATGTGCACTATTTCGACCTGAAAGACGCGCCCCGGCCCGGCGTGCACGCCGGCGACGACGCGGCCGAGGCCTTCTGGCTACCGATCGCCGGCATCGCCGCGCGCGAGGCGGAGTTCTTCGAAGACCATTTCCGCATCCTGCAAAACCTGCTCTCGGGCAGCGGACAATAGCCCCCATGAAAGCTCTCCCCCCCGCCCATGGCGGCTCCCGCTGGCCCTGGCTGCTGATCGCAGCCCTGGTGCTGCTCGGCATGGCCCGGTTCCTGGTCTTTTCCGCGCACCAGCCGCTGCTGGGCTACCCGAACAATTTCGACTTCCTGCGCACCTCGGGCTGCGTGGGCATCTGGAACTTCGACGAGCGCTCCGAGCTCTTCCACAGCGCAGCGCCCGACCGGGTGGTGCCCATGCTGACCTACAACGGCGAGCGGCTGTGGCAGTTCTGCAATCCCACGGCCGAATCGCTGTACCTCAGCAGCCTGAAGCTGTGGCACCAGCTGGGCGACCAGTTTCCCATCCAGCAGCTCGGCTATGCCAAGCTGGCAGTGCTGCTCCTGGTCTTCGCCTGGCTGCTGTCCGCCATCACCAGCATGCGGCTGCGGCTGCTGCTGGCCGTGAGCTTCGTGCTGCTGCTGTGGGATCTGAGCAGCCTGATGTACTTCCACTCGCTGTACCCGGTGTTCACCAGCCTGTTCTTCTCGCTATTCTTCGCCCTCGCGCTGATCGCCTGCCGCGTCGATGCATTCACCCGCCGCCGCTCCAGCTGGCTGCTGATGGCGGGATTGGTCTTCATGCTGGGCTTCTCGAACCAGCAATACCTGTTTCTCGGCATCGTGCTGGCGGCGCTGTTCGTGCTGATGAACGGCAAACGCTACCCGGCCCATGCGGCAGCCGTGCTGTGCGGCATCGTCGTGGCCAGCCTGTGCCAGCTCTATCTGCGGCCACCGGAAAGCAAGGATTTCTATGCCGGCATCGACCGCGTCAACCGCACCGATACCATTTTCTATGGCGTGCTCATGCATTCCAGCAATCCGCAGCAGGCGGCAACCCTTGTGGGCCTGCGGCCCGAATGCGCCCAGCATGCTGGCGTCAGTGCCCATGTGTTCAATCACGGGCTCAAGGTCAATACCTGCCCCGAGGTGGCGCAGGTCAGCCGGCTGAAACTGCTGAACCTGGCCCTAGGGCAGCCCGCCACCATTGCCAAGACCCTGCTGGCCGGCGTGGACGAATACCAGCTCGTCTACGGTTTCATCAGATACCTGTTCCCGCACCATGCAAGCACGCTCGCGCCCGCGCTGTTCGCCACCTCGCCGTCTTCGCTGATCGTGGCGGCCCCCCGGCCGGCGTACCATGCCGGCATCGCAGCGATGGTGCTCATTGCGGCAGCGGCCTTCGTGTTCTCGCTCACGCCACGCGGCAGCAATGCCGCCTGGGCCCACGCCATCTGGATAGGCGGACTGCTGTGCTTCTACAGCATCTTCAGCTCGGTGTTCGGCGATGGCCTGCTCGAAGTGGAGCGCCATGCGGCCGTGTTCCTGAGCGGTTTCATCCTGCTCTGGACCGGCGTCCTGTTCGGCCTGGCGCGGCGCTGGGCCAGGCCATGAAGCCAGCGCCGCGCATGCGCCTGCGTGGACTGCTGCAATTGCTGCGGCCCCGGCAATGGGTGAAGAACGGCTTCGTGCTGGCGCCGCTGATCTTCACCGGCTCGTTCCTGGACCGTGGCGCGGTGGCGCATGCGCTGGCGGCGATGCTGCTGTTTTGCCTGGCCTCGTCGGCCACCTATATCGTGAACGACCTCAGGGATATCGAACACGACCGCAGGCATCCGCGCAAATCGCGCACCCGCCCGCTGGCCTGCGGCCTGGTGACGGTGCCGCAGGCGCTGGCCTTGCTGGGACTGCTATACCTGCTGCTGGCCGCGGGCGCCTGGCAGGCACCGCCGGTGGCGCAGGCGATTGCGGCCTACCTGCTGCTGAATCTGGCCTACACCTTCTATCTGAAGCACCAGCCGGTGCTGGACATCTTCACAATCGCGATCGGCTTCGTGCTGCGCGTATGGGGCGGAGCCCAGGCGCTGCAGGTTCCCGTCAGCGCCTGGATGTTCGTCACCACGCTGTGCCTGGCCTTGTACCTGGCCGCGCTCAAGCGCCGCCAGGAACTGCAGCAAAGCGGCGCCGAAGCGCGGGCGGTGCTGGAGAAATACTCGGTGCCGCTGGTGGACCGGTATGCGGAAATCGCCGCCACCGGCGCGCTGCTGTTCTACAGCATGTTCGTCATGTCGGTGCGGCCGCAGCTGGTGGTGTCGATCCCGCTGGTGCTGTTCGGCCTGTTCCGCTACTGGTACGTGGTGGACGTGCTCGACGGCGGCGAATCGCCCACCGATGCGCTGCTGGCCGACAAGCCGCTGCTGGCCACCGTGCTGGCCTGGGTGGCCGTATGCGTGTGGGCGCTGGCCGGGCTCAAGGGGTGATGAAAGGGATGCGCATGGACCTGTCCTACCTGCTGACGCCGCTGCTGGCCTGGCTGGCGGCCGGCACGCTCAAGTTCGCCATCAACAGCCTGCGTGCGGGCAAGCCCGCCTTCGGGCTGATCGGCTATGGCGGCATGCCCAGCAACCACAGCGCCATCGTCAGCAGCATGGCCGTGCTGATCGCACTCAGGCATGGCATCTCGCATCCTGCGTTCGGCGTGGCGCTGGCGCTGGCCTTCATCGTGATCCTCGATGCCGCCAGCCTGCGCCGGCAGGTGGGCCAGCATGCGGCCGCCATCAACCGGCTGGCCCGCGACCGGCAGGATGCAGCCCCGCTGCGCGAACGCATGGGGCACACACGCTGGGAAATCCTGGGCGGCATAGCCACCGGAGCCCTGGTTGCGTACCTGGTCTCCGCCTGGCTTCCCTGCCCACAGGGCTGCTAGCATTGCACGCTTTTCGCGTACAGCCCTCACTTCATGGCCCTCACCATCCGCCCCGCCACCATCGAAGACACCGATACCATCCTGCGCTTTGTGCGCGACCTGGCGATCTACGAGAAAGCCGAGCACGAGGTACTGTCCACGCCGGCGCATGTGCACCGCACCATGTTCAGCGCAGGCGCCACCGCGCACGGGCTGATCTGCGAGCAGGATGGCCGGGCCATAGGCTTCGCGGTGTATTTCTTCAACTACTCCACCTGGCAGGGGCGCAACGGCCTGTACCTGGAAGATCTGTACATCGATCCGGCCTGCCGCGGCCATGGCGCCGGCAAGGCGATGTTCCGCCACCTGGCGCGCATCGCCGTGGAAAACGATTGCGGCCGCTTCGAATGGAGCGTGCTCGACTGGAACACCCCCGCCATCCGCTTCTATGACAGCCTTGGCGCCAAGCCCCAGAGCGAATGGATACGCTACCGCCTCACCGGCGACGCGCTGCAGGCCCTGGCCGGGTAAACCCGCATACTCCTGAAAAAATAGCAGCTTGCGCTTTCCACGCCAGGGTTTCACCGCCGTTTCATCAAAACGATGGCGGCCTTCGCGCAAAATTTTCACCGCCTGCTCTTGAATCATTCCGAGTTGACCGTATTATTAGCACTCGTGGAAGTCGAGTGCTAACAGCATCCGGCTTCTCGCTTGTTTCCCGCCAGGCACACCGTCTTTCCCGGGCCTGGCAATGTGTCGAAATCCGGTATCTACACCATTGAAGGAGTTGTGATGAACCTGCGTCCCCTGCACGATCGCGTGATCGTTAAGCGCCTGGAAAACGAAACCAAGACCGCTTCGGGCATCGTGATCCCCGACAACGCAGCCGAGAAGCCCGACCAGGGCGAAGTGCTGGCCGTGGGCCCCGGCAAGAAGAACGACAAGGGCGAAGCCATCGCCCTAGGCGTGAAGGTCGGCGACCGCGTGCTGTTCGGCAAGTACTCCGGCCAGACCGTGAAGGTCGATGGCAACGAACTGCTGGTGATGAAGGAAGAAGACCTCTTCGCAGTTGTCGAGAAATAAGCCTCGGCAAACTTCTTTTTTGATAGCTGCTAGCGCTTTACAGATAAGGCTTAGCAGCCAATTTGATCCAAATCTTTGTAGGAGCCAAAAATGGCAGCAAAAGACGTAGTTTTCGGCGGCGAAGCCCGCGCTCGCATGGTTGAAGGCGTGAACATCCTGGCCAACGCGGTCAAGGTCACCCTGGGCCCCAAGGGCCGCAACGTGGTGCTGGAGCGCTCGTTCGGCGCCCCCACCGTGACCAAGGACGGCGTGTCCGTGGCCAAGGAAGTCGAGCTCAAGGACAAGCTGCAGAACATGGGCGCCCAGCTCGTGAAGGAAGTGGCCTCCAAGACCAACGACATCGCCGGTGACGGCACCACCACCGCCACCGTGCTGGCCCAAGCCATCGTGCGCGAAGGCTCCAAGTACGTGGCCGCCGGCCTGAACCCCATGGATCTGAAGCGCGGCATCGACAAGGCTGTCGCCGCCCTGGTGGAAGAGCTGAAGAAGCAATCCAAGGCCACCACCACCTCCAAGGAAATCGCCCAGGTCGGCTCGATCTCTGCCAACTCCGACGAATCCGTGGGCAGCATCATTGCCGAAGCCATGGACAAGGTCGGCAAGGAAGGCGTGATCACCGTGGAAGAAGGCAAGAGCCTGGACAACGAGCTGGATGTCGTGGAAGGCATGCAGTTCGACCGCGGCTACCTGTCGCCCTACTTCATCAACAATCCCGAGAAGCAGGCCGCCATCCTGGACAACCCCTTCGTGCTGCTGTACGACAAGAAGGTCAGCAACATCCGCGACCTGCTGCCCACGCTGGAAGCCGTGGCCAAGGCTGGCCGTCCGCTGCTGATCGTGGCTGAAGACGTCGAAGGCGAAGCCCTGGCCACCCTGGTGGTCAACACCATCCGCGGCATCCTGAAGGTCGTGGCCGTCAAGGCTCCTGGCTTCGGCGACCGCCGCAAGGCCATGCTGGAAGACATCGCCATCCTGACCGGCGGCAAGGTGATCGCCGAGGAAGTGGGCCTGTCGCTGGAGAAGGTGACGCTGGAAGACCTGGGCCAAGCTGCCCGCGTCGAGATCGGCAAGGAAAACACCACTATCATCGACGGTGCTGGCCAGGCTGCCGAAATCGAAGCCCGCGTCAAGCAGATCCGCATCCAGATCGAAGAGGCGACCAGCGACTACGACCGTGAAAAGCTGCAAGAGCGCGTGGCCAAGCTGGCCGGCGGCGTGGCCGTGATCAAGGTTGGCGCAGCCACCGAAGTCGAGATGAAGGAAAAGAAGGCCCGCGTTGAAGACGCCCTGCACGCTACCCGCGCTGCGGTGGAAGAAGGCATCGTGGCCGGCGGCGGCGTGGCATTCCTGCGCGCTCGCCAGGCTGTCGGCGCGCTGAAGGGCGACAACGCCGAGCAGGACGCTGGCATCAAGCTGATCCTCAAGGCCATCGAAGCCCCGCTGCGCGAGATCGTGGCCAACGCCGGTGGTGAGCCCTCGGTGGTCGTGAACGCCGTGCTCAACGGCTCGGGCAACTACGGCTTCAACGCCGCCAACGACACCTACGGCGACATGCTGGAAATGGGTATCCTGGACCCGACCAAGGTGACCCGCACCGCACTGCAGAACGCCGCATCCGTGGCATCGCTGCTGCTGACCACCGAAGCCATGATCGCCGAGGCCCCCAAGGCCGACGCACCGGCTCCGGCCATGCCCGACATGGGTGGCATGGGCGGCATGGGCATGTAATTGCCCGCCAGGCGAGGCCCCGAGCCTCGCCAGCACCAAAATCAAAGCCCCGCAGGTTTGCGCCTGCGGGGCTTTTGCTTTGGGCGAGCGCAGATGGCCAGCGACGCAACCCGCACACGGCGCGGGTTTCCATGTAGTGGTTTCCACCCGCAAAGCAGCGCTTGTCCTGACGCTCGAATAAATTGTTTGTCACGCCATTCGCCTGCCCGGATCATCCGCTCCAGAGCGCCCGAAAACCTGTCGGGACTTGCGCAGGCCAGCAGGCCTGTTTGCGCAAGTCGCGCCTGTTGCCGAGCGAGCAGAACTGGAATGCATTCGGAGAAACGGTCAATGGCAAATACGCAAACCATACGTGCAGGTGCGGATATCGGAGGCACCTTCACGGACATTGCGCTGGAAGTGGATGGCGCCCTGTTCAGCGAGAAAGTGCTGACGGACTATGACAAGCCCGAACGCGCCATCGTCAAGGGGTTGAAGCTGGCAGCCGCGCAGGCAGGCATCCAGCCCGCGCAGATCGGCACCATCATCCATGGCACCACGCTGGCCACGAATTCGCTGATTGAGCGGCGCGGGGCCAAGACGGCCTTCATCACCAGCGAAGGCTTTCGCGACGTGATCGAGATGCGCAACGAGGGCCGCTTCGAGCAGTACGACCTGGCCATACAGCTGCCCGCGCCGCTGATCGCGCGCAACCACCGCTTCACGGTACAGGGGCGGCTGGACGCCAAGGGCGCCGAGCTGCAGCCGCTGGACGAGGCGCAGATCGCGCAAGTCATCGCACAACTGCGCGAGGGCGACTTCGAGAGCGTAGCCGTGGGGCTGATGCACAGCTACAGGAACCCTGCCCATGAACGGCGCGTGCGCGAGCTGGTCTTGCAGGCCCTGCCCGGGCTGTCCGTGTCGATCTCCAGCGAAGTCTCGCCGCAGATCCGGGAGTTCGAGCGCTTCAACACGGTATGCGCCAACGCCTATGTCAAGCCGCTGATGTCTTCGTACCTGCGCCGGCTGGCACAAGCGCTGCAAGATGAGGGCATGCGCTGCCCGCTGTACCTCATCCACTCGGGCGGCGGCCTGATGTCGCTGGCCAGCGCCGCCGAATTTCCGGTGCGGCTGCTGGAGTCCGGGCCGGCTGGCGGCGCCATCTATGCCAGCGATTTCGCCGCCAAGTATGGCCAGGAGCAGGTGCTCTCCTTCGACATGGGAGGCACGACCGCCAAGATCTGCCTGATCGACCACCATGTGCCCAAGACGGCCCGCGTGTTCGAAGTGGCGCGCAGCTATCGCTTCAAGAAAGGCAGTGGCATGCCGATCTCGATCCCGGTGATCGAGATGGTCGAGATCGGCGCTGGCGGCGGCTCCATCGCCCATGTGGACGACATGCGCCAGGTGCGCGTGGGCCCGGAGAGCGCGGGCTCCGAGCCCGGCCCCGCCAGCTACGGCCGCGGGGGCCTGCGCCCCACGGTGACCGACGCCGACTTGCTGCTGCACAAGCTGGACCCCGCCCGTTTCGCTGGCGGCAGCATCCAGCTGGACACGCGCGCCGCCCAGCGCGCCATGGCCGAGCACGTGGCGCAGCCACAGGGCCTGGACGAAGTCCGCGCTGCCTATGCGGTGGCCGAGATGGTGGATGAGAACATGGCCAACGCCGCACGCATGCATGCGGTGGAGTCCGGCCACGACCTGGAGGCCTACACCATGATCGCCTATGGCGGCGCGGCGCCGCTGCATGCCGTGCGGCTGTGCGAAAAGCTGGGCATACGGCGGCTCCTGGTGCCGGCCGGCGCGGGCGTGGGCTCGGCCATCGGCTTCTTGCGCGCGCCCTTCGCCTACGAATCGCTGCGCAGCTCGGTCATGCGCCTGAGCCTGTTCGACGGCGAGGCCGTGAACGGCATGCTGCGTGAAATGGCGCTGGAGGTCGGCAGCTTCCTGAACGACACCGGCTACAGCGGCGCAACCACCAAGGAGCTGCGCGCCTTCATGCGCTACTGCGGCCAGGGTTGGGAAATACCGGTGTCCGTGGACGTGCAAGACTTTGGCGCCGGCAGCGTGGCATCCCTGGCCCAGGCCTTCGTCGAAAGCTATGTGGGCCTTTTCGGCCATGCCATCGACGGCCTGGACATCGAGGTGGTGAGCTGGTCGCTGTCGCTGCGCTCCAGGACCGAGCCACCGGCCCGGCTGCCGCTGGAGCTGGGCGGCCAGCCCCGAAAGGGCGGCGGCAGCGTCATCGGCACGCGCGAAGTTTTCGATGTGAAGAGCGAGCGTTTCCATGCCTGCGACATCTATGAGCGCCACGGACTGCCCAGGGGCCAGGCCGTGCCGGGCCCGCTGGTGATCGTGGAGAAGGAAACCTCCACCTATGTCAGCCCCGCCTTCAAGGTGGTTTTGCAGTCGGACGACTGCATTCTCGTGGAACGTATGGAAAGCGGAGAGTGACCATGACTAGCAATACCCAGGTTCGCTACCAGATCATGTGGAACCGCCTGATCTCGGTGGTTGAAGAGCAGGCGGTGACACTGGTCCGCACCGCGTTCTGCACCAGCGTGCGCGAGGCGGGCGACCTTTCCGCAGGCGTGTTCGACAAGCAGGGCCGCATGATGGCCCAGGCGGTGACCGGCACGCCGGGCCACGTCAACTCCATGGCCGAGTCGGTGGCGCATTTTGCGAAGAAATTCGAGCGCACCCAGCTGCGCGAGGGCGACGTGCTGGTAACCAACGATCCCTGGCTGGGCACCGGCCACCTGCACGACATCACCGTGGTCACGCCGGTGTTCGGCAGCTTCGGCGGACGCAGCGAGCACATTGGCTACTGCGCGGCCACGGCGCATGTGGTGGACATCGGAGGCCGCGGCTTCGGCCCCGATGGCAGCGACGTGTACGAGGAAGGCCTGTGCATCCCTCCGATGAAGCTGTTTCGCGCCGGCGAGCTGAACGAGGACCTCATGGAGATCCTGCGCAACAATGTGCGCGAACGCGACCAGGTGATCGGCGACTTCCACTCGCTAGCCATGTCCAACGGCACCGGCGTGCGGCGCCTGCAGGCCATGCTGGCCGAGTTCGGGCTGCCAGACCTGGAAGAGCTGGCGCGCTTCATCTTCGAGCACAGCCTGCGCGCCACGCGCGAACGCATCGCGGCCCTGCCCGACGGCACGCACGGCTATTCGATGACGGTGGACGGCTATGAAAAGCCCGTCGACCTGAAGGTGCAGATCAGCGTCCAGGGCGACAGGCTGCTGGCCGACTTCGCCGGCACCTCCGAGCCCAGCCGCTATGGCATCAACGTACCGCTCACCTATACCAAGGCCTATGCGTCCTATGCGCTCAAGTGCGCCATCGCCCCCGAGATCCCCAACAACTGGGGCTCGCTGCAGCCCTTCGAGATCAGCGCACCGCAGGACTGCATCGTCAATGCCCAGCGGCCACGCCCGGTGTCGGTGCGCCATGTGATCGGCCACCTGCTTCCCGACGTGGTGCTGGGCGCGCTGCAGCCCATCTGCCAGGCAGAGATCCCGGCCGAAGGCGCCAGCTCGCTGTGGAATCTGCAGATGAGCTTCAAGGGCGTGACACAGGCCACGCGCAACCAGCAGCACGAGATCCTGATGTTCAACACCGGCGGCACCGGTGCTCGCCCCTCCAGCGACGGCCTGAGTGCCACCGCCTTCCCCAGTGGCGTGCAGGCCATGTCGGTGGAGGTGACCGAGAGCATCGGCCCCATCATCATCTGGCGCAAGGAGCTGCGCCCCGACTCCGGCGGCGCAGGCCGCTGGCGCGGCGGACTCGGGCAGCGCATCGAGATCAGCGCGGCCGACGGCTTCCAGTTCAACCTTAACGCCATGTTCGACCGCGTGAGCTTTGCCGCGCGCGGCCACAACGGCGGCCAGGCCGGCGCGCTCGGCCGCGTCTCGCTCGATGACGGCACGCCCCTGCGCGGCAAGGGCAAGCAGGATATTCCGGTGGGCCGCCGGCTGATCCTCGAGCTGCCCGGCGGCGGCGGCAACGGCAACCCGGCGCTTCGGCCCGCGGAGCTGGTGCGGCGCGACATCGAATTCGGCTATATCGGCCGGGAGCAGGCACAAGCCGACTACCCCGCCTGACGCGGCTTGACGCAGCCCGGGGCTGCGCCTTCCAGGGTGTGCGCCCTGCGCGGCCGCGGATGCGGCCGCGGGCCGCATGCACCCATGCATTTCCGCCGGACCTGCACCGAAAGGGCCGGCGCCATCGACCAACCGAGGGCCACACGATGAGCACACAGACCTCCATGGCAGATTTCGGCGCGGCCGCGAGCGCGCCGTCCCACGCCTCGCCTCCCGCATCGGGCGGCATCGCACCGCGGACCATCGCGCCTGGCGAGCTCAAGCGCGTCGTCGTCGCCTCCGTGGTCGGCAGCTTCGTCGAATGGTTCGAGTTCTCGGTCTACGGCTATCTGGCCGCCGTGCTGGGCAAGGTGTTCTTTGCGGCAAGCTCGCCCGGCATGCAGATCATCGCGTCGTGGGCGGCATTTGCCATTGCTTTCTTCGCGCGCCCGATTGGCGGCATCTTCTTCGGCTCGCTGGGCGACAAATACGGCAGAAAGCGCGTGTTGACCATCACCATCATCATGATGGCGATCGCCACCTTTCTGATCGGCGTGCTGCCGGGCTACGCCAGCATCGGCATCGCGGCCCCGCTGCTGCTGATCGTGCTGCGCCTGATGCAGGGCCTGTCCGCGGGCGGCGAGGCCAGTGGCGCGGCCATCTTCGTGGCCGAGTACTGCCGCGACCGCAACCGCACGCTGCTCACCAGCTGGGTCGAGGTGGGCTGCATGGCGGGCTTTTTCTTCGGCGCCTCGATCTCGGCCATCCTGACTGTGTTCTTCAGCGCCGAGCAGATCCTGGACTGGGCCTGGCGCATCCCCTTCCTGATCGCGCTGCCGCTGGGCGCCATCGGCCTGTACATCCGCCGCTACCTGGAGGAAACGCCAGCCTTCCAGGCGATGAAGCAGCAGCACGATTCGCTGCAGCAGGCAAGCTGGAAGGTGCTGTTCAACACGCACATGAAGGAGCTATTCCAGTCGGCAGGCATCATCATCGTGACCAACGTGACCCTGTTCACCGTAGTGACCTATATCCCCACCTACTTCGTGAGCGCGCTGCATGTCGACCAGGCCACCAGCCTGAAGCTCTCGCTGGGCCCGCAGCTGCTGCTGATCGTGATGATTCCACTGCTGGCCATGCTGGCGGACCGGATCACCCGCCGGCGCATGATGATGGCGGCCAGCCTGCTGATCGTCCTCGTAGCCGTACCCTGCTTCGAGCTGCTGATGGCCGGCGATGCCGGCACCAAGGTCGCAGCGCTGGCAGTGCTGAACCTGCTGCTGGCCATGTTGCTGAGCAGCATCTACTCCATCATTCCGGCCCTGTTCCACACCAGCGTGCGCTTCAAGGGCATGGCCTTGAGCTATAACGTGGCGGTGGCCATGTTCGCCGGCACCGCGCCGATGATCAACTCCTGGCTGATCGCCAAGACCGGCAACTCCGTGGTCCCCGCCTACTACCTGATTGCCGCGGCCATCGTGGGGCTGATCGCCTTGGCCACCAGCAAGGATCGCACCGGCGCGCCCATGCATGGCGACCCCGTGCAATGAGGCAGGGCCGGCTCGCTTTTATTTGCCCGCCAGCCGCGACGCATAGCCGATGACCTGCGGCGTGCACAGCTCGGCAAGAAGCCAGTGCTTGAAGCGGGCCAGCACCGAATTTCCCGTTGCGCCAGGGCGCGAATAGAGGTGGAACTTGGGCGTCTTCTCCAGCGGCAGCTGCCGCAGCAGCTCCACCCCGAAAGGGGCCACCAGCTGGCCGCCGTTGATGTGGATGAGCGCGTCCACATAGGACAAAAGCCCCACGCCCTGGCCGCTGAGCACGGCCTGCAGCATGGCATCGTGCGTGTGCAGCAGCAGCGGGCTGGCATGCTGCTGCGGTGCCGGCAGGCCCAGCATGGCAAAGATGTCCGCCCACAGCGTGTTGTGGCTCAGCGGCGAAATCTGCCGGTGCCGGCGCAGGTCCTCAAACTGCTCTATGGGGTTTTGCGCCAGCAGCTGGGGCGCGGCAACGATGACCTTCAAGTCCTCCAGCAGCGGCGTCTCGTCGAGGCGCTCGATGCCTCCATACCCCCAGACGATGGCGGCGTCCAGGTCCGACGCCTCGAACGGCGGCAACTCCACGCCGATGGAAATCCGCAGGTCCAGCTCGGGGATGTGCTTGGTGAACGCAGGCAGTGCACGGATCAGGTACTGCGTTGCGAAATACGGGCTCACCTGAATGTGGAACCTGGCATTGCGCTTGCTCGCCTGCAGGGCCTCCAGCCCCCGGCTCAGGGCATCGAGGCCCTGCTCCACGTAGCGGTACAGTACCTCGGCGTCCGCGCTCGCCACCAGGCCGCGTGCACCTCTTTCGAACAGCTGCACATCCAGCGCACTCTCCAGCTGCTTGAGCTGCTGGCTCGCGGCCTGCGGCGTCAGGCACAGCTCATCGGCCGCCTTGCGGATGGAGCCGTGGCGGTAGATGGACTCGAACACACGCAGCGGTGCCAGGGGTGGTAGCTTGTATTTCATCGTGCTGCGCCGCCCCGAGCGGCGCGCTCTGTCCGGAACATGGCGCCATTGTCCAATAGACGAGCCGCAGTCAGGCGCCTGCGCGGCTCAGCGCGATGCCTGGAGCGCCGCCGCCAGCCGCCTGACCGCCTCCTCGATCTGCGGCACCTCGGGCGCCGCGAACGACAGGCGCATGGTGTGCAGGTCGGGCGCGTCCGCATAGAAGGCCTTGCCGGGCACGTACAGCACCTGCCTTGCCACCGCCGCCTGGAACAGTGCCTGGGGATCGATGCTGCGCTCGAATGATGCCCATACGAACATGCCACCGGCCGGCTTGACGAAGGACACCAGGCCTTGCAACTCGCTGGCCAGTCCGTCCGTCAGCGCCTGCATGCGGCGCCGGTACTCGGCGCAGGCTCGCGCCACCGTCTGCGGGTAGCGGCCCGATTGCAAATAGCATGCGGCCACGCTCTGCGCCAGCGGCGAGGTGCACAGGTCCACCGTCTGCTTGGCCACGGTGCAGCGGCGCAGCACCGCGCCATCCGCCACCATCCAGCCCACGCGCAGGCCCGGCGCCACGGTCTTGGACAGGCTGCCCAAGTAGACGACCGGATTGGCCTCGGGCGCCAGCCGCTGCGCGCAGGCATACAGCGGCGCGGGCCGCTCGCTGGTAAAGGTCAGCTCGCCGTAGGGATCGTCCTCCACCACCACCAGGCGGTATTCCAGCGCCAGCTGCACCAGCCGCTCGCGCCGCTGCTGCGTGAGCAGCGTGCCGCAGGGGTTGGAGAAGCTGGGCACGGTGTAGAGCAGCCGCGGGCGCTGCGCTGCGGGCGTGCGCGCCAGCAGCCCGGCCAGCGCATCCACATCGAGGCCATGCGCATCCACCGGCACGCTCAGCACGCGCGCGCCCGCCTGGCGCAGCGCAGCCAGCGTGGCCGGGTAGGCCGGGGTTTCCACACAGGCCGCATCGCCCGGCTGGACCAGCACGCGCAGCAGCAGATCGAAGCCCTGCTGCGAGCCGGTGGTGACCAGCACATCGGCCGCCTCGCAGGCCATGCCGCGCCCCCGGCACTGCGCGGCCAGCTGCTCGCGCAGCACGGGCGAGCCTTCGGTCGCGCCATACTGCAACGCGGTGGGCCCGGCGGCCAGCGCCTGCGCGGCTGCAGCGGCCAGGCCTTCTTGGTCGAACAGGCTGGGCGAGGGATAGCCGCCCGCCAGCGAGATCATGCCCGGCTGACTCAGGTAAGGGAACAGCTCGCGGATCGGTGAGCCCTGCGGCTCGGCGAATGCGGGCACGAACGAGAAGTAGGCGGCACGGCTCACCATGGTCTCCAGCTAGAGGCGCAACGCGGCGCGCGCCGCCGCCAGCGACTCGTCCTGCAAGGCCTGGTACAGCGCGATCTCATCGTGCACCCGGGCGCCCAGGTCGGCCTCGAAGGCTTGCTGCGCCTGGTTGGCCTGGTAGCGCTTTTGCTCCTCGCCGCCCAGGTTGGACTGGAAGATGCCGGCCGCGCTCACCGGCAGGAAGTCTTCATAGATGATGGGCTCGGCGCGCAGCGCGCCGGCCGCCAGCAGCGCCTCGACAGGCGCCTGGGCATCGGCCGCAACGCCGGTGGCCACATAGCGGTAGAAGGCCAGCCCCTGCTCACGCATGGCCGCGTGCGAATCGGGAAAGGCCTCGAACGCGGCCGCCAGCCGCTGCGCATAGCCCGCGCCCGCATGGCCGGCGCCGGCCATGTCGCGCACCTGGGCCAGCAGTTCGTCGTACAGCGCGCGGCCCTTGCGGGTGAGCGCCACGCCGCGCTGCTCGATCTCGCCGAAGCGCGCGGTGTGCGTGCCCCGGGCGGCGTCGCCAGCGCCGGGAAAGCGCACCGCCTCCTCCAGCGCCTTGAAGCTGGTCTGGCGCAGCAGGATGGGGCAGGCACGGCGCGGCGGGCCCTCGACCACCTCCTTGGCAGCCATTCCGCGCGCCGGCATGGGTGCCTGGGCGGCGTCGATGTCGAGCGTGCGCGGCGTCAGGTGGTTGATGTGCGGGCCCTTGAAGCAGACCACATCGGCAATCAGGCGGTGGGCCCGGTGCAGCCGTTCGTAGGTCTCGGCGTCGACCGTGGCCTCGCTGTGCCAGCGGAAGGTTTCCAGCGCCTCGGCGACGAATGCATCGGCCTCGGCATCGCTCAGGCCGCCGGCCTGCTCGCTGCGCGCTATCAGCGCCAGCGCCCGCTCGCTGAAGATGCGCCGCCGCGCCAGGATGGCCTGGGCCTGCTGGCGCAGCGCCTCGTCGGCGATCAGCTCCAGCCGCAGCAGCGAGGTGAAGACGCGGAAGGGATTGCGCCTGAGCGCCGCCTGCGCCACCGGGCGGAAGGCGGTGGAGTGCACCGGCACGCCCGCCACCGACAGGTCGTAGTAGCCCACCGCCTCCATGCCCATGACGGCGAACAGCCGCCGCAGCGTGGCCAGCTCCTGCGGCGTGCCGACGCGGATCGCGCCATGGCGCTCCACATCCAGGCGCTCCAGCTCGCCCGCCTGGGCCATGGCCTGCGCCAGCTGCGGCTGGGCCGCCAGCACCTGGCCGTTGACCTGGGCCACCAGCTCGACCAGGCCGCCGTACTGCGGCACCTCCTGGCGGTACATCTCGGACATGGCGCGCGCAAAGCGGCCGCGGATCTCATCGGGTGCGACAAAGGCAGTCATCGTCAAATCGGCAGTGGCAGTGGGATTGCGGCAGCGCTATCAATAAGCTTCCAATGGCTTGTCGTTGGGCTCGGCCATCAGCTTCTTGAGCATGTCGCTCATCGGCAGGTTCAGCGCCATGTTCTTGGGCGGGATCGGCTGCATGAACCACTTGTCATAGATCTTCGCCAGCTCGCCGCTTTGCATGAGCTTGACGAGTTGCTCGTCCACCGCCTTCTTGAAGGCCGGATCGTCCTTGCGGAACAGGATGGCGATGGGCTCCGAGCCCAGCACCTCGCCGACGATCTTGTAGCCCTTGGGGTTGGCCGAGTTGGCCACCACGCCGGCCAGCAGGTTGTCGTCGAGCACGAAGGCGTCGGCACGGCCCGACTCCAGCAGCATGAAGCTCTCGAAATGGTCCTTGCCCAGCGTGGTGGGCAGGCTCACGCCATTGTCCTTGCCGTACTTGCGCAGCAGCTGCACCGCGGTGGTGCCGGCCGAAGCCGCCACCGGGCGGCCATCGAGCTGCTTGAAGCTGGTGATGCCCGAATCGGCCTTCACCGCCATGCGCACCTGGCTCACATAGGTGGTGACCGCAAACGCCACCTGCTTCTGGCGCGTGAGGTTGTTGGTGGTGGGGCCGCAGCCGATGTCCACCGTGCCGTTCTCCACCAGCGGCATGGTGTTCTGCGCGGTGAGCGCCATGTATTCCAGCTTGGCCTGGGGCGCGATGGCCTTGAGCACGCGCTCGCACAGCTCCACATGGTAGCCGCCGAACCGGTTGTTGGCGCCGATCGCATAGGCCATGGGCGCGGAGCTTTCGCGCACGCCCACCACCACCTTGCCGCTGCCATTGATCTTGTCGAGCGTACCGCTGCCCTGGGCCAGCGCGGCGCCGCTGGCCGCGGCCACCATGGCCGCCAGGGCCAGCATCTTGAATGAACGGGGCATGTTGTCTCCTTGTCTGGATTCCCAAAACCTTGGAGTATTCCAGACACACCGCCACCGCCCAAGCGCCAGATTGGAAGCAGTTGTTGAGCAAAAGGCAACATCTGCTGCCGACGCCCGATGCTCAAGCGCCAGCAGCTACATTTTCCATATCAAGGCGCCAGCTTGGCTACCAAGGCCGCGGTCGATGCGTCCACGCCCGCCCAGTCGCGCCGCGCGCGCCGCGCGAACAGCTCCTTGGCCAGCTGCTTGCCCAGCTCCACGCCCCACTGGTCGAAGCTGTTGATGCCCCACAGCGCGCCGCTGACGAAGACGCGGTGCTCGTACAGCGCGATCAGCGCGCCCAGCGACATCGGGCTGAGCCGCTCCATCAGCAAGAAGGTGCTGGGCCGGTTGCCGGGGCAGTACCGCGGGCCGGTCTCCTCGGTGCGCCCCACCAGCAGGGCCTGGGCCTGCGCGATGGCATTGATGACCAGGTTGTTCTGGTGGCTTTCGAGGAACTCGCCGCCCACCCGCGCGGCGATGAATTCCACCGGCACCACGTCGCGCCCCTGGTGGATCATCTGGAAGAAGGCATGCTGGCCGTTGGTGCCGGGCTCGCCCCAGACCACCGGCGAAGTCGCATAGGGCAGGCGCTGGCCGCAGGCATCCATGCCCTTGCCGTTGCTCTCCATCTCCAGCTGCTGCAGGTAGGCCGACAGCCGGCGCAGGCCGTGGCTGTAGGGCGCGACGCAGCGCGTGGCGAAGCCGTGGAAATTGCGGTACCAGATGTCGAGCAGGCCCAGGCGCACCGGCAGGTTGGACTCCAGCGGCGCGGTCTTGAAGTGCACGTCCATGTCGTGCGCGCCCTGCAGCATGGCGCGGAAATGCTCGCTGCCCACCGCGATCGCTATCGGCAGCCCGATCACCGACCACAGCGAATAACGCCCGCCCACCCAGTCCCAGAAGCCCAGCGTGGTGTCGATGCCGAACTCGGCCGCCGCCGCCTCGTTGGTGGTCAGCGCCCAGAAATGCCGGGCCACCGGCAGCGCCGCCGTGCGCTCGACCGAGCCGCCCTGCTGCAGGAACCACTCGCGCGCCGAATGCGCGTTGACCATGGTCTCCAGCGTGGTGAAGGATTTGGAGGCCACCAGGAACAAGGTGCTTTCGGGCCGCACCTGGTTGAGCACATGGCCCAGCTCGTGGCCGTCCACGTTCGAGACGAAGTGCAGGCGCTTGCCCGGCAGGTGCCAGTCGGCCAGCGCATTCACCACCATGGCCGGGCCCAGGTCGGAGCCGCCGATGCCGATGTTGACGATGTCGGTGATGTGGGGGTTGGCGCGCACCTGCTCGGCCAGCGCCAGCATGCGCTCCAGGCTCTGGTGCACGTCCGCCAGCGCGTCGCGCACCGGCTGCGGGCTGTGCGGCAGCCAGTCCTGAAGCCCTTGCGCCGGCTGGCGCAGCAGCCAGTGCATGACGGCGCGGCCTTCGGAGTTGTTGACGGGCTCGCCGGCGAACATGGCGTCGCGGTAGCGCTCCAGCCCGCATTCCCGCGCCAGCTGCAGCAGCAGCTGCTGGGCCCGCTCGTCGATCAGGTTCTTGGACAAGTCGGCGAACAGATGCGGCGCCTGCTGGCTCCAGCGCGCCAGGCGCGAGGCGTCGGCGGCGAAGGCCGCGCGCATGTCGAAGCCGCGGCCTTGGCTGTCGTAGTGCTGGCGCAGCTGCTGCCAGGCGGGCGCGCGGTCGCAGCGCAGCCGGTTTTCGTGGCTTCCGTGCAATGGGGAGTTCATGCGGCCTGCAGCAGTTGGTCGAGCTTGAGCGCATCGGCGGCAAAGGCGCGGATGCCTTCGGCCAGCTTTTCGGTGGCCATGGCGTCTTCGTTCAGCGCGTAGCGGAAGCCGGCTTCGTCGTACTCGACCCGCTCCAGCTGCCGCTGCCTGGCCGCCTCTGGCGACAGGGCCTGCGGCACCGGCTGCTCGGACGCGGCCAGCTGCGCCAGCAGCTCGGGCGAGATGGTGAGCAAATCGCAGCCGGCCAGCGCCAGGATCTGGCCCACGTTGCGAAAGCTCGCGCCCATCACCTCGGTGGCGATGCCGAAGTGCTTGTAGTAATCGTAGATGGCGGCGACCGATTGCACGCCCGGATCGTTGGCGCCGGCCATGGCCGCCTCGTCCCAGCCGCTGCCGGCCTGCCGCTTGTACCAGTCGTAGATGCGGCCGACGAAGGGCGAGATCAGCTGCACCTTGGCCTGGCCGCAGGCCACGGCCTGCGCAAACGAGAACAGCAGCGTCAGGTTGGTGCGTATGCCCTGGCCCTCAAGCCGGCGCGCGGCCTCGATGCCCTCCCAGGTCGAGGCCACCTTGATCAGCACGCGCTCGGTGGGCACGCCCTCGGCCCGGTACAGGGCGATGATGCGCTCGGCCCGCGCCACGGTCGCCGCGGTGTCGAACGACAGGCGGGCGTCCACCTCGGTGGAAACGCGGCCGGGAATGATGGACAGGATCTCGCCGCCAAAGCGCACCAGCAGCCGGTCCATGATCTCGTCCAGCGGCTTGCCGCGGTGCTGCTGCACCGTCTGCGCCAGCAGCGGCGCATAGTCGGGCTTTTGCACCGCCTTGAGGATCAGCGACGGATTGGTGGTTGCGTCCTGCGGCTGGTACTGCGCCAGCTGGTGAAAGTCTCCGGTATCCGCCACCACCGTGGTCTGGGCCTTGAGCGCATCGAGTTGGTTCATGGTCTTGTCTCGCAAAATGGCTGAAAGGGTTTACGCTAGGGTAACGCAGTTTCGGCGGCGATTGTAGAGACTTCACCGCGATTATGAAACTGAGTTACATTATTCAAGGCCATTTTTTTCAGGAAGTTTCATGAGCTTTGACCTGGTGTTGTTTGGCGGAACGGGCGATCTGGCCTGGCGCAAGCTGCTGCCGGCGCTGTTCCAATCGTTCCGCCATGGCAGCCTGCCGGCGGGCGGGCGCATCATCGGCGTGGCGCGCGATGCACTGAGCGACGACGAATACCGTACGCTGATCGGCTCGCGCCTGGCCTCGGTCGAGGGCGACAAGCGCCCGAGCGACGAAGAGTTCGCCGCCTTCGCCCAGCTGCTGCACTACCAGCGCATGGACCTGTCGAATAGCGCCGACTACGCCGCCCTGGGCGAGCTGCTGCGCGCGCGCCAGGCCGACACCGTGGTGATGTACCTGGCCACCGCGCCCTCGCTGTTCACCAAGGCCTGCGAAGAGCTGGGTGCGGCCGGGCTGGCCACGCCCCACACCCGCGTGGTGCTCGAAAAGCCGCTGGGCCACGACCTGGAATCCAACCGCAGCATCAACGCCGCGGTGCGCCAGGTGTTCAGCGAGCGGCAGATCTTCCGCATCGACCACTACCTGGGCAAGCCCTCGGTGCAGAACCTGCTGGCGCTGCGCTTCGGCAATGCCTTCTTCGAGCCGCTGTGGCGGCGCGAGAACGTGGCCAGCATCGAGATCACCATGGCCGAGCGCCTGGGCGTGGAGCAGCGTGGCGCCTTCTACGACAAGACCGGCGCGCTGCGCGACATGGTGCAAAACCATGCGCTGCAGCTGCTGTGCGCCATCGGCATGGAGCCACCGGTCAGCGCCCACGCCGACGCGATCCGCGACGAAAAGCTCAAGGTGCTGCGCTCGCTCAAGCGCTGGACGGCCGAGGCCATCCACCGCGACGTGGTGCGCGGCCAGTACAGCGCCGGCCAGCTCGGCGGCAGCGATGTGCCTGGCTACCGCCAGGAAACCGGCGTGCCCGCGGGCAGCCAGACCGAGACCTTCGTCGCGCTGCGCACCGAGATCAACAACTGGCGCTGGGCCGGCGTGCCGTTCTTCATCCGCACCGGCAAGCGGCTGGCCGGGCGCGAGGCCTCGATCGTGGTGCACTTCCGCCAGGTGCCGCACGCCATCTACCGCACGCCGCTGGGCGAGGCCAACCGCCTGGTCATCCACCTGCAGCCGCGCGACGGCCTGAGCCTGCACCTGATGGCCGCGGGCCAGGGCCAGCCCGGGGCGGATGGCGTGCAAGTCCTCGCGCCGGTGGAGCTGGACCTGGACTTCGACCAGCGCTTCGGCAGCCACCGCGTGGGCGCCTACGAGCGCCTGCTGCTCGACGTGATCGCCGGCCGGCTGAACCTGTTCGTGCGCGCCGACGAGCAGGAAGCCGCCTGGCAATGGGTGGAGCCCATCCTGCACAGCTGGGCCGAGGCCAATGCGCGCGGCGAAATGCCGCGCCCCTATGCCGCCGGCAGCTGGGGGCCCAGCGCCGCCAGCGCCTTGGTGGCGCGCGACGGGCACAGCTGGATGGAAGAGTTTTAAGAACCTGCTCCCGGTCTTTTCATGGAGTGCGCATGACAACAAACCGTCACGATCTAGGCGCCCGCCGCAGCCCATGCTCGCGGCCTGGGCAAGGTGGGCAACAACGAGCGTGGCGGTTTGCTGTCATGCCCTTCGGGTTGCCCCGCAAAGACAGCGTCTGCGGCGTTGCCCATCCTCGCCGCACACCAGTGCGGCTTGCGGTGGGCGCCTTGCATCCACTGCCTTTGCGGGGCAACGCACCCTATGAAAAGACCGGGAGCAGGTTCTAATGCTCGACCGCATCACCGCCTCCCTGCCCTCGCTGGCCCCCGCCGAGCAGCGCGTGGCCCGCCTGGTGCTGGCCGACCCGCGCGCCTTCGCCACGCTGCCGGTGCGCGAGCTGGCCGAGCGCGCCCATGTGAGCAAGCCCACCGTGGTGCGCTTTTGCCGCAGCATGGGCTACGACGGCCTGGCCGATTTCAAGCTCAAGCTCGCCGGCAGCGTGAGCGAGGGCGTGCCCTTCATCCACCGCAGCGTGGATGCCGACGACAAGACCGGCGACGTGCTGGTGAAGGTGGTGGACAACTCGGTCGCCGCCTTCCTGCAATACCGCAACGCGGCCAGCAGCTCGGCGCTGGATGCCGCCGCCAGCGCCATCGCCGCCACCTGGCAGACCGGCAAGCGCATCGAGTTCTACGGCGCCGGCAACTCGGGCATCGTTGCGCAGGATGCGCAGCACAAGTTCTTCCGCCTGGGGGTGATCACGCTGTCCACCAGCGACGGCCACATGCAGGTGATGAGCGCCACGCTGCTCGGCCCGGGCGACTGCGCGATCATCATCTCCAACTCGGGCCACACGCGCGACCTGATGGATGCGGCCGAGATCGCGCGGCGCAACGGCGCCACCACCATCGCCATCACCGCCAGCGGCTCGCCGCTGGCCAAGGCCTGCCATATCCACCTGGCCGCCGACCACCCCGAGGGCTACGACCGTTACAGCCCCATGGTCTCGCGCCTGCTGCACCTGCTGATCATCGACGTGCTGGCCACCACGGTGGCGCTGCGCATCGGCGAGCCGCTGCAGCCGGTGCTGCAGCAGATGAAGGACAACCTGCGCGCCAAGCGCTACACCTGACTCAGTGGTAGTCGCTTTCCCTCTGGTGCCGCACGGCGCCCACGATGACCCGGCGGGCGTCGACGATCTCGAACAGCGCCACCTAGGGCCTGTTCACACAAAGCACGGGGATCGCGTTGAGTCCTCTTGGGATGGGCTGCAAGGCGCTGGCCCGCAGCAAGGTAGGTACCTTGCAAGAGACAGCAACGCAGCAGACCGCCCAAGAGGGCTCAACCCTTCGGGCAAGTGCGGCAGGGCCGCCACTGCGTCGTTGCGCTCCTTGTGCGGGTGAGCACACGCACGGCGTCGCGTGCCTAGCATTGACAGCCCTGTCGGGCTTGCGCGACCCCGTATTGGTGTGAACAGGCCCTAGCCCGTGCCGCCGAACGCAATGATGAGTTCGCGTACGAAGGGACTGTCTGCCGCCTTGCGATAGCTGAAAGGGCTGCGCCCCAGCAATTGGCAGGCCTGGCGTATGGCGGCGATCGCCCGGGCCGGAAGGTCCAGGTCGCCCGTGGCGCTGCCCAGCTCCCGCTCCAACAGGTGGTCGAACAGGCGCTCCAGGTCTTGCACCGCCTCGCGGCTGAAGATCACCTGGTAGCTCATGCCGGCTTGCGGGCCCGGGCGGCGGCCAGCTTTTGCTCCAGCCGGCCGATCACTTCCTCTGCGGGCACGCCGTCACCGGCAGCCTCGCTCCTCTGGATCGCCGCGATGCCGCGGCGCACGAACTCCGACTGCAGCCGGCGGCGGCTCACCTCGTGGCGCACGGCAGTTTCCACCAGCGCCGCCAGGCTTTCTCCGGCCTCCAGCGCCTGCTCGATTTCCTCACGGAACGCCGGGTCGATGCGCACCGGCGGGATGGTTGCGGTTTTCATGCCGTCAATGTATCGCTTATGCAATACATCGACAAGCGCGGGCCCGGAATCCGTTACGCCGTTACGCCGTTACGCCGCAACCTGGTCACGCGTTTACGCCGCCGCCTGCGGCCCGATCCGCCCTTCCTCCACCGCATGGCAGGCCACCTTGACGCCGCCGTCGTCGATGAGCTGCGGGCGCTCGCTGCGGCAGCGCTCGTTGGCCAGCGGGCAGCGCGGGTTGAAGGCGCAGCCGCTGGGCGGGTTCAAGGGGTTGGGCACCTCGCCCTGCACCGGCGTGCGCGCCTTGCCGGTGTCGTGCATCTTGGGGATGGCATCGAGCAGCATGCGCGTGTACGGATGGCGCGGCGCCGAGAACAGCACCGCCTTGTCGGCCAGCTCCACCAGGCGGCCCAGGTACATCACGCCGACTTGGTCACTCACATGGCGCACCACCGCCAGGTTGTGCGAGATGAACAGGTAGGTGAGGCGCTGCTTGCGTTGCAGGTCCTTCATGATGTTGAGCACCTGGGCCTGCACCGACACGTCCAGCGCCGAGGTGGGCTCGTCGCACACCAGGAACTCGGGCTCGGTGGCCAGGGCGCGCGCGATCGAGATGCGCTGGCGCTGGCCACCCGAGAACTGGTGCGGGTACTTGGCCATGTCCAGCGGCGCCAGCCCGACCTGCACCAGCAGCTCGGCCACGCGGGCCTTGAGCTGCTCCACGCTGGTGGCCAGGCCGTGCTCGCGCAGCGGCTCGCCGATGATCTGCTCGACCGTCCAGCGCGGGTTGAGGCTGGCGTACGGATCCTGGAAGATCATCTGCACCCGCCGCCGGATGGTGCTGGCCTTGGGCTCGCGATAGGCCGCGTGCGCATCCTGCCCGTCGAAGGCGAAGCTGCCGCGCGTGGGCGCGTACAGCCCCACCAGCAGGCGCGCCACGGTGCTCTTGCCGCAGCCCGATTCGCCGACCAGCGCCAGCGTCTTGCCCTTGTCGATGTCGAAGCTCACGCCGTCGACCGCACGCAGCAGGCTGCGCGGCTTGCGCTCGAGCACCCGGTTGAGCCAGGGCGCGGAGACGTCGAAGGTCTTGGCCAGGTCGCGGGCCTGCACCAGCGGCGCGGAGGCGGTGCTTGGCTTCATGCGCGCACCTCCTCGCCGGTGGCGGGCGGCGCCGCGTAGCCCGGCGCGTGCAGCCAGCAGGCGGCCTGCGTGGCACCGGCCGGCATCAGCTCGGGGCGCTGCTCGTGGCAGCGCTCGAAGACTTGCCCGCAGCGCGGATTGAAGGCGCAGCCGGGCGGGATGGCATTGAGCCGCGGCATGGCGCCGTCGATCTGGAACAGGCGCTCGCGCTCGCCCTGCATATCGGGTATGGCGGCCATCAGGCCGCGCGTATAGGGGTGCGCCGGCTGGTTGATGACCTCGTGCACCGGGCCGATCTCGGCCACGCGGCCGGCGTACATCACCGCCACGCGGTCGCAGGTTTCGGCGATCACGCCCATGTCGTGGGTGATGAGCATCACCGCCGCGCCGCGGGTGCGGCAGATGTTCTTGAGCAGCGTGATGATCTGCGCCTGGATGGAGACATCGAGCGCGGTGGTCGGCTCGTCGGCCACGATGAGCTGCGGCTCGGCCGCCAGTGCCAGCGCGATCACCACGCGCTGGCGCATGCCGCCCGAGAACTGGTGCGGATAGTGGTCGATGCGCTCCTCGGCCGCGGGAATGCCGGTGTCCTGGAGCAGCTCGATGGCGCGCTGGCGCGCCTCGGCCTTGGACAGGCCCAGGTGGGTCTGTATGGTCTCCACCAGCTGGCGGCCCACGGTGTACAGCGGGTTCAGCGAAGTGAGCGGGTCCTGGAAGATCGCGCCGATGCGGCGCCCGCGTATCTCGCGCATCTGCGCGTGCGGCAGCTTGTCGATGCGCCGGCCTTCGAGCAGGATCTGGCCCGAGGCCACGCGCCCCGGCGGCTCCAGCAGGCCGATGATGGACGCGCCGGTGAGCGACTTGCCCGCGCCCGATTCGCCGACCACGCCCAGGATCTCGCCCGGCGCGATCGAGAACGAAATATCGTCCAGCGCCCGCAGCACGCCGCGCCGGGTGGGGAACTCCACCACCAGGTTCTTCAGTTCAAGCAATGGCATCGTGGGTCATTCCGCAATAGGTTGCTAGCTAAAACCATAGCTGGCTGCGCTTGTTTTATATTGGTTTCAGCATCAAATATATTTGAAACCCTTGGTATGAATACGCTAGCAGCTCACTTTTTATCTTAGGCGTGGATTGAGCGCATCGCGCAGCCAGTCGCCCAGCAGGTTGACCGACAGCGCGATCAGCACCAGCATGATGCCGGGGAAGATCGCGATCCACCATTCGCCCGAGAACAGGTAGTCGTTGCCCACGCGGATCAGCGTGCCCAGCGACGGCGAGGTCGGCGGCGCGCCCACGCCCAGGAAGGACAGCGTGGCCTCGGTGATGATGGCGGTGGCCACCTGGATGGTGGCCAGCACCATCACCGGCCCGAGCACATTGGGCAGCACATGGCGCGTCATGATGCGCATCGGTGCCACCCCGGTCACGCGCGCGGCCTGCACGTACTCCTTGTTGCGCTCGACCATGGTACTGGCGCGCACCGTGCGCGCATACTGGACCCAGCCATTGCTGCCGGCGAAAGCAATGGCCAGAACCAATACCCCGAACGCAACTCCGGTGTCCGCATTCGGCCAAATGGCTCGGGCCACGCCTGCAATTAACAGCGCCACCAAGATCGCAGGAAACGACGACACCACATCGCACAAGCGCATCAGGAAGGCATCGATCCATCCGCCCTTCGCGCCAGCCAGCAAACCCAGGACAACCCCCAGCACGATGGACAGCGCCACAGCCGCCAGCCCCACGATCAGCGAGATGCGCGCGCCGAACATCAGCGCCGAGAGGATGTCGCGCCCCTGGTCGTCGGTGCCGAGGATGTATTTCCAGCTGCCCTCCTCCATCCACACCGGCGGCAGCCGCGCATCGCTGAGCTCCAGCGTGGTCAGATCGAACGGGTTGTGCGGCGCGATCCAGTTCGCGAACACCGCGCAGATCACGCATACCGCCGCGATCGCCGCCGCGATGATCGCCGTCGGCGAGCTGCGAAAGCTGTAGCCCACATCGCTGTCGAGCCAGCGCGTCACCATGGATTTCATCCGCGTCACTCCTTGTCGCCCACCGGGCCTTCCGCCGGCACGCCCTGCACCAGCGGCATGCCGCGCTCCACCAGGCTGGCATGCAGCGCGGCGCCCAGCGGCAGCACGTTGTCGTTGAAATCGAACTGGCTGCTGTGCAGCGGCTGAAAGCCTTCGCCCGAGGACTGCCCCAGCCGCAAGTAGGCGCCGGGACGCTGCTGCAGCATGAAGGAGAAGTCCTCCGCGCCCATGCTGGGCACCAGGTCGCGCACCACGTTGTCCGCGCCCACCAGCAGCTGCGCCACGTCGCCGGCGAAGCGGGCCTCGCGCACGGTATTGATGGTGGCCGGGTACATGCGCTCGTACTGCAGGCTGGTGGTCACGCCGAAGGCCTGGCCGATGGATTGGCACAGCTCGCCCAGGCGCCGCTCGATCAGGTTTTGCACCTCGACGCTGAAGCTGCGCACCGTGCCCACCATGGCCGCCGAGCCGGGCGTGACGCTGAAGGCCCCCATGTCGCCCGCCTCCATCGCGCACATGCTGATGACCGCGCTGTCCAGCGCCCGCACGTTGCGCGAGACGATGGTCTGGATGGCGGTGATGAGGTGCGCCGACGCCAGCAGCACATCGTTCGTCTGGTAGGGGTGCGCGCCATGCCCGCCCTTGCCCACCAGCTCGATGCGGATGCGGTCCGCCGCCGCCATCATCGGCCCCGTGTTCAAACCTATCGTGCCCTCGCGCATCGCCGGCCAGGTATGCATGGCGTAGACCGACTGCACCGGAAAACGCTCGAGAAGCCCGTCCTCGATCATCGCGCGCGCGCCGGCAAAGCCCTCCTCGCCGGGCTGGAAGATCAGCACCGCCGTACCGTCGAACTGGCGTGTCGCCGCCAGGTAGCGCGCCGCGCCCACCAGCATGGCGACATGGCCGTCGTGGCCGCAGGCATGCATCAGCCCGGGCCGGGCGGACTTCCAGTTGCAGTCGCCGCCCTCCTTGATCGGCAGCGCATCCATGTCGGCGCGCAGGCCCATCATGCGGCCGCTGCTGTCCTGGCGGCCGCGGACCACGCCCACCACGCCGGTCTTGCCGATGCCGGTGTGGATCTCGTCCACGCCGCACAGCTCCAGCGCCTTGGCGATGCGCGACGCGGTATAGACCTCTTCGAAGCCCAGCTCGGGATGGGCGTGCAGATCGCGCCGGAACGCGGTCAGCTCCGGGTGGTACTGCACGATCTGGCCGAACACCCGACCGGCAGCGGAATAACGTGGCGCCAGCATGTCAGTGCCCTCCCTTTTCCACGCGCAGCCGCGGGTCCACCGCGAAATACAGCAGATCCACGACCAGGTTGATCACCACGAAGATCAGCGCGATCAGGCACAGATAGGCAGCCATCACCGGAATGTCGGCGAATGTCACCGCCTGGATGAACAGCAGCCCCATGCCGGGCCACTGGAACACCGTCTCGGTGATGATGGCAAAGGCGATCAGCCCGCCCAGCTGCAGGCCGGTGATGGTCATCACCGGCACCAGCGTGTTCTTCAGCGCATGGCCGAAATAGATGCTGCGATCGCGCAGGCCGCGGGCCTTGGCGAACTTGATGTAGTCGGTGCGCAGCACCTCCAGCATCTCGGCGCGCACCAGGCGCATGATCAGCGTCAGCTGGAAGATCGCCAGCGTCACCGCCGGCAGCACGATATGGTGCCAGCCCTTGGCAGACAGCAGCCCGGTGCTCCACCAGCCCAGCTGCGTGACCGTGCCGCGCCCAAAGCTCGGGAACCAGCCCAGGTGCACCGAGAACACCAGGATCAGCAGGATGCCGATCAAAAAGGTGGGCAGCGACACGCCCAGCAGCGACACCGTCATGAACACCTGGCTCAGCAGCGTGCCGCGCCTGAGCGCCGCATACACGCCCATGGGCACGCCCACCGCCAGCGCCAGCACCGCGGCCACCAGCGCCAGCTCCAGCGTGGCCGGCAAGCGCTCGGCGATCAGGCTGGAAACCTTGGCGCCCTGGCGCAGGCTGATGCCGAACTCGCCATGCGCCGCGTTCACCAGGAAATGCCAGAACTGCACGAAGAAGGGCTGGTCCAGCCCCAGGGCCTGGCGCAGCTCGCGGATCTGCTGCGGCGTGGCATCCTGCCCCAGGATGATGGCCACCGGATCGCCCACGTACTGGAACAGCAGAAACGAGATGAACGCCACCGCCACCATCACGATGACGGCCTGTATCAAGCGGCGCAGAATGAACGCAAGCATCGAGGGCTTTCTCCTGCAATCACCCGTCGCCGCCCCCTGGCGGCGAGTCGCGATAGCTACGGATTATCCGCCCTCCCTCATGCAGGCGGCATGGGGACTATGCCAATAGCTATAAAAAACGACAGCAACATGACTGTTTTCTGCAACAGGTGTGCCTCGGGCTTGCAATTTCATAAATGAGAATCCATATCATTTGCGATAAAATGCCGGCCATATTTTTGACTCGCAAGACAAGCCAGTGTCCCCTTCCACCAATGTTGCAGCCAGCCAGGTGCTGGGTCGCATGTACCTGCAGCACAATCGCTGGCTGGTCGCCTGGCTGCAGCGCAAGCTGGGCAATCACTGCGATGCGGCGGACATTGCCCAAGACACCTTCACGCGCATTTGGGCGAGCAGCAAGGGGCGGGCCATCGAAGAGATCCAGGAGCCCCGCGCCTACCTGACCACGGTGGCCAGGCGGCTGATGGCCAACCACCTGGAGCGGCGCTCGCTGGAGCAGGCCTACCTCGCATCGCTGCATCTGCTGCCGCAGGAGATGGTCTTGTCGGCCGAGGCCCGCGCCATCCTGCTGGAGACGCTCCAGGAGCTGGATGCGCTGCTCGACGAGCTGCCGACCAAGGTGCGCACCGCATTCCTGCTGTCCCAGCTCGATGCCATGTCCTACGAAGCCATTGCCGGGCACATGCAATTGAGCGTGCGCACCGTGACCCGCTATATGGCGCAGGGCTTCCGGCAATGCCTGCGCGCGATGCTGGAGCGCTGAGCATGGCGGCGGTCGAGGCACGCGTTCTGGACGAGGCCGCGCATTGGCTGGCCCGCAGGCACGCCTCCGACTTCAGCGCCGAAGAGCAGGCCGCCCTTCTGCGCTGGCGCCGGCAAAGCCCGGTGCATGAGAGCGTCTGGCAGCGCGCCGAGCAGCTGGGCGCATACATGAGCTCCGTCCCTCCGGCCGTCGGCATGGCGACTCTCGGCCGGCCGCGCCAAGCCGGCACTCGCCGCCAGGTTCTGCGGGCAGCGGCGCTGGCGCTGCTTGCGCCCGCGCTGGGCTGGTTTTCCTACCGCTACCTGCCATGGCAGGCCTGGAGCTCCGACTACAGCACCGCCAAGGGCCAGACCCGCTCGGTCACGCTGGCCGACGGCAGCCGACTGCAATTGAACACGGCCTCGGCCATCAGCGCCAGATTCAGCGACGATGCCAGGCGGGTCTTCCAATATGAGGGCGAAATCCTGGTCAAGACCTCGCATGCCGCCGAATACGCCGCCCTGCCCTTCATCGTCCAGACGGACGACGGCCAGATGCGCGCGCTGGGCACGGAATTCATCGTGCGCAAGCACGCCCAGGGCACCAGCCTGTCGGTGCTCCAGGGCTCCGTCGAAGTCACGCCAAGAAACTCCGCCGCCTCCACCGTGGTGCATGCGGGCCAGCAGCTGAGCTTCGACAGCCGGCAGGCAGGAAGCATCAGCCCGCTGGCGCCCCACGCCGACGCCTGGGCCCAGGGCATGCTGTATGCGCAGAACATGCGGCTGCGGGATTTTCTGGCCGAGCTCGGGCGCTACCGCGAAGGCCTCCTGCTGTGCGACCCCAGCGTGGCCGAGCTGCGCGTTTCGGGCGTCTACCAGCTGCGCGACACGGACCGCATCCTGCAGCTGCTGGCCGAGACCCTGCCGGTACGCACGCTGGCGCGCACCCGCTTCTGGGTCACAGTCACCCACGCCTGAATCCGCACTGCAAAAATTTTTCCCGCTCGCTGTCCGATTTTTCGGCCTCGCCTGTCATGTGCATTGAGTTCCATTCATTGACAGCTACGAGGAAAGAGCAAGATGCCCGCACAACCCACCCGCCACACCCGGCACCATATCCGGCTGCGGCCCACGGCCCTGGCCACCAGAGCAGCCATCGTCGCCCTGGTCGCGGCCGCCGCCGTCGGCCTGCAGGCACCACAGGCATGGGCAGCGGCCCCGGCCGCCAGCCCGGCGCAGCAGGCCTACCGCATCGCGGCCGGCCCCCTTGGCCCCGCGCTGATGGCCTTTGCCGCACAGGCCGGCATCAACCTCAGCCTGGACATGGACAAGCTTGGTGGCATCCAGACGCTGGGCCTGTCGGGCACCTACTCCATCGACGCCGGCTTTGCGCTCCTGCTGGCCAACACCGGGCTCGGCGTGCGCCGCATGGGCCCCGGCAACTATGCGCTGGAGGCCCGGCCCGTCGCCAGCCAGGCGCCGGGGCGGGCGGTCAGCGATAGCGGCCGCGAAGCCCCGGAGCTCGCCACCATCACCGTCACGGCCCGGACCCAGAACAACCTGACCGCGCCCTCGCGCCAGGTCAGCATCATCGATGCCGACGAGGCCGAAAAACTCCGCCAAGGCTCGGACAACCTGGCCACCATGCTCAGCAAGCTGGTGCCGGGCATGGCAGGCTCCAGTCATACCGTCACCGACTATGGGCAGACCCTGCGCGGGCGAAACATGCTGGTGCTGGTCGACGGCATACCGCTCAACACCAACCGCGACTCATCGAGAAACCTGGCCAACATCAACCCGGCGGACATTGAGCAAATCGAGGTGCTGCGCGGCAGCAGCGCCATCTATGGCAGCGGCGCGGCGGGCGGCATCATTTCCGTGCGCACCAAGCGGCCGTCGGGAGAGGCCACGGCCGAAACCATCGTGAGCGCAACGACGCCGCTTTCCAGGCTGCGGGGCGCGGGACTCGGCGGCGAAGTGCAGCACTACCTGTCGGGTGGCGGCGACGTGGTCGACTACTCGCTCAGCCTCGGCGCCAGGCATGTCGGCGGCTCCTTCGATGCCGAGGGCAAGCGCATAGCACCGGAGCCGAGCCAGGGGGACCTGTTCGACTCCAACATCTACAACGCATCGGCCAAGATCGGCTTCAAGCTCGATGCAAGCCAGCGGCTGCAGTTCTCTGCCAGCCGCTATAGCGCCAGCCAGGACACGGACTACGCCTCCGACCCATCGGTGGCCCGCCTGCCGGCCGGCTCCGCAGCCGCCAGGCCCATCAAGGGCCTGGTGCTTGCCGACCAGAACCAGATCAAGAACACCATGCTGGGCCTCGACTACGAAAACCGCGACCTCGCCGGCAGCACACTGGCCGCGCAGCTCTACTACCGCGACTTCTATACCCGCTTTGCGCCCTTCGATGCGCGCGCCGTATCCGTGCGCGGCGCCAACGTCGATCAGTCCATGCAGAACTCGAACGTCTTCGGCGGGCGGCTGACCATCAAGACTCCGCTCGGCCAGCAAAAGCAAAGCCTGCTGATCTGGGGCGCGGACTTCAACCACGAACGCACCGACATGCCCATCGACATCTTCGATCCCGCCGCCTACGACGCGAGCGGCGGCCTGGTATTCAACAAGATCGGCCGCCTCAGCTACATGCCGCCAGTCACCACCAGCAGCCTGGGCGCGTTTGCGCAGTTGCAGCATAAATTCAGCGACCAATGGTCGGTGGAGGGCGGGGCCCGCTACGACCGCGCCCGGGCGAGCTTCGACGACTTCATGCCGCTGTCGCAGCTGCGCGTGCCCAACCCGCAGCCCATTGCGGGCGGCACCGTCAAATACGGTTCGTGGACCTACAACCTGGGCACCGTGTTCACACCCGTCAAGGGCCAGGAGCTCTATGCGTCGTACAGCCAGGGCTTCGAGCTGCCGGACATCGGCGTGGTAGTGCGCAATGCGACACCGGGCTTCAACATCGGCAACTCCAACCTGCAGGCCATCAAGACCAATACCTACGAGATCGGCTGGCGCGGCAGATTCCGCAACCTGCAGACCAACCTGAGCGCCTTCCAGTCCTCTTCCGATCTGGGCGCGGTACAGAGCTTCAACAACGGGCTGGCCCTGCTGCGCACGCAGGAAAAAATCCATGGCGTGGAAGCCGGCCTCGACTATTTCAGCGATGACGACCGCTGGAGCCTTGGCGGCACCTTCACCTGGATGAAAGGCCGCGAACTGCCCCAGGGCGCCAGCGGCTACCAGAGCATGACCGGCTACCGCATTCCGCCGCTGAAACTGACCGCCTATGTGGAGTACCGCCCCAATGCCAGCTGGAGCCACCGGATCCAGGCCACCTCCTATGCATCCAAGGACTACCGCCTGAATGGCAAAACCAGCTTCGGCCGCTACGACACCAGCGGCTACACCACGGTGGACCTCATCAGCCAGTGGAAGATCGATCCGCGCAACCGCGTGTCGCTGGGGGTGGAGAACCTGTTCAACCGGCACTACTTCCCACTCTACAGCCAGCTGCTGCGCAGCAACAACAACACCAGCCGCCTGCCCGCGGCCGGCGCGGTGCTCAAGATCAGCTACGCGCACACCTGGTAGCGCGAGGGCCTTGCGGAATGAAAAAACCCGCAATGCCAAGAAGCATGCGGGTTTTGAGAGGTTTTGAGACTATCTGGGATAGTCAACTGGTGCCGATTATCGGATTCGAACTGATGACCTACCGCTTACAAGGCGGTTGCTCTACCAACTGAGCTAAATCGGCGAAGAATCCGATTCTATACGGGAATACCGCGGGCTTTCGCCGGCGCCGCTATTTCACCAGCTTGAGCGACGGCCGCCCGCCCGTGGGCGGCGGCTTGGGGCCGTCCGGCGGCTCGCTGCCGGGCGCCTCGCCCGACGCTTCGCCAGCCGCACCGCCCGGCGTGGGCACCAGCTGTACCACGGCGACGCCTTCGTCGAGGGCGTCGCCGGCCGCCGGGGCCTGCAGCGCCTGCATCGCGGCCTCGGCATCGTCGTCCAGCAGGTCCGGCGGAGGCGGAAAGCCCATGCCCTGTCCGGTCTCGCGCGCGAAGATCGCCACCACCCGGTTCACCGGGATCATGATCTCGCGCGGCACGCCGCCGAAGCGGGCGCTGAACTCGATGTAGTCATTGCCCAGCTTCAGCGCATTGGTGGCGTCGTAGCTGATGTTGAGCACGATCTCGCCATCCTTGACGAATTCGCGCGGCACCTGCACGGTCCGGTCCGCTCGCACGCTCAGGTACGGCGTCAGCCCGTTGTCGTTGCACCATTCGAACCAGGCCCGGATCAGGTAGGGCTGGGTAGAAGTAGTCTGGATTTCGCTCATCACCAATCTCCCTGCCGCGGCCCGCGGGCCGCGGCCGGATTACTTGCGCATCACCTTTTCGGACGGCGTCAGCGCCTCAATGTAGGCCGGGCGCGAGAAAATGCGTTCCGCATACTTGAGCAGCGGCGCCGCGTTCTTCGACAGCTCGATGCCGTAGTAGTCTAGGCGCCACAGCAGCGGCGCGATGGCCACGTCGAGCATCGAGAAGCCTTCGCCCATGATGTACTTGTTCTTCAGGAACACCGGCGCCATCTGCGTCAGGCGGTCGCGGATCTGCGAGCGCGCTTTTTCAAGGGCCTTTTCATTGCCCTTGGCGCCGCGCTCCTCGAGCGTGTGCACATGGGTGAACAGTTCCTTCTCGAAGTTCAGCAGGAACAGGCGCACGCGCGCGCGCTCCATCGGGTCGCCGGGCATCAGCTGCGGGTGCGGGAAGCGCTCGTCGATGTACTCGTTGATGATGTTCGACTCGTACAGGATCAGGTCGCGCTCGACCAGGATGGGCACCTGGCCGTAGGGGTTCATCACATTGATGTCTTCGGGCTTGTTGAAGAGGTCCACGTCGCGGATCTCGAAATCCATGCCTTTTTCAAACAGCACGAAACGGCAGCGGTGAGAAAAAGGACAGGTCGTTCCCGAATAAAGCACCATCATGGTGTAAGACTCCTAAAAATCAAAAGAGTGGGCAGCCAGCAAACTGCCCACTCTACACAAATCGACAACCGGAATTCAAGCCCTGCGCCACGCGCCGGGCCCGATCACCGCGGCAGGTTTATTTGACGTCCTTCCAGAACGCAGCGTTCAGGCGCCAGGCAATCACGGTGAAACCCAGCAGGAAGAGCAATACCCAGACGCCCACGCGAACCCGGGTGTTTTGCGCCGGCTCAGCCATCCATTGTAGATAGTTCACCAAATCACCCACATTCTTATCGTATTCCTGGGTCGACATCTTGCCCGGCGTCAGCTGCTTCCACTCCTTGAAGATCTCGGTCTTGTGGCCGTGGCTCTCGGTTTCCTCGTAGACCGGCACGCGCGCGCCCTGCAGCTCCCACAGCACATGGGGCATGCCGACCGACGGGAAGGCCAGGTTGTTCCAGCCGGTCGGCTTGGTGTCGTCCTTGTAGAAGGTGCGCAGGAAGGTGTACAGGTAGTCGGCGCCGGTGCCGTTGTGGCCGGCGCGCGAGCGCGCCACCAGCGTCAGGTCGGGCGGGTTCGCGCCGAACCACTCCTTGGCCTGGTGCGGGTCGATCGCCGCCTTCATGGTCTCGCCCACCTTGTCGGTGGTGAACAGCAGGTTGTCCTTGATCTCCTGGTCGCTCAGGCCAATGTCCTTCAGGCGGTTGTAGCGCATGAAGGCGGCCGAGTGGCAGCTCAGGCAGTAGTTCACGAACAGCCGGGCACCGTTTTGCAGCGAGGCGGTGTCGGTGGTGTTGACGGGCGCCTTGTCCCAGGCGATGCCGCCTTCGGCGGCGTGCGCCGCGGCCCCCAGGCTCAGTCCCAGGGCGGCCAGCGCGGAAAGAACGATTTTTTTCATCATGGTGTGGCTCTCCTCCTGGTCAGTGCGCAGCGAAAGTGACGCGCTCGGGCACGGGCTTGGGCTCGCCCAGGCGGCTCCACCACGGCATCAGCAGGAAGAATCCGAAATAAAACAGCGTGCCGACCTGCGACACCTTCTCGCCCACCGGCGACGGCGGCTGCACGCCCAGGTAGGCCAGGATGATGAAATCGACCACGAACACCGCATACACGTACTTGTGCCAGCTCGGGCGATAGCGGATGGACTTGACCGGGCTGCGGTCCAGCCAGGGCAGGAAGAACAGGATGATCACCGCGCCGCCCATCACCACCACGCCCCAGAACTTGGCGTCGATGCCGGCCAGCGCCTTGATGCCGGTGAAGGCGAAGGCGCCGAACATGGCCAGCACCACCAGGCCCACGATCACCAGCAGGCCCTTGAGGGCGCCGGCAAGCCGGGTCTTGACGCAGACATAGGCCACCGCGATCACCAGGATGGCGGAGATCGCGTACATCATCTCGGTGGTGATGGCGCGCAGCATCGAGTAGAACGGCGTGAAGTACCACACCGGAGCGATGTGCGACGGCGTCTTCAGCGGGTCGGCGGGAATGAAGTTGTTGTATTCGAGGAAGTAGCCGCCGAACTCGGGCGCGAAGAACACCACCGCGGTGAAGACCATCAAGAACACGGTCACGCCGAAGATGTCGTGCACCGTGTAGTAGGGGTGGAAGGGCACGCCGTCCAGCGGATGGCCGTTGGCATCCTTGGGGGCGTTGGGGCCCTTGATCTCGATGCCGTCGGGGTTGTTGGAGCCCACGTCGTGCAGCGCCAGCAGGTGCGCCACCACCAGGCCCAGCAGCACCAGCGGCACCGCGATCACGTGGAAGCTGAAGAAGCGGTTCAGCGTCGCATCGCCCACCACGTAGTCGCCGCGGATCAGCAGCGCGAGGTCGGGACCGATGAAGGGGATGGCCGAGAACAGGTTCACGATCACCTGGGCGCCCCAGTACGACATCTGGCCCCAGGGCAGCAGGTAGCCCATGAAGGCCTCGGCCATCAGGCACAGGAAGATCGCGCAGCCGAACACCCATACCAGCTCGCGCGGCTTGCGGTAGCTGCCGTACAGCAGGCCGCGGAACATGTGCAGGTAGACCACGACGAAGAAGGCCGAGGCGCCGGTGGAGTGCATGTAGCGGATCAGCCAGCCCCAGGGCACGTCGCGCATGATGTACTCGACCGACTCAAAGGCCTTGGCGGCGTCGGGCTTGTAGTGCATCACCAGGAAGATGCCGGTGACGATCTGGATCACCAGCACCAGCAGGGCCAGCGAGCCGAAGATGTACCAGAAGTTGAAGTTCTTCGGCGCGTAGTACTCCGACATGTGGACGCGGTAGGCGTCGAAGGCGGTCGGGAAGCGGTTTTCCAGCCAGTTGCCGAGCTTGGCGCTGGCCGGCGCGTTGGGCGAGATGTCCTTGAATTCGTGTGCCATGTCGTCCTCGCTCAAGCCTTCTTGTCTTCACCGATCAGGAGCCTGGTGTCCGACAGGTACATGTAGGGGGGCACCTCGAGGTTGTCGGGCGCGGGCTTGTTCTTGAACACCCGGCCGGCCAGGTCGAACGTGGAGCCGTGGCAGGGGCACAGGAAGCCGCCCTTCCAGTCGTCGGGCAGCGAGGGCTGCGGGCCGGGCGTGAGCTTGTCGGTGGGCGAGCAGCCCAGGTGGGTGCAGATGCCCACCACCACCAGCACCTCGGGCTTGATGGAGCGCCATTCGTTCTTGGCGTACTCGGGCGTGGGGAAGGCGGTGCGCTCCGAGTTGGGATCGGCCATCTGGCTGTCCAGGCTGGGCAGCTCGTCGAGCTGCTCCTTGGTGCGGCGCAGGATCCACACCGGCTTGCCGCGCCACTCCGCGGTCATCTTCTCGCCGGGCTTGAGCTCGGAGATATCCACCTCCACGGCGGCGCCGGCGGCCTTGGCCTTTTCAGACGGCTGGAACGACGACACGAAAGGGACGGCGGTTGCCACGCCGCCAACGGCGCCAGCGCAGCCGGACGCGATCAGCCACGTCCGCTTGCTGGAGTCGATGGGAGAGTCACTCATGGGGGATCCTCGATGAACTTCGCTTAGCTTTTAAGAGCAGGTATTGCACCATGCACTCATGTTTCGGCGGATTGTAGCGGAGGGTAAATCAAGAGTTCAATGCGCCCAAACCCTTGGCTGTCTGCCATACTGCAGTCTTTGTTTTGCATCAGAGGAGTGGCAAAAATGAGCTTCATGAAAGAGTTCCGCGAATTTGCCGTCAAAGGCAATGTGATCGATCTCGCGGTCGGCGTGATCATCGGCGGCGCATTCGGCAAAATCGTGGACTCGGTGGTCGCCGACTTGATCATGCCGGTGGTCGGGCTGGTCTTCGGCAAGCTGGATTTTTCCAATTATTTCCTCGCTCTGGGCGCGGTGCCCGAGGGTACGGCGCACACGGTGGAAGCGGTGCGCAAGGCCGGCGTGCCGGTGCTGGCCTATGGCAACTTCATCACCGTGGCGGTGAACTTCCTCATCCTGGCCTTCATCATCTTCCTCATGATCAAGCAGATCAACCGCTTGAAGCGCGAGGAGCCCGCCGCCCCCGAAGCCGCGCCCGCCACGCCGGAAGACATCGTGCTGCTGCGTGAAATACGTGACAGCCTGAAGAAATAACTGTGGAGTAAATGCAACAAACTGGCCGTCCACACCGGCCTGCCAGACATGTTTGCAATCCTTGGAAGCAGCCTTCGGGCTGCTTTTTTTGTGCTCGCCTCAGGCCGCCAGCTGCCTGGCCATGCGCACCGCCTCGACCAGGCTGGACGCATCGGCCACGCCCTGGCCGGCGATGTCGAAGGCGGTGCCATGGTCCGGGCTGGTGCGGATGAGCGGCAGGCCCAGGGTTACATTCACGCCCTGCTCCAGGCCCAGGTACTTCACCGGGATCAGCCCCTGGTCGTGGTACATCGCCACCACCGCATCGAACTCGGCCGGCTTGCCCGGCGCCTGGCGCGCGCGCATGAAGACGGTGTCCGGCGCCTCGGGGCCGACGGCGGCTATCCCCTCGGCGCGCGCCGCCGCGATCGCGGGCGCGATGTGCTCGATCTCCTCGCGCCCGAACAGTCCGCCTTCGCCCGCATGCGGATTGAGCCCCGCCACCGCGATGCGCGGCGTGCGGCCCAGAAAGCGCGTGAGCGAGGCATGGGTGATGCGGATGGTCTGCAGCACATTGCCCTGGTTCACGGCCGCGATCGCATCGCGCAGCGACACGTGGATACTGACCAGCACGGTGCGCAGCGCATCGTTGGCCAGCATCATGCGCACCGGCATCTGCGCCAGCGGCACGCCGGCATGCTGCGCGGCCTCGGCCTGCAGCAGCTCGGTATGGCCGGGGTAGTGCACGCCGGCCAGCGCCAGCGCCTCCTTGTGCAGCGGCGCGGTGACCAGGCCGGCGATCTCGCCGCGCAGCGCGGCGCGCGCCGCCCACTGCACGCAGGCGGCGGCGGCCCGGCCGGCCTCGGCCTGCACCCGGCCCCAGGGCAGCGGCCCCGGCAGGCCGGGCAGCGCCAGCACCGGAATGCAGCGCGGCGGCACGGCCGCGGCCTCGGCGGCGCTGCGCAGCCCGGCCACCGGCAGCAGCGCCTCGCCCGGCCGCGCGATGCAGGCCGCGGCGCGGCGCAGGGTCTGCAGGTCGCCAACCACGAAACAGCCCCGCAGCTCGGGGCCGGCATCGCGAAAGGCCTTGGCGATGATTTCCGGGCCGATGCCGGCGGGGTCACCCTGGGTGATGGCCAATGGCGCAGAGGACATAGCTATGTTTTTGGAAGCACCGCTCATGCGGGATTGTCGATCTCGATGAACTCGTGCGCGAGCCCGAGCTGGGCGGCCACATGGCCCGCCGCGGCCGGCGCGCCGTAGCGCTCGGTGGCATGGTGGCCGGCGGCGAAGAAGCTCACCCCGGTCTCGCGCGCCAGATGGGCCTGCGGCTCGGAGATCTCGCCGGTCACGAAGGCATCGGCGCCGGCCGCGATCGCCGCCTCGAAGAAGCCCTGGGCACCGCCGGTGCACCAGGCGATGCGGCGCACGGGGCGGGCATCCGCGCTTGTCGCCGAGGTGACGCCGCGCCCCAGCACCTGTTGCAAATGCGCTGCAACCGCCTGCGGCGGCTGCGGCGCCATGCTGCCGATGAAGCCTAGATCCTGCTCGCCGAAGCGCGCGTCGGCCTCCCAGCCCAGCTGTTTGCCAAGCTGGGCGTTGTTGCCCAGCAGCGGATGCGCATCGAGCGGCAGGTGGTAGGCCAGGAGATTGATGTCGTGCTTGATGAGCCGCTCTATGCGCTGCTTCATCCAGCCGGTGATGCGGCCGTCGTGGCCGCGCCAGAACAGGCCGTGGTGCACGAAGAGCGCATCCGCCCCGGCGGCGATGGCCGCGTCGATCAGCGCGCGCGACGCGGTGACGCCGCTCACGATCTTGCGGATCCGGGCCTTGCCCTCCACCTGCAGGCCGTTGGGGCCGTAATCCTTGAAGCGCTCGGGCTGCAGCAGCTCGTCGAAGGCGCGCAGCACATCCTGCCGTTGTGTCGTCATCGGGCGATTGTCTCAGAAGCCGAATTTCTCTTATGCCTGGATGGCCGGGCGCAAGCGCGGCCCGGGCCACTAAGCTTGCCGGCCTTACCTTCCCGCAGATCTCTCCCATGCTCGGCATTGCACTTCTTTTCATCGGCGCGGTCCTGATCGTCAACGGGCTGTCCCTGATGGGCCGCATCGAGCCGCGGGACACGGTGGCGCTCAACCTGCTGGTGGGACTGCTGGCGCTGTTCACCAACCTGCCCGGCCTGGTGGGCGGCGGCAGCCCGCACGACTATTTCACCAGCGCCGGCGGCCTGCTGTTCGCCTTCACCTACCTGTACGCGGCGGCCACGAACTGGTTTGGGCTCAAGGGCCAGGGCCTGGGCTGGTACAGCGGCTTCGTGGCGGTCAGCGCCCTGGTCTATGCCGGGGCCCAGACGGACTGGCGCATGGCGCTGCTGTGGCTGCTGTGGTCCAGCCTGTGGCTGCTGTTCTTCGTGGCCATGGGCCTGGGCCGCCGCCTGCGCCTGCTGCCGCACTACACCATCGCCTGCGGCATCGGCACCTGCTGGGCGCCGGGCCTGCTGATGCTTACCGGCCGCTGGTAGCCACCGCGCGCGGCTGCCAGCCCTTGCAGGCCAGCGGCCAAAATCCCAGCGCCGCGCCCAGGATGCCCATGGCGGCCACATAGTGGGCCGGCGCCATCACATCGCTCTGCTGCCAGACCGAGACCAGCATGGGCGTGAGCCCGCCGAACACCGCGTAGGCCGTGTTGTAGGCAAAGGACAGGCCGGTGAAGCGCACTGGCGCCGGAAAGGCCCGCACCCCCACCACCGGCAGCAGCGAGATGCTGCCCACGAAGAAACCCACCAGCGCATACGAGCACAGCAGCGAGGCCTCGGTGCCCGGCAGGCCCAGGTAGAACAGATAGGCCGTGGCGCTCATGCCCAGCCAGCCCAGCACCATGGCGGTGCGGGTGCCCATGCGGTCCGACAGCCAGCCCCAGAACACACAGCCCAGCGTCAGCGTCACCGTGGCCAGCGCATTGGCGCGCATGGCCGAGGCGGGGGCGATGTGGAACACCTTCTGCAGGTAGGCGGGCGTGAACAGCACCACCACCACGATGGCGGTGGACAGCACCCAGGTCATCAGCGCCACCAGCACGCAGGCGGCGCGGTGCTCGCGCAGGATGGTCTTGAGCGGCAGCTCGCTGCCGGCCTGCTTGCGCGCCTGCAGCTCCTTGAACACCGGCGTCTCGTGCAGGAAGCGGCGCAGGTAGACCGACACCAGGCCGAAGGCCCCGCCCAGGATGAACGGAACGCGCCAGGCCCAGTCGTGGATCTCGGCGGCGCTGTAGCTGCTGTTGAGCCACACGCCGATGATCGAGCCCAGGAAGATGCCGCCGGTGATGCCCGAGGTGAGCGCGCCGATGGCAAAGCCGTAGTGCCGCGCCGGCGCGTGCTCGGCCACGAACACCCAGGCGCCGGGCATCTCGCCGCCGATCGCCGCGCCCTGCAGCACGCGCATCAGCAGCAGCAGCAGCGGCGCCGCGATGCCGATGGAGGCATAGGTGGGCAGCAGGCCGATCACCAGCGTGGGCACCGCCATCAGGAAGATGGACAGCGTGAACATCTTCTTGCGGCCCAGCACGTCGCCGAAGTGCGCGATCAGCACGCCGCCCAGCGGCCGCGCCAGGTAGCCGGCGGCAAAGATGCCCAGGGTCTGCAGCTGGCGCAGCCAGTCGGGCATCGCGGCCGGAAAGAACAGCGAGCCGATCACGTTGGCAAAAAACACGAACACCACGAAGTCGTAGAACTCCAGGGTGCCGCCCAGGGCCGACAGGCCCAGGGTCTTGTAGTCGCCGCGCGTCAATGCGCGGGCCGGCGCCGCTGCGGCGGCGCCTTGGGGGAAGGTTTGCGAAGTCATGTGTCCTCAGGCTGAAGACAGCGCGGTGCAGTGCGGCGCAGTTTTGCGCGCGATCACCGGGTTCTGGGATCGCCCGGGATACGGGGATCGGGGCAGGCAAGCCTGGAGGATGGCCAGTTCGCGAGGAACCGCAATGAGCAGGAAAGGCGCAGTCGAAGCGAGGATTCTAGGTGTTAACCCTTGGATTCCCTCGGCGCCCCGCTATACCCGAGCTGCCCACATGGGCGCACGGGGGCGGCGCTAAACGCCCTGGAAATACCGCTCGAACAATGCCGCCAGCGGCCTGGCGGCGCTGCTCAGCGGCACGCCGCGCAGCTGGATCAGGCCCAGCGCCATGGGCGGCGGCAGCGGCCCGACCGGCAGGCGCTGCAGCCCGGCGCCGAAGGTGGGGTCGTCCAGCAGGATCTCGGGGCAAAAGCCCAGCATGTCGGTGCGCCGCATCAGCTCGCTCATCAGCGTGGACGAGGCGCAGTTGACCATCTTGCGCGGCTCGGCCAGGCCCTGGCCGCGCAGCCAGCTCACCAGCGTCTCGCTGTGGCTGCCGGCCGAGAAGTTCATCACCCAGGTGGCGTCGCGCAGCGCTTCCCAGGTCTGCGCCGTGGCCAGCGGATGGCCCAGCCGCCCGGCGGGCAGCGCCACCACCTCCAGCAGCGGCCTGAAGACCAGCTCGTAGGGCAAATCGACGGGATCGGCAATGGCCAGCGCGAAATCCAGCCGCCCCTCCAGCAGCGCCGGCACCAGGCTGGTCAGAAAGCCTTCGCTGAGCGTCAACTGCGCATCCGGCGCCAGCTGCTCGAACTGCTTCCAGGCCCAGGGCAGCGCCTTGATGGCAATCAAGGGCGACATGGCCACCGCCACGCGGGCGCCCGAGCCGCCGCGGATCAGCCGCACCTCCTCGCGCGCCTTGTCCAGCACCGACAGCGCCAGCCGCGCATGCGACAGCAGCACCCGGCCCGCCGGCGTGAATTCGATGCCCTTGTAGCTGCGCACCAGCAGCTGCGCGCCCACATCTTCCTCCAGCTCGCGCAGCGACTTGGTCAGGGCGCTCTGGCTCAGGAAAAGCGCGCGGGCGGCGGCGCGGATCGAGCCGCTTTCCGCCACCTGGACGAAGGCCCTGACCTGGTGGTTTTTCATGTTCTCGGGGTTTTCATCAGGTGAATCGTTCTGGTTGTCATGCCGGAAAATATACCGGCTTTTGGCCTGCATCCCGGGGCGATATATTTTTTCGCATGCACGCGAAATTCAGCCCCTACATCGATGCCGACGCCATGCTCGCGTGGCGCCACGCCATCCACCGCCAGCCCGAGCTGGGCTTCGAGGAATTCCAGACCAGCGCCCTGGTCGAGCGCTGCCTGCGCGAGTGGGGCTACGAGGTGAGCACCGGCCTGGCGGGCACCGGCCTGGTCGGCACGCTGGTGTTCGGCCCCGGCCCCGCGCGCCTGGGGCTGCGCGCCGAAATGGATGCGCTGCCCATCCAGGAGGCCACGGGCCTGCCCTGGGCCAGCGAGGTGCCGGGCAAGATGCACGGCTGCGGCCACGACGGCCACACCACCATGCTGCTGGGCGCGGCCCAGGCGCTGGCGAAGCTGCAGCGCGAGGGCGGCAGCGCCATGGACGGCACCCTGCACCTGATCTTCCAGCCCGCGGAAGAGCTGGGCGGCGCCGGCGGCGCCCAGCGCATGATGAAGGAAGGGCTGTTTGCGCGCTTTCCCTGCGATGCGGTGTTCGCCATGCACAACCTGCCGGGCGTGCCGCAGGGCAGGCTCCTGTTTCGCGAAGGCGCGTACATGGCCTCTTCCGACCGCGCGACCATCGTGTTCGAGGGCTGCGGCGGCCACGGCGCCATGCCGCACCTGGCGACCGACCCCACGGTCGTGGCCGCGTCCACGGTGATGGCGCTGCAAAGCATAGTCGCGCGCAATGTGGACCCGCTGGCCTCGGCCGTGATCACCGTGGGCCGCCTGCAGGCCGGGCAGACCTACAACGTGATCCCCGAGACCGCCGAGCTGGAGCTGAGCATCCGCGCCCTCAAGCCCGAGGTGCGCCATCTGCTGGAGGAGCGCATCCGCGCGGTGGCGCAGGGCCAGGCCGCCAGCTTCGGCGCGCGCTGCCGCATCGCCTACGAGCGCGGCTACCCGGTGCTGGTCAATGCCGGCGCCGAAACCCGGCTGGCCATGGAGGTGGCGCGCGCGCTGTTCGGCGAGGCGCAGGTCGTGGCCAACGCCGATCCGCTGTGCGCCAGCGAAGACTTCGCCTACATGCTGCAGGAGCGCCCCGGCTGCTACCTGTTCATCGGCAACGGCGACAACGGCCACACGCATGGCTGCGCCTCGGGGCCCTGCAGCGTGCACAACCCCAGCTTCGATTTCAACGACCGCAACCTCGGGACCGGCGCCACGTTCTGGGTGGCGCTGGCCCATGCATTCCTATCGACCCACACCCGGAGCTGATCCATGCCATTCCCCCTTGCCACTTCATCCCGGCGGCGCGCGCTCGCCCTCTCGCTTGGCGCGCTGTGCGCCGCCGCCGGCGCGCAGGCCGCCGACCAGCGCGTGGTGACGCTGCTCGTGCCCTACCCGGCGGGCGGCCTGTCGGACTCCATCGCCCGCGCGCTGAACAGCGCGCTGGGCCGGGCCCTGAACCAGCAGGTGATCGTGGACAACCTGGGCGGCGTCAGCGGCTCGCTGGCCGCGCAGAAGGTGCTGAACGCACCGGCCGACGGCCACATGATCTTTCTCGGCTCGCCCAACGAGGTGATTCTCTCGCCCATGGTCAACCCGGCCGTCAAGCTGCGGGCCGAGGATTTCCGGATGCTGGGCCGGGTCTCGGTGAACCCGCTGGTGCTGGTGACGCGCGCCTCGCTGCCGGTGCGCAACGCCGACGAGTTCATCGCCTATGCCAAGACCCAGGACAAGGGCCTGTCCTACGGCAGCGTCGGCATCGGCTCCATGTACCACCTGCTGGCCGAGAGCATGGCGCAGCAAACCCATATCCGCGTCACGCACGTGCCCTACAAGGGCATGGCGCCCATGGTGCAGGACATCGGCGGCAACAGCATCGACTTCGCCATCCTGCCCTATGCCACCAGCTTCAAGGGCATGTCCGAGCAGGGGCGGCTCAAGCTCATCGGCTGGCTGGCGCCCACGCGCAGCGAGCTCGACCCGGCAGTGCCCGCGCTTGGCGAAGGCCATGTGCTCAAGGACTTCAACCACAGCACCTGGGCCGCTCTGATGGTCAGCCGCAAGACCCCCGAGGATGTGGTCGTGCGCCTGAACCAGGCCTTGTCGCAAGTGCTGCGCGACCCCGAGGTGCGCCGCCAGATCATCGCCACCGGCTCGGAAGCGCCTGCGCCCCAGACGCTGGACGAGGCCGAGCGCCTGCTCAGGGACGACAGCGCCAAGTTCCGCGCCATGGCCAGGAGCATTCAGCTGCAGCCGCAATGAGCGGCGCCGGGGCGCGGCGGCCGAGGATGGCATGGATGACATAATCGTCCGGTCCCATCCTCATCGACACCACTCCCCTTTATGAAACGCCTCTGGCTTCTGTTTGCCCAGGTGGTCACCGTACTGCTTGGCATTTATTTCGTCGTAGCCACGCTGCAGCCCGGCTGGCTGCAGCGCGGCGGCGCCACCCGCAGCAGCGCCGGCATCGCGCTGATCGAAGCGCCCGACAACGCGGCCAGCCGCGCCGCGGTGGCCACCAGCAGCTTCAGCCCGGCCGCCAAGAAGGCGGCGCCCGCGGTGGTCAGCATCAACACCAGCACCGAGGTGCGCCACCCGCGCGCCAATGACCCCTGGTTCCAGTTCTTCTTCGGCGACCAGGGCACGCAGTCGCAGGCCGGCCTAGGCAGTGGGGTGATCGTCAGCCCCGACGGCTATGTGCTGACCAACAACCATGTGGTCGAGGGCGCCGACGATATCGAGGTGACGCTGACCGACGGCCGCCAGGCCAAGGCCAAGGTGATAGGCACCGACCCGGAAACCGACCTGGCGGTGCTCAAGATCGAGCTCGACCGCCTGCCGGTGATCGTGCTGGGCAATTCCGACGGCATCGAGGTCGGCGACCAGGTGCTGGCCATCGGCAACCCGTTCGGCGTGGGCCAGACGGTGACCAGCGGCATCATCAGCGCGCTGGGCAGGAGCGAGCTGGGCATCAACACCTTCGAGAACTTCATCCAGACCGATGCGGCCATCAACCCCGGCAACTCGGGCGGCGCGCTGGTGGACGTGAGCGGCAACCTGGTGGGCATCAACACCGCGATCTATTCGCGCTCGGGCGGCAGCATGGGCATAGGCTTCGCGATCCCGACCTCGATCGCCAAGAACGTGCTCGACAGCATCGTGCGCGACGGCAAGGTCACCCGCGGCTGGATCGGCGTGGAGCCCAACGACCTGACGCCCGAGCTGGCCGAGACCTTCGGCGTGAAGGCCAGCGAAGGCGTGATCATCACCGGCGTGCTGCAAAACGGCCCGGCCGCGCAGGCCGGCATCCGCCCCGGCGACGTGATCACCCAGGTGGGCGAGCAGCCGGTGGGCCATGTCTCGCAGCTGCTGTCCACCGTGGCCACGCTCGCGCCGGGCAAGGAAACCCCGCTCACGGTGCGCCGCGGCGATGCCACGCTGCACATCAATATCACGCCCGGCACCCGGCCCGAAACCCGGCGCCCGGCGGGACAGCTGCGGCGCAGATAAAAAAAAGAGCGCCCAGCGCCCGGTGCTCCTTGCTATTGAATAGAAAAGCGGCTGGATTGCTTGCACAGCAAGCGCCAGCCGCTCTTGTTTTTGCTAGCTCAGGACTGCGGCCGGTCCGCCGCCGAAGCGCCCTCCTCGGCATCGGCCGGCTTGGCGTTGCGCATCATCCACGAGGCGCCGAGGATGCCGATCTCGTACAGCACGCACATCGGCAGCGCCAGCGCGAGCTGCGAGAACACGTCGGGCGGAGTCACCACCGCGGCCACCACGAAGGCCACCACGATGAAGTAGCCGCGGAAGGACTTGAGCTTGGCGATCTCCACCAGGCCCACGCGCACCAGCAGGATCACCACGATGGGCACCTGGAATGCCAGGCCGAAGGCGATGTACAGCGACAGGATGGCCTCGACGTAGGAGGCGATGTCCGGCGTCGCGGCCACGCTCGCCGGCGTGAAATGCTGGATGAAGCCGAACATGCGGTCCAGCACGAACAGCTGCACGAAGGCAATGCCCAGGTAGGCCAGCAGGCTGCCAAAGAAGATCAGCGGCAGCGCGAAGCGCTTTTCGTGCGAATACAGGCCCGGCGCCACGAAGGCCCAGAGCTGGTACATGATCCACGGCAGCGCCGCCAGCACCGCCGCCATGCCCAGCACCTTGAGCGGCACCAGGAACGGCGAGAACACGCCCACCGCGATCAGCTTGGCATCGGGCGGCATGTGCGCCTTGATGGGGTGGGCGATGAAGTCGATCAAGCCATCCGGCCCGGGGAAAAACGCCAGCACCGCCAGCGCCAGCAGCACGCCGTAGATGCAGTACAGCAGCCGGTTGCGCAGCTCCATCAGGTGCTGCACGAAAGGCTGCTCGGTGCCAGCCAGCTCATCTTCTTGGGAACGGTTATCAGACATGGATCAGCCAGCGACCGCATGGGCCTCAGAAAAAATGCAGGTCACGAGGACGACTTCCGGGGCCTGAAGCGCGCGACCCGCGCCGCACCCGACTGCACGCGGGTGCGTACCCCCGCGCGCTGCTTGTACCACTGCGGCGTTGCGCCGCGCTTGAGCCGCCATTTCTTGCCGGGGTGGCGGTAGGCCGGCGTCACCGCCGACGCGACAGGGCTGCCATAGCTCTCGGCGTAGGGATCGGCGGTCTGGAAGCCATCGTCGCCGCTGCCCGAGAGGCTGCGCTCGACCGCGCCGACCTCGTCGCTCCAGCTTTTCTCGAAGTCGGCGGCGTTGGTGCGCACGGAGCTTTCCACGTCGCGCGCGGCGCTCTCCACCGAATCCTTCATCTTGCGCAGCTCATCCAGCTCCATCGAGCGGTTGACCTCGGCCTTCACGTCGGCCACGTAGCGCTGCGCCTTGCCCAGCAGGGTGCCGACGGTACGCGCCACGCGCGGCAGCTTTTCGGGCCCGATCACGATCAGCGCGACAGCGCCGATCAAGGCCATCTTGGAAATGCCTATATCAAACATGCGTGCATGGTCTGCCGGCGCTGCGCCGCATGGCACAGCCCGGTGTTCAGCCCTTGTTCTTTGCTTCGACGTCGATCGTGGTCTTGTCGGCCACGGGCGACTGGCCGACCTGCTGCTGGCTGGCCGGCGTGCCGGCGGCCGCATCGCTGCTGCCGTCCTTCATGCCGTCCTTGAAACCCTTGACCGCACCGCCCAGGTCGGAGCCGATGTTTTTCAGCTTCTTGGTGCCGAACACCATCACCACGATCAGCAGAACGATCAGCCAATGCCAAATAGAAAGCGATCCCATGAGAAATCTCCTAGTGAACAGGACACATTTTAAAACTGCGCAATCACCCCACGCGCCAAGGGCGTGGCCCGCCCATGACATGTACGTGCAGGTGATGCACTTCCTGGCCGCCCTCGGCACCCGTATTCACCACCACGCGGTAGCCGCCGTCGGGATACGGGTTGCAGCCCTGCTCCAGGGCCAGGGCGGGAATCTTGGTCATCAGGCGCCCCAGCAGCGGCGCATGCTCGGCGCCCACCTGGGCCATCGAGGGCACGTGGATCTTGGGCACGAGCAGGAAATGCACCGGCGCGGCGGGCCGGATGTCCTTGAACGCGAACAACTCCTCGTCCTCGTAGATCTTTTGCGAGGGAATGTCGCCCGCGATGATTTTGCAGAAGATGCAGTTGGGGTCATGCATGACCGGGTCCCTGAAACGTGATACCAAAGCGCCACAGCATAACGCATGCCCGGGGGCATATTGGCCGCCATCCACCCTTACGTACTACCCGCAGCCCCCGCGAGCGGCACGGCATCAGGCATCGTGCAGCGCCGAGCGCACGCCCACATCCTGGCGATGCTGCTGGAGCCACTGCTGGCCGCTGGCCTGGCCCTTGGCGCACAGCTCCAGCACGAAGCTCATGTTGGCCTTGGTCTTGCTCGATGCGCCGTAGCCTTGCAGCACCTTGCCGCCATCGATATGGTGGATCAGCATGTTCTTGTACTGCGCGGGGTCGAGCCGGCGCTGCTCCAGCAGGCGGCGCACGAAGGCAATCGCGCGCAGCTCGGCCAGCAGGCTGGCGTTGAAGGTGATCTCGCTCATGCGGTCCAGGATGTCCTGGGCGCTGTCGGGCAGGCCGTGGTACTCGGTGGGATTGAGCTGCACCAGCAGCACATCGTGGTTGCCGGTGTTGTAGATCAGCGGATAGATCAGCGGGTTGCCGGAATAGCCGCCGTCCCAGTAATGCTCGCCCTCGATGCTCACGGCCTTGAACAGCATTGGCAGGCAGGCCGAGGCCATCACCGCATCGGCCGTCAGCCGGTCGCCGCTGAATACATCGGCGCTGCCGGTGCGCACATTGGTGGCGCACACGAACACCTTGGGTGCATGCTTGCCCTGCTCCTTCTGCAGGAACTCGAAATCCACCACCTTCTCCAGCAGGCGCCGCAGCGGGTTGAGGTCGAGCGGATTGGTCTGGTAGGGCGAGAACCATTGCGACATCATGCTCACCAGCGGGTTGTTCTGCAGCGGCGCGCCGAAGAACAGGCTGCCCAGCGTGCCCACGCCTTCCCAGAACTGCACCAGGGACTCCTGCGCCTGTGCGCAGCCGGCCTCATGGGCCTTGGCGCGATCGGTGTGCGCGCTGGCGCCCTTGCCGTAGCCGTAGGCGAACACCACCGCGTTCATCGCGCCGGCGCTGGTGCCGCTGATCGCCTCCACCCACAGCGAGCGGTTGTCGAGCAGCGCGTCGAGCACGCCCCAGGTGAAAGCGCCGTGCGAGCCGCCGCCCTGCAAGGCGAGGCTCAGCGGCGGGGTGTTCTCATCCGGCCCCTTGCTCAGGGGCGGGAAGGACTGCTTGCGCCGGCCGGGCGGCACGAGCGGCGCCACGCCGCCGATCCCGGCTGCGACGTCAGTCATCGACCGCCCTGTCCTTGTTCATCGCCACCATGCCGCGCACGATGCGATAGAGGAACCAGATCGAGATCACCGCCCAGGCGATCATGCCCGGTATCACGAAGAACAGCCACAGGGGCAGCGTCACCAGGTACAGCACGCCGGCCCAGAGCACCGAGCGGATGCGCCATGAGAAGTGGCTGGCCTGCCAGGTGCCGCGCGCATCATCGCGCTTGACCAGGTCGATCACCAGCGCGATCACCAGCAGCACCAGGCTGGGCTGCGCGCCCGGCACCACCGCGGCCACGGCCACGATCAGGTGCAGCAGGTAGCTGACCCAGCCCCAGGTCTTGAGACTTTCCATCTCGCGCGGGTCCACGGCTTTCACGTCGATCACATCGTTCATGATGGGTTTCCTTCCTCGCCTTCGCGGCTCTTGACCTTGCGCAGCGCCTTTTCCTCCAGGCCGCTCAGCCCTTCGCGGCGCACCAGCTCATCCACCACATCCTGCGGCGCCAGGCCATAGTGGGCCAGCGCCACCATGGAATGAAACCACAGATCCGCCACTTCGTACACCAGCTTGGATGCCGGCGCGCCATGGTCCACGTCCTTGGCGGCCATCACGACCTCGGTCGCCTCTTCACCGATCTTCTTCAGGAAGGCATCCGGCCCCTTGTGCAGCAGCCGCGCCACATAGCTCGATTCGGGGTTGCCGCCATTGGCCGGCTTGCGCGATTCGAGTACCTTGGCCAGGCGGGCCAGGGCATCAGCGGAATCCAGGGGTGCGGTAGGGGTCATGTGTTTGTATCTGTTCAGGAATTGCCGTGTTATTTGTAGATGGATCCGGGATCTTTCAAGACCGGCTCCACCGGCCGCCACCGGCCATCTTGCAAAACACTGTAAAAACAGCTGTGCCGGCCGGTGTGGCAGGCGATGCCCGGCTCGTGGCCGAGCTGCGTCACCTTCAGCAGCACCACATCGTTGTCGCAGTCGATGCGGATCTCGTGCACCTGCTGCACATGGCCGGACTCCTCGCCCTTGAACCACAGCTTGCCACGCGAGCGGCTGAAATACACCGCCCGCTGCAACTCGGCGGTCTTTTGCAGCGCCTCGCGGTTCATCCAGGCGAACATCAGCACATCGCCGCTGCCCTGCTCCTGCGCAATCACCGGCACCAGGCCCTGCGCATCCCACTTCACGTCGTCAAGCCAATTCATGCGGCCATTGTCCGCGATCTGGGAAGCCCCTGGAAAGGGTTTGGAGCGCCTACAACCGCACCGCGATGCCGCGCTGGGCCATGAGCTGCTTGGCCTGGCCCACGGTGTATTCGCCGTAGTGGAAGATGCTGGCGGCCAGCACCGCATCGGCGCCGCCTTGCTGGATGCCGTCGGCCAGGTGCTCGAGATTGCCCACGCCGCCCGAGGCGATGACCGGCACCGACACCGCGTCGCTCACCGCGCGGGTGAGCTGCAGGTCGAAGCCGGACTTGGTGCCGTCGCGGTCCATGCTGGTGAGCAGGATCTCGCCGGCGCCGCGGCGCGCCATGTCGGCCGCCCATTGCACCGCGTCGAGCCCGGTGTTCTTGCGCCCGCCATGGCTGTATACATCCCAGCCCGCGCCCACCGGCCTGCCGCTCTCGCCGATGCGCAGCTCGTCCTCGGGCGTGCGGCGCTTGGCGTCGATGGCCACCACGATGCACTGCGCGCCGTACTTGTCGCTCGCGGCATCGATGACGGCGGGGTTGGCGATGGCCGCGGAGTTGAAGCTGGTCTTGTCCGCGCCGGCGTTGAGCAGGCGGCGCACATCCTCGACAGTGCGCACGCCGCCGCCCACGGTGAGCGGGATGAAGACCTGCGAGGCCACTGCCTCGATGATGGGCAGGATGAGGTCGCGCCCATCGCTGGTGGCGGTGATGTCGAGGAAGGTCAGCTCGTCGGCCCCCTGCGCGTTGTAGCGCGCGGCGATCTCCACCGGATCGCCGGCATCGCGCAGCTCGACGAAATTCACCCCTTTGACCACGCGGCCGCCGGTCACATCAAGGCAGGGAATGATTCGTTTGGCAAGCATGGTGCGTCTGGCAAGTGGAGGAACGGGAGGCAACCATACCACGGTGGGCGGCGGCTGCGGGCAGGCATGGAGCAACTCCAGCCGTTTGCCAAATTTTGCCATGGCGGCTAGCATGGCCAGCCATGAGCACCATGAATATCTCCTTGCCCGAGACGCTCAAGGCCTTCGTCGATGAGCAGGTTCGCCAGCGCGGCTATGGCACCAGCAGCGAATACGTGCGCGAGCTGATACGCCGGGAACAGGATCGCCAGCAATTGCGCAGCCTGCTGCTCGACGGCGCGGCCTCGGAGGCAGGGCCGGCGGTCGACAGCGGCTACTTCGAGTCCTTGCGCTCGCGCGTGCGCAGCGCCAGGGGATGAGGGCCAAGCCGGTCGTCCCCCGAGCGCTCGCCCTGCGGGATGTGGAAGACGCGATCAACTACTACCTGGGCGAGGGCGCCGCCGCCGCGGCGCTGGGCTTCATCGACGCGCTGGAGCAGGCCTACACGCATATAGGCTCGCACCCCGGCACCGGCTCGTCCCGCCATGGCCATGCGGCGCAGCTTCCCGGCCTGCGAAGCTGGCCGTTGAGGCGCTATCCGCACATTGTTTTCTACCTTGAGCGCGAGGACCACATCGATGTGTGGCGCGTGCTCCATGGGGCGCGGGATATTCCCGCCTGGCTGGAAAAGATCGACGGCCCAGCGCAGTAGCCCAGGAGTCAGTGCACGCTGCGGCCCATGCCGATCTGCCAGCGCCAGACGTCCTCCAGCATGCGCTCCAGGCCATGCTGCGGCTGCCAGCCCAGCAGCTGCTGCGCCATGCGGATGTCGGCCCACAGCTGGGCCGCGTCGCCCGCGCGGCGCGGCGCCATGCGAAACGGCACGGCGCGGCCGTTGGCGCGCTCGAAGGCCCGCACCAGCTCCAGCACCGTGGTGGGCCGGCCCGAGCCGATGTTGAGCTTGACCAGGCCGGCATGGCCGCGCAGGTAGCGCAGCGCGGCCACATAAGCCGCCGCCAGGTCGCTGACGTGCAGGTAGTCGCGCACGGCGGTGCCGTCCGGCGTGGGATAGTCGTTGCCGAAGATGCGCAGGCAGTCGCGCTTGCCCGACGCCACCTGGGCCATGTAGGGCGCCACATGGGTGGACATGCGCGGCGGGTCTTCGGCGATGAGGCCGCTGTCGTGGCAGCCCACCGCGTTGAAGCTGCGCAGCAGCGCCATCTTCCAGCGCCGCGGCGAGGCTTCGTCGAGGCTGGTGAGGATCTGCTCGGCCATCATCACCGTCTGGCCATAGGGCGTGGAGACGGCCAGCGGCGCGTCCTCGCGCACCGGGCAGGCGGCGGGGTCGCCATAGACCACCGCGGACGAGGAACCGATGAAGGTGCGGATGCCAGCGGTCTGCATGGCGCGCAGCAGGCCCACGGTGCCGGTGACGTTGTTGTCGTAGTAGCGCAGCGGCTCGCGCACCGAGTCGGCGGCCACCTTCAGCGTGGCCAGGTGGACCACGGCCTCGAAGCGCTGCTCGTCGAACAGGTGCTCCAGCAGGCCGGCGTCGCGCACGTCGCCCTCGATGCAGGGCGGCGCGAAGCCCAGGATGCGCTCCAGCCTCTGCAGCACCGAGCGGCGCGCATTGCTGAAGTTGTCGAGAATGACAAAGGGCATTCCGGCCTCGGCCAGTGCCACGCAAAGATGGGAGCCGACATAGCCGGCACCGCCAGTCACGAGTATCACAGATGCGCTTTCTTTCGATGCAGCGGCGGGGATTGCTATGAATTTTGATGCCGCGCCACGTATTGTGTGGCAAGCCATCCCGCCATGCGCAAACCGGGGGTAATCACATGTGCCACAAGGTTACAAACCGGTGGTTTGTTGACAATTGCTGTTCAATCGCCGCCGCCGAGCTCATCCGCGCGGGCCTGGGCGGCTTCGAAATCGAGATCGCCGCTGTAGATGGCGCGGCCGCAGATGACGCCCTCGATGCCTTCGGACTCGAGCGCGCAGAGCTGCTCGATGTCGGCCATGCCGGCCAACCCGCCCGAGGCGATCACCGGGATCTTCAGCGACTGCGCCAGCGCCACGGTGGCATCGATGTTGATGCCGGTGAGCATGCCGTCGCGGCCGATGTCGGTGTAGATGATGGACTCCACGCCCCAGTCCTCGAAGCGCTTGGCGGTGTCGATCACCGAATGGCCGGTGATCTTGCTCCAGCCGTCGGTGGCCACCTTGCCGTCCTTGGCATCGAGGCCGACGATGATATGGCCGCCGAAGGCGCTGCAGGCATCCTGCAGGAAGCCTGGGTTCTTCACCGCCGCCGTGCCGATGATGACGTAGCGCATGCCCAGGTCGATGTATTTCTCTATCGTGTCCAGGTCGCGGATGCCGCCGCCCAGCTGCACCGGCAGCTCGTCGCCGAACTCCTGGAGGATGGCCTTGATGACCGACAGATTCTTCGGCTGGCCGGCAAAGGCGCCGTTCAGGTCCACCAGGTGCAGGCGGCGCGCGCCGGCATCGAACCAGCGGCGGGCGACCTCGACCGGGTCTTCGCCGAAGGTGGTGGATTGATCCATATCGCCCTGTTTCAGGCGCACGCAATGACCGTCCTTCAGATCAATGGCAGGGATGAGCAGCATGGTGGTTCGCTGGCAAGCAAAAAGCGGAAGTGGAACAAAAGCAGGAGTCAGGGATTCCAGTGCAGAAAATTGCGGTACAGGGCCAGGCCCTGGTCGGCGCTCTTTTCTGGGTGGAATTGTGTCGCAAAAATATTGTCGCGGCCAATAGCGCAGGCGAAAGTCTCGCCGTATTCGGCTTCGCCCTGGCAATGCCCAGCCTGCGCCAGGCGGGCGTAGAAGCTGTGCACGAAGTAGAAGTACGCGTCGTCGGGCACGCCGGCCCATACCGGATGCGGCTTGCCGCCGAAGCGCGCATGCGCCGTCTGGCGCACGCGGTTCCAGCCCATCTGCGGCACCTTGTAGCGGCTGCCGTCGGCCTGAAGGCGGCCTTCCAGCTCGAACTTGAGCACCTGGCCGGGAATCAGGCCCAGCCCCGGCGTTCCGCCTTCCGGCCCCTCGGCGCTGTGCTCCAGCAGCATCTGCATGCCCACGCAGACGCCGAACAGCGGCTTGGCCGCGGCGGCCTCGAGCACCGATTCCTGCAGGCCCGAATCACGCAGCTCGGCCATGCAGTCGCGGATGGCGCCCTGCCCCGGCAGCACGACGCGGCTGGCGGCGCGCACCTCTTCAGGGCGTGCGGTGACGATCACCTTGGCGCCGGTGTCGGCCGCCGCGGCCATCACCGCCTGCGATACCGAGCGCAGATTGCCCATGCCGTAGTCGACGACTGCAACCGTGTTCACAGCGAGCCTTTCGTGGAGGGGATCACGCCTTCCATGCGCGGATCGCGCTCCAGCGCGAAGCGCAGCGCGCGAGCGAAGGCCTTGAAGATGGTTTCGCACTGGTGGTGCGCGTTGACGCCCTTGAGGTTGTCGATGTGCAGCGTCACGCCCGCATGGTTGACGAAGCCCTGAAAGAACTCGAACACCAGCTGGGTATCGAGCTGGCCGATCGTGCCGGCGCTGAAGCGCACGTCCATGTGCAGCCCGGGGCGGCCCGAGAAATCGACCACCACGCGCGAGAGCGCCTCGTCCAGCGGCACATAGGCATGGCCGTAGCGGCGGATGCCCTTCTTGTCGCCCACCGCCTGCGCAAAGGCCTGGCCCAGGGTGATGCCCACGTCTTCCACCGTGTGGTGGCCGTCGATGTGCAGGTCGCCCTCGCAGTGGATGTCCAGGTCGATCAGGCCATGGCGGGCGATCTGGTCGAGCATGTGGTCGAAGAAGCCGATGCCGCTGGCCAGCTTGGCCTTGCCCGTGCCGTCGAGGTTCACGGCCACCTTGATGCGGGTTTCGGCCGTGTTGCGCGCCACGCTGGCGCGTCGTTCAGAAATGGTCACCGTGGTAGTTCCCGTAGCGATTTAGAGAGAAGCTTGCAGCGCAGCCAGCATGGTAGCGTTTTCTTGCGGCGCGCCCACCGTCAGGCGCAGACAGCCTGCGAGCAATGGGTGCATGGCCGACACGTTCTTGATGAGCACGCCGCGCTCGCGCATGCCGGCGAAGGCCTTGCCGGCGTCGGCCACCCGCAGCAGCACCATGTTGGCCTCGCTGTCCCAGACCTGCAGCACGCCGGGCATGGCGCGCAGCGCCTGCACGATGATGGCGCGCTGCGCGCGCAGCTCCCGGGCCTGGGCGGCGAAGACCTCCTGGTGCTCCAGCGCGAACAGCGCGGCCTCGCAGTTGAGCACGCTCACGTTGTAGGGCGGGCGCACCTTGTCGATCTCGGCCACCAGCGCGGCCGGGCCGATCAGGTAGCCCAGGCGCACGCCGGCCAGGCCGAACTTGGAGAGCGTGCGCATCAGCAGCACATGGCCGTTGCGCTCGGGCTCGGCCCGCATGCGAGCCATCCAGCTGCGGCTGGCAAAGGGCTGGTAGGCCTCGTCCACCACCACGATGCCGCCCACCTGGCCGGCGGCGTCGATCACGCTTTGCATCGCGGCCTCGCTCCACAGCGTGGCCGTGGGGTTGTTCGGGTAGGCCAGGTAGGTGATGGCGGGGCGGTGCTCGGCGATCGCGGCCAGCATCGCGGCCTCGTCCAACTCGAAGTCGGGCGTGAGATCGACGCCGACGAAATCCAGGCCTTGCAACTGCGCGCTCACCCCGTACATGACGAAGCCCGGCAGGGGCGCTATCACTTTTGCACGCGCCTCGCCCGACTGGCGGGCGCAGGCGAGCGAGACCAGTGAAATCAGCTCATCCGAGCCATTGCCCAGCACCAGGGCGGTGCCAGCGGGCGCCTCGGCATGGCGCGCCAGCGCCGCGCACAGCTCGGCGCTGCGCCCGCCCGGGTAGCGGTTGAGCGCCAGCGCGCCCAGGCGCTCGCCCAGCAGCCGCTGCAGCTCGGGCGGCAAGCTGTAGGGGTTCTCCATCGCATCGAGCTTGAGCAGGCCGGTGGCGGGCTGCACATGGTAGGCATGCATGGCGCGCACATCGGGGCGGATGCGCTTCAACGCGCCTTCGGTCAAGGGAGCGGGGGCTTGGGTCATGGTGTTTCCTCAATGGTGGGCGGCTGCAGCGCGGGATCGATCACCTGCACGCCGCCGTAGTGCGCCGCATGCGGCAGTGCGCTGGACAGCAGCATGGCGCAGCCGCTGTGCTGCGCGCAGGCCACGGCCAGGCAGTCGCCGAAGGCCAGCTGGTGCCGGGCCTCGATGGCCCAGGCGGTCTCCAGCGTGGCGGCGTCGATCTGCCAGGGAATCCAGCTGTTGTAGCGGCGGATGGCGGCGCGGGCATCGCCCTGCGGCATGGCACGCCGGGTGACGCTGTCGTAGAACTCGGCCAGCGCCTGCGTGCTGGTGCGGCCGCTGCGGCTGCGCCACAGCAGGTCGAGCCAGGCCAGCGCCGCCGCCTGCGCATCGGGCGCGGCGCCGTCCTCGGCGGCGATCAGCACCGAGGTGTCGACGAAGACGGTGGGCCCGCCGAGCTCGCTCATGGCTTCGCCCCCCGGCTTGCATGCGGCAGTCGCGACAGCGCCACGCCGCGCGCGCCGCTGCGCCCGGCCGGGGCGCCGCCATTCCAGCTGCGCTCATCGGTACGCCAGGCCAGGTAGGCGCGCTCGTAGGCGTCTTCGCGGCGCTGCATCTCGGCGAGGAAATCGCCCACCATGCGCGACACGCTGGTGCCGCGCCGCGCGGCCTCGATGCGCGCCCATTCCAGCACGCCGTCTTCGACGGTGATGGTGAGATTCTTCATGGCGGCCAGTTTACACGAATTTCGTGTTACACGAAATTCGTGTCCAACCCCACCCCTGCCCCCGCTCAATCCATGGTGATGCCGCCGGCTTTCACCACGCGCGCCCAGGTGTCGATGTCCTGGCGCCACTGCTTGTCGAAGTCTTCGCGCGTAATCGGGTCGGCCTCCATGCCCAGGCTCTTGATCTTGGCGGCGATGTCCGGCTGCCGCAGCGCCTGCCCACAAGCCTGGGCCAGGCGCTGCACCTCGGCCGCCGGCAGGCGCGCGGGCGCGAACACCGCAAACCAGCTCTCGGTATCGAAGGCCACGCCGCTTTCCACCAGCGTGGGCACCTGCGGCAGCGCCGACGAGCGCTTGCGCCCGGTCACGGCCAGCGCCTTGATCTTGCCGGCCTGCAGCAGCGGCATGGCGCCGGTCACATCGGCCAGCGCGACCTGGATCTGGCCGCCGATCAGGTCCTGCAGCAGCGGCGCCACGCCCTTGTAGGGCACATGCTCCATGGCAATGCCGGTGGCCTGGCGGATGCTCTCGCCCGCCAGATGGCCGCCGGAGCCGTTGCCCCAGGAGCCGTACATCAGCGGCGCACCGGACTTCCTGACCAGCGCCACCATCTCGGCCACCGAGTTGGCCGGGTAGGCCGGATTGGCGACCAGGATGTTGCCGCCATGGGCAACCCGCGCAATCGCGGTGAAATCGCGCGTGGGCTGGTAGGGCAGTTGCTTGAACAGGGCGGGCGCGATCGCATGGGTGCCGCTGATGCCCAGCAGCAGCGTGTGCCCGTCCGGCGCGCTGCGCGCCACCTGGGCGCTGCCTATGGTGCCGGTGGCGCCGGGCACGTTGTCGACGACCACCGTGGCATCGAGTTCGCCGCCCAGCCCCTTGGCCAGCAGGCGTGCCAGCACATCGGTGCCGCCCCCGGCGGGAAAAGGCACCACCAGGCGTATGGGCCGCCTGTCACCCGCCGCGCGGGCCAGCGGCCAGGCCGCGGCCGCGGAAAATGCGGCCGCGGCCCGCAAAACACGCCGCCTGGCGGTATCGGTGGCTGGGTTCATGGCAATGTCTCCTTGATGGCAATCAGCGAAACGCGAATGTAGGAGAGCGTGCCTGGTTCGCAAACCACAGTTTCAATATCTGAAACTTCGAGGCCGCATGAAAATCCGACGCCGCTGCGCGGGCGCCCGGCTGTGCCATCATGCCCGCCATGATCGACACACCTGCTGCATCCGCCCTGCTCCAGCTGCTGGCACACCGGCCGCGCTGGACGGTGCTGACCGGCGCGGGCTTGTCCACCGGCAGCGGCATCCCCGACTACCGCGATGCCCAAGGCGCCTGGAAGCGCCCCGCCCCGGTCACCTTCCAGGACTTCATGGGCAGCGCTGCCACGCGCCGGCGCTACTGGGCGCGCAGCCTGATCGGCTGGCCGGTGTTCCGCCAGGCCCGGCCCAATGCGGCGCACCATGCGCTGGCGCAGCTGGAGTCGCTGGGCCGCATCGCCCAGGTGATTACCCAGAACGTGGACGGCCTGCACCAGCAGGCCGGCAGCCGCGGCGTGGTGGATTTGCACGGCCGGCTCGACCAGGTGCTTTGCATGGGCTGCGGCCAGCGGCTGGCGCGGGCGGATCTGCAGGCCATGCTGCTGGCTGCCAACCCGCACTGGCAGCACCGCGAGGCCGCCGCGGCGCCCGACGGCGATGCCGACCTGAGCGGCATCGACTTCTCGGGCTTCGCGGTGCCGCCCTGCCCGCGCTGCGGCGGCATCCTCAAGCCGGACGTGGTGTTCTACGGCGAGAACGTGCCGCGCCCGCGCGTGCAGGCGGCCATGCAGACGCTGGCGCACAGCGACGCGCTGCTGGTCGTGGGCAGCTCGCTGATGGTGTATTCGGGCCTGCGCTTCGTGCATGCCGCCAAGGCAGGGCAGCTGCCGGTGGCGGCGATCAACCTGGGGGTGACGCGGGCCGACGCCGAGCTGGACCTGAAGCTGCAGGCGCCCTGCGGCGAGGCGCTCATGCAGCTCGCGGGCGCGGTCTCGCCCCAGGCCGCCTGAAGCCGCCGCAGGGCTGGGACTATTTGAGCCGCATCTCCGCCGCGCGCGCATGCCCTTGCAGGCCTTCGCCATGGGCCAGCACGCTGGCAATGCGACCCAGGGCCTGCGCACCCTGCTCGCTCACCTCGATGAGGCTGCTGCGCTTTTGGAAGTCGTACACACCCAGCGGCGACGAGAAGCGCGCGGTGCCGCTGGTGGGCAGCACATGGTTGGGGCCGGCACAGTAGTCGCCCAGGCTTTCGCTGGTGTAGGCGCCCAGGAAGATGGCGCCGGCATGGCGCAGCAGCGGCTCCCAGCGGTGCGGATCGCGGCTGCTGACCTCCAGGTGCTCGGGCGCGATGCGGTTGCTGATGGCGCAGGCCTCTTGCATGTCGCGCGTGAGGATCAGCGCGCCGCGGCCGCTCAGGCTCTTGGCGATGATCTCGGCACGCGGCATCTCGGGCAGCAGGCGGTCGATCTCGCGCTGTACCGCGGCGATGTACATGGCGTCGGGGCACAGCAGGATGGACTGCGCCAGCTCGTCGTGCTCGGCCTGCGAGAACAGGTCCATCGCCACCCACTCGGGCGGCGTGCTGCCGTCGGCCAGCACCAGGATTTCGCTGGGGCCGGCGATCATGTCGATGCCGACCAGGCCGAACACGCGCTTCTTGGCGCTGGCCACGTAGGCGTTGCCAGGGCCGGTGATCTTGTCCACCTTCGGCACCGTGGCCGTGCCATAGGCGAGCGCGGCCACCGCCTGGGCGCCGCCGATGGTGAAGGCGCGGTGCACGCCGGCCACGTAGGCGGCGGCCAGCACCAGCGGGTTTTTCGCACCCTGCGGCGTGGGCACGACCATGATGATGTCCGTCACGCCCGCCACATGGGCAGGGATGGCGTTCATCAGCACGCTGCTCGGGTAGGCGGCCTTGCCGCCGGGCACGTAGATGCCCACGCGGTCCAGCGGCGTGACCTTCTGGCCCAGCAAGGTGCCGTCTTCGTCGCGGTAGCTCCAGCTTTCGCCACTGGCTTTTTTCTGCGCCTCGTGGTAGCTGCGCACCCGGCGGGCGGCGGCTTCGAGCGCTTCGCGCTGCACCGGCGGCAGGCCGTCGAAGGCGGCCTTGAGCTCGTCCTGCCTGAGCTCCAGCTCGGCCATGCCGGCGGCCTGCAGGCCGTCGAAGCGGGCGGTGTATTCGAGCACGGCGGCATCGCCGCGCTCTTGCACGTCGGCCAGGATATCGGCCACGCGCTGCTCGATGGCGGCGTCGGTGTCGGCGCTCCAGTGCAGGCGCTCGGCAAAATCATGCTCGAAATTGGCACTAGCGGTTGACAGATGGACAGGAGCAGCTACGAATTTCATAGTCATTCAATATTCAGATCATGGGCATTCTGCAGGTAGAACTCGCGCTCTTCGGGGCGCTTGCTCTGCCCCAGGATGATCAGGTGGTGCGTCCAGGGAATTTGTCTCACCAGTGGTGCGACAAATTCATTGCTCGCATAAGCCTCATAGAACTGCCGCATCCTGAACAGATTGGCCCGCGTGAATCCCCGCAGCCCCGGCTGGCTCTGCGCCAGGTAGCGGGCCAGCTGGTCCACCACGCCTTCACCCCATTGCGCCGCGGCGATCTTGCGGCTGATGCGCTCGCCGACCTGCCAGTACAGCTCTATCAGCGCGGTATTGACCGCCTGCACGGCCTGCTGCCGGGCAGCGGCGATCAGGCGCGCAATATCGGCGAAATCGGCGGGCTGCGGGGCGGCGCTCATGGCATGTTCCTAGCGCCGGCGCTCCACCCCTTGCGCAAAGGCGTGGATGATGCGGCGCAGCCGCTCCTGCTTGAGCTTGAGCGATGCCTGGTTGACCACGAGGTGCGAGCTGATGTCGATGATGTGCTCGACCTCCTTGAGGTTGTTGGCCTTGAGGGTGTTGCCGGTGGACACCAGGTCGACGATGGCGTCGGCCATGCCGGTGAGCGGCGCCAGCTCCATGCTGCCGTAGAGCTTGATCAGGTCGACATGCACGCCCTTGCGCGCGAAGAATTCGCGGGCAATCGTCGTGTATTTGGTGGCCACGCGCAGGCGCGCGCCGCGCTGCACCGCCTGGGCATAGTCGAAGTCGTTGTGCACCGCCACGCTGACGCGGCACTTGGCGATCTGCAGGTCCAGCGGCTGGAACAGCCCGCCGCCGCCATGTTCGAGCAGCGTGTCCTTGCCGGTCACGCCCACGTCGGCGCCGCCGTAGGCCACGTAGGTGGGCACGTCGGTGGCGCGCACCAGCACCACCCGCACGTCGCTCTGGTTGGTGGGCAAGATGAGCTTGCGCGATTTCTCGGGGTCTTCGAGCACCTCGATGCCGGCGGCAGCCAGCAGCGGCAGGGTTTCGTCGAAGATGCGGCCCTTGGACAGGGCCAGCGTGATCATGCTGGAAGTGGTCATGGCTGTGCGGCCCATTCGGCGGGCGTGAACGTTTTCATCGACAGCGCGTGCACCTCGTCGGTGTGCATCTTCTGGCCCAGGGTAGCATAGACCAGCTGGTGGCGCTGGATCAGCCGCTTGCCCTCGAACGCGGGCGACACGATGGTGGCGAACCAGTGGCGGCCGTCGCCTTCGAGCGCGATGTGCTCGCAGGCCAGGCCGGCGCCGATGATGCTTTGGAGTTCGTCTGCGGTCATATCTGTACCAGGTCAGGCCCCGGCGCCCCTAGGGCACGCGCCGGCAGCCATCATTTTCATTCAGTTGCGGATCTTGTAGCCGATGCGCAGCAGATGCACGGCCAGGCCGCTCACCACCAGCCACGCGCCGCCCACGATGGCCAGGCTCAGCCAGGGCGAGACGTCGCTCTGCCCGAAGAAGCCATAGCGAAAACCGTCGATCATGTAGAAGAACGGGTTCAGGTGGCTCACCTGCTGCCAGAAGGGGGGAAGCGAATGGATGGAGTAGAACACACCGGACAGAAAAGTCATCGGCATGATCAGGAAGTTCTGGAACGCGGCCATCTGGTCGAACTTGTCGGCCCACAGCCCGGCGATCAGCCCCAGCGTGGCCAGTAGCGCGGCGCCCAGCAGCATGAAGCCCAGCGCCCACAGCGGCGCCGCGAACTGCGGCGGCGCGAAGAACAGCGTGACCAGGTACACCCCCAGCCCCACGGCCAGCCCGCGCACCACCGCCGCGCCCACGAAGGCGAAGAACCAGGCCCAGTGCGACAGCGGCGTGAGCAGGATGAACACCAGGCTGCCCATGATCTTGCTCTGCACCAGGCTGGACGAGCTGTTGGCGAACGAGTTCTGCAGCACGCTCATCATCACCAGCCCCGGCACCAGGAAGGCGGTATAGCCCACCGCGCCGAACAGCGTGATGCGCCCCTCCAGCACATGGCCGAAGATCAGCAGGTACAGCACCGCGGTGAGCACCGGCGCGGCAATGGTCTGGAAGCTCACCTTCCAAAAGCGCAGCACTTCCTTGTAGAACAGGGTCTGCCAGCCGCTCATCATCGTGTTCATCGCCCGACTCCCTGCGGTCCCAGCTGCGCGGTGGCGTGGCTTGCGCCGCTATCGCCACCGGTGCCGCGCGCCATCACCTGCAGGAAGACATCTTCCAGGTCGGCGCGGCGGATCTCCAGGTCTTCGACCGCGATGCCGCTCACGCGCAGGCGCGCCAGGATGTCTTCGACCGCCCGCGCGTCGCTGGCCGGCACCTGCACGATGCGGCCGGTGACGCGGCTGGCCGCGGCCAGCTCGGGCGGCAGCGCCGCGTCGGTCTTGAACTGCAGCACATTGGCCGAGCTGCCCTGCAGCAGCCCGGCCATGGTGGACAGCGCCACGATGCTGCCCGAGCGCAGCATGGCGATGCGGTTGCACAGCGCCTCGGCTTCTTCGAGGTAGTGGGTGGTGAGCAGCACCGTATGGCCTTGCTTGTTGAGGCGCGAGACGAACTGCCACAGCGTCTGGCGCAGCTCCACGTCCACGCCGGCGGTGGGCTCGTCGAGCACGATGATGGGTGGCTTGTGCACCAACGCCTGCGCCACCAGCACGCGGCGCTTCATGCCGCCCGAGAGCTGGCGCAGATTGGCATTGGCCTTGTCGGCCAGGCCGAGGTTTTCCAGCAGCTCGTCGATCCAGTCGTCGTTGTTCTTGACGCCGAAATAGCCGGACTGGATGCGCAGCGACTCGCGCACGTTGAAAAAGGGATCGAACACCAGCTCCTGCGGCACGATGCCCAGCTTGCGGCGCGCGCTGGCGTAATCGCCGCGCACATCGCTGCCCAGCACCTTGACAGAACCACTGCTGGCCCGCGCCAGCCCGGCGAGGATGCTGATCATCGTCGTCTTGCCCGCGCCGTTCGGCCCGAGCAGGCCGAAGAACTCGCCTTCGGCGATGTCCAGGCTCACCTGGTTCAGGGCCTGGAACGGGCCCCTGGAGGTGGGGTAGATCTTGGAGACGGATTGGAAGGAGACGGCGGACATGAGTCGGGGATTGTAGGACGAACGCCAGTGGCGTGCTGGCGACAGGGCGTCATCAAAACAATAGCACCTAGCGCTTATATAGACTCAGTTTCAATATGATTCAGATCGCAATCCAGCGCCAGTCAAGCGCTGAATGCTCCTGCTTTTCATATACCCAGCAATCCGGCCACGCCATACAGCCGCGCCAGCGAGGCAATGGTGTGCGGCGCCTGCTGCACCGAGAAGGGCCGGCCGGCGGCCAGTGCGGTGCGGCGGCATTCGAGCAGCACCGCGATGGCCGAGGAATCGAAGCGGGCCAGCGCCGAGGCATCGACCTGCACCGCCGCCGCCGCAGGCAAGCCCGCCATGCCCTGCTGCAGCTGGCGCAGCGCGGCGCTGGCCTGGGCCTGGGTGAGGGTGGCCGGCAGGGCCAGCGTGGAATCCATCGCGGTTGCGCTCACTTGGCCGGCACGGGGGCGGGCGCGGACTCGTTGGCCTTGTTGCGGGCCACGATGGAGTCGATCAGGCCCTGCACGCCCTTGGTGTTGATCTCCTGCTGGAACTGGTTGCGGTAGGTCTCCACCATCCACACGCCCAGCACGTTGATGTTGTAGATCTTCCAGCCGAAGCCCTGGCCGGGCGCCTTCTCCAGGCGGTAGTCGAGCTGGATCGGATCGCCCCGGCCCAGGATCTCGGAGCGCACCAGCACCTCCTGGTCACCCGGCTGCATGCGCACCGGCTTGACGCTGATGGTCTGGTCACTCACCTGGTGCAGCGCGCCCGCATAGGTGCGCACCAGCAGCTTCTTGAACTCGTCCTGCAACTGCTGCTGCTGCGACGGCGTGGCCGTGCGCCACTTGGGGCCCACGGCGGCAGCCATCATGCGGCGGAAATCGACATTGGGCATGACCTCGGAGTCGACATAGGAAGTGATCTTGCTCACGTCGCCGGCGCGGATGGCCTGGTCGGTCTTGAGCGTGTTCAGCACCTTGTCGGAGAGCTGGCGGATCATCTCGTCGGGCGCCATGTCGGCGGCCCGCGCCAGCGTGGCACCCAGCAGCGCGGCACTGGCGGCACAGCTGGCCAGCACTCGGATCCAGAGACGTCGGTTCAACATATTCTTGTTCCTTTCTTGGGCGCGCCCACGGGGGGCGCCAGGGGTTCAGCGCTTGAGGCGCAGCGCCGGCGGCTCGGCCACCGGCACGGTTCCAGGTTCGGGCGCCGACTCGTTGGCCCAGTCGCGCTCATCGCCATACTCGGGCTGCGCCGCCTGCTGGCGCACCTGCAGATAGGCGTCGCGGGTGAAGCTGTACTTGTCCAGCGCCGCGGCCTCGATCAGCGAGGTGGCGGTGAGCAGGTTGGCGCGGTTATTGACGATGCGCAGCGCATACAGCGAATTGCGGGCCGACACCGGGTCCACATAGCTCACCAGGTCGCCATGCCAGTCGGCCACCATGCCGACCGAATCGCGCACCGTCGAGGGCCCCAGCAGCGGCCACACGATGTAGGGGCCCGAGGGCATGCCCCAGCGCGCCATGGTCAGGCCGAAGTCGGTCTTGTAGCGGTCGATGTTCGCCTCGGAGGCCACGTCGATCAGCCCGCCCAGGCCCAGCACCGTGTTGGTGGAAAAGCGCACCGCGCTGTTGTAGGCCGCCTCGCCCTTGAGCTGCAATGCGTTGTTCACGAACGACCACAGGTCGCCCAGGTTCGAGAAGAAGTTGCTCACCCCGGTGCGCACCGGCGACGGCAGCACGTCCTTGTAGCCCGTGGCCACCGGCTCGAGCACCGCGCGGTCCAGCGCGTCGTTGAAGTTGAACATGGCCCGGTTGTAGGGCTCCAGCGGATCGCGCGGATTGGCGTTGGGGCCGGTGGCGCAGCCGGCCAGCAGCGCCGCGCCCAGCACCACGGCCGGCACTGCGGCCCGCCTGGGGAGATTGATAGCTATTCTTGTCATGGCTTTGTTCTCATCGTTGGGGCCTCAGTGCCCGGCAGCGGGCTTGCTGGCCGATGCGCCCTCCTCCGCCTTGCCGTAGAGGAACTGGCCAATCAGATTTTCCAGCACCACGGCCGACTGCGTCGAGGTGATCACATCGCCCTGCGCGAGGTTTTTCTCGTCGGCGCCGGGGATCACGCCGATGTACTGGTCGCCCAGCAGGCCGCTGGTCAGGATCTGGAAGGAGCTGTCCTTGGGAAAGACGAACTGCTTGTTCAGCTCCAGCTGCACATCGGCCTGGAAGGTCTTGTCGTTGAAGCCGATCGCCTTGACGCGCCCCACCCGCACGCCGGCGCTGCGCACCGCCGCCTGGGCTTTTAGCCCGCCGATGTTGTCGAAGCGCGCGGTGACGGTGTAGCCCGAGTTGAAGTCCAGCGTCAGCAGGTTCGCGGACTTGAGCGCCAGGAAGGCCAGCGCCGCCAGCCCCAGCATCACGAAGAGGCCAACCCAGACATCGCTTTTGGATTGCTGCATAGATTCTTCCTTATTTATCCTTAGCGCCAAACATCACCCACACCGCCAGAAACTGCCACGGCCCATCGGCGGGACGGCCAGCCAGGGCCGCCCCGCAGCCAAGGCCGTCGTCCCCCTTGGGGGAAGGAGCAAAGCGACATAGGGGGTGTCCATTCATATACTGAACATCATCGCGGTGAGCAGGAAGTCCAGCCCCAGCACCGCCAGCGACGCCATCACCACCGTCTTGGTGGTCGCGCGCGACACGCCCTCGGGCGTGGGCTTGGCCGCATAGCCCTGCAGCAGCGCCACGAAGGTCACGGTGACGCCGAAGACAAAGCTCTTGGCCACGCCATTGCCAAGATCGCGCAGCACATCCACGCCGAATTGCATCTGGCCCCAGAAGGCACCGCCGTCCACGCCGATCAGCACCACGCCAACCACCCAGCCGCCGATCACGCCCACCGCGCTGAACACCGCGGCCAGCAGCGGCATCACGATCACGCCGGCCCAAAAACGCGGCGCCAGCACCCGGTGCACCGGGTCCACCGCCATCATCTCCATCGCGCTCAATTGCTCGCCCGCGCGCATCAGGCCCACCTCGGCGGTGAGCGAAGTGCCGGCGCGCCCGGCGAACAGCAGCGCGGTCACCACCGGCCCCAGCTCGCGCAGCAGGCTCAGCGCCACCATCAGGCCCACCGCCTCGGCGGAGCCGTAGCGCTGCAGGATGTAGTAGCCCTGCAGCCCCAGCACGAAGCCCACGAACAGGCCCGAGACGCCGATGATGGCCAGCGAATAATTGCCCAGGAAATGGATCTGCTCGCGCAACAGCGCGCTGCGGCGCAGCACATAGCCGAGCGAGGCCAGCAGGCGCAGGAACAGGCGCGTGGCCTGGCCCATGCCGGCCAGTTGCCGGCGCACGCCGAAGCCGATGGCGGCGGGGTGGTACCACGGCATCAGCGGCCTCCCTTGCCGGCGCCGCCAGCACCCAAGCCGGCCGCCCCACCGAACTCCTGCTCCAGCGACGGCGCGGGATAGTGGAACGGCACCGGCCCTTCGGGCAGCGCATTGACGAACTGGTGCACCAGCGGGTCGCTGCTGGCGCGCACCTCGTCGGGCGTGCCCTGCGCGGCCACCACGCCCGCGCCCAGGATGATCACCTGGTCGGCCAGGCGGAAGGTTTCCTCGACATCGTGCGAGACGATGATGGTGGTCAGCCCCATGGCATCGCCCATCTGGCGGATCAGCTGCGCCGAGGTGCCCAGCGAAATCGGGTCCAGCCCGGCAAAGGGCTCGTCGTACATGATCAGCTCGGGGTCGAGCGCCACCGCCCGCGCCAGCGCCACGCGCCGCGCCATGCCGCCCGAAACCTGCGAAGGCATCAGCTCGCGTGCGCCGCGCAGGCCCACCGCATTGAGCTTCATCAGCACCACATCGCGCACCAGCGCCTCGGGCAGGTCGGTGTGCTCGCGCAGCGGAAACGCCACATTCTCGAACACGCTCATGTCGGTGAACAGCGCGCCGAACTGGAACAGCATGCCCATGCGGCGCCGCGCCGCATACAGCTGCGCCTGGTCCATCGTGGTCACGTCCTGGCCATCGAACAGCACCTGCCCGGCCTGGGCGCGCTCCTGCCCGCCGATCAGGCGCAGCAACGTGGTCTTGCCGCCACCCGACGCGCCCATCACCGCAGTGACCTTGCCGCGCGGAATGGTCAGCGACATGTCGCGCAGGATTGCGCGGTCACCATATCCGAAGGTGACATTGCGCAGTTCAACCAAAGGAGACAGGCTGGAATTGGACATAAAAATGCCGGAAGGAACCGGCTGGCTGCATCATACGGTATTGCCATCACGGCAAATGTATGGAGAAGTAGAACGCTGTGTTGAGCGAATGCAAACACAGCAAACATACATGTATGTATTTATAACATCCTCATGACAGGGCCGCAGGCAAGCTCGGCCATATCCCCGGAAATTGTCGCCCTTCATGCACAATAGCCCGCGAACGTTCCCTTCTTGCTTGCATGCCTGCTTTTTCTTACGAAGTTCTCGATGCCCAGGGCCAGACCCGCAAGGGCATGATCGAAGCCGACACCGCCAAGGCCGCGCGCAGCCAGCTGCGCGCCCAGGCGATGGTGCCGCTGTCGGTGGAGCCGGTGGCCGCGGGTACCGCGGCAGATGGCGGCGGGCCGCGGCGCTGGCAGCGCCAGGTGTTCAACGCCGCTGGCCTGGCCGTGTGGACGCGCCAGCTCGCCGGACTGCTGGGCTCGGGCCTGCCGCTGGAGCGCGCGCTGACCGCGCTGATGGAAGAGATCGACCATGAAGGCCAGCGCCAGCTGGTGGCCAGCCTGCGCGCCGAGGTCAATGGCGGCTCCACCTTTGCCAAGGCGCTGGCGCTGTACCCGGCGGATTTCTCCGCCATCTACCGCGCGGTGATCGACGCGGGCGAGCACAGCGGCCACCTCGACGAGGTGCTGAGCCGGCTGGCCGACGACCTGGAAGAGCGCGAGCAGCTGCGCAACAGCCTGATCGGCGCGGCCCTGTACCCGGCCATCGTCACCTGCTTCGCCTTCGTGGTGGTGATGGTGCTGATGAGCTACGTGGTGCCCCAGGTGGCCGAGGTGTTTGCCGGCACCAAGCATGCGCTGCCGATACTCACCCGCGTGATGCTGGCCCTGAGCGAGCTGATCCGCCACTGGGGCTGGCTGGCGGCGCTGGTGGCGGCGCTGGCGCTGGTGATGCTGCGCCTGGCGCTGCGCCAGCCCGATGTACGCCGCCGCTACGACGCGGCCTGGCTGCGCCTGCCGGTGCTGGGCCGGCTGGCGCGCAACTACAACGCGGCGCGCTTCGCCTCCACGCTGGCCATGCTGAGCAATGCCGGCGTGCCCATACTCAAGGCCCTGCAGGCCGCCGCCGATACCGTGGGCAACCAGGCCATGCGCCACGATGCGCTCGATGCGCTCGACATGGTGCGCGAAGGCGCGCCGCTGGCCTCGGCGCTGGCGCAGAAAAAACGCTACCCGGCGCTGCTGCCGATGTTCGCCCGGCTGGGCGAGCAGACCGGCGAGCTGCCGCAGATGCTGCAGCGCGTGGCCAACCAGCTCTCGGGCGAGGTCCGGCGCCGCGCGATGCGCCTGGCCACGCTGCTGGAGCCGCTGCTCATCGTGGCCATGGGCCTGGTGGTGGGCGTGATCGTGATGGCGGTGCTGATGCCCATCATCCAGCTCAACCAATTCGTGCGCTAGCGCCCGGCCCAACCCCCAAACGCACATGGCCCCTACCCTGGACAACAAGCTGGTCGTCGCGATCTCGTCGCGCGCGCTGTTCGACTTCGAGGAGGAAAACCGCCTCTTCGAGCAGGGCGACGACCGGGCCTACGTGCAGTTGCAGCTGCAGCGCCTGGACGTGCCCGCGCCGCCCGGCGTGGCCTTCTCGCTGGCGCGCAAGCTGCTGGCCTTCAACCAGGGCGGCGCGCAGAAGGTCGAGGTGGTGCTGCTGTCGCGCAACGACCCGGTCAGCGGCATGCGGGTGTTCCGCTCGTGCCAGGCGCATGGCCTGGCCAGCGTGCAGCGCGGCGTGTTCACCCAGGGGCGCGACCCGTTCCGCTACCTGCGGCCGCTGGGCGCGCACCTGTTCCTCTCGGCGAATGCCGACGACGTGCGCCAGGCCCTGGCCCTGGGCTATCCGGCCGCGCGCGTGCTCACCGAATCGGTGCCGGCGCAGGCCGGCCACCCCGGCGAGGTGCGCATCGCCTTCGACGGCGACGCGGTGCTGTTCTCGGACGAGGCCGAGCGCATCTACCAGGCCAAGGGGCTGGACGAGTTCCAGCGCCATGAAAGCGAGCATGCCACCCGCCCGCTGCCCGACGGGCCCTTCAAGCCGCTGCTGGTGGCGCTGCACCGCCTGCAGCACGATGCCGAATCGCGCATGAGCATCCGCACCGCCCTGGTCACCGCGCGCAGCGCGCCCGCGCACGAGCGCGCCATCCGCACGCTGATGGACTGGAACATCGGCGTCGACGAAGCCATGTTCCTCGGCGGCCTGTCCAAGGGCGAGTTCCTGCGCGAGTTCGAGCCCGACTTCTTCTTCGACGACCAGACCGGCCACGCCAGCTCCGCCGCCCGCCATGTGCCGGCCGGACATGTGAGCAGCGGCGTGGCGAATGGCGATGCGCCATCCGCCTGAGGCCCGTCAGTCCGCCTGGATGTTGTTGGCCTTGACCACGTCGCCCCACAGCTTGTAGTGCGCCTTGGTCAGGCTGGCGAGCTGCTCGGCCGTGCCGCCGCCGGGCTCGTCGCCACGCTCCTGGATGCTCTTGATGACGGCCGGGTCCTTCAGCGCCGCGTTCACCGCGGCATTGGCCTTTTGCACCACCTCGGGCTTGAGGCCCGGCGGGCCATACAGGCCGATGAAGGAGATGATCTCGAAATCCTTGATGCCGGCCTCGGCCGCGGTGGGCACATTGGGCAGCGTGGCCACGCGCTTGCTGCTGGTCACCAGGATCGGGCGCAGCTGGCCCGACTGGATGTAGGGCGCGACCACCGAGGTGGCGTCGAACATGGCGTCGATGCGGCCCGCCATCAGGTCGACCATCGCCGGGCTGCTGCCCTTGTAGGGCACGTGGTTCATCGCCGGGCCGCCCATGCGCTCGCGCAGCAGCTCCATGGTGACATGCACCAGCGAGCCCGCGCCGCCCGTGCCGTAGTCGATGCCCTTGCCGCTCTTGGCGCGCGCCTTGACCTCGGCGACGAACTGCTCATAGTTCTTGACCGGCGACTTGGCCGGCACGGCCAGCACCAGCGGCGACTGCAGCAGCATGACGATGGGCGTGAACTTCTGCGGATCGACGATGCCCAGCTTGGCGTAGACGTGCGGCGTGACCGTCATCGAGCCATTGCCCACCAGCAGGCGGTAGCCATCGGGCTGGGCGCGCAGGATGTCCACCGACGCCAGGTTGCCGTTCACGCCGGCCTTGTTCTCGATGACCACGCCCTGGCCCAGCGTGCCGGGCAAGGTGTTGGTGAGCACGCGGCCCGCGAAATCGGTCTGCCCGCCAGGCGGAAAGCCCACCAGCAGCGTGACCGGCTTGGCCGGCCAGGGATTGTCCGCCAGCGCGGGCATGGCGGCAGCGCCGATGCCGGTGGCCAGCAGGCCCAGCAGCGCACTGCGGCGCAAGAAAGAAAAGCGCTTGGAATCGGAATGCATGGAGTCGTCTCCTCAGGGTGGTTTTTCGGCGGAAATCAAGCAAACTTGGCAACGGCTTCCCACAGCCCATTGATATAGACCGCGCCCAACGCCCGGTCGTACAGGCCGTAGCCGGGCTTGCCGCTCTCGCCCCAGATCATGCGGCCATGGTCGGGGCGGACGTAGCCGTCGAAGCCCACGTCGTGGTAGGCCTTGACGATGGCGGCGATATCGAGCGAGCCGCAGTCCGAGCGGTGCGCCGTCTCCTCGAAATCGCCTTCGGGCGTGATCTTGACATTGCGGATATGGGCGAAATGGATGCGCCCACGGCCGCCGAACTCCCGTACCAGCGCCTCGACATTGTTCTGCGGCCCCGCGCCCAGCGAGCCCGAGCACAGCGTGAGCCCGTTGGCCGGCGTGTCCACGATGCCCAGGATGCGCGCCAGATCGTCGCGGTCCTTGACGATGCGCGGCAGGCCGAAGATCGGGCGCGGCGGATCGTCGGGATGGATGGCCATCTTCACGCCGGCCTCCTCGGCCACCGGGATGATGGCTTTCAGGAAATACTCCAGGTGCCGCCACAGCCCGTCGGCATCGACGCCGCGGTACTCGCCCAGCAACGCCTGCAGCTCCTCGGCCTGGTAGCTCGAATCCCAGCCCGGCAGCGCAATGCCCTGGCTCGCGTCGATCTCCTCGACCTCCCGGGTGCTGAAGGCCAGGCAGGTCGAGCCGTCCTCCAGCACCTTGGCCAGCTCGGTGCGCGTCCAGTCGAAGACGGGCATGAAGTTGTAGCAGATCACTTTGGTGCCGGCAGCGCCCAGGTTGCGGATGGTCTGCTGGTAGTTGGCGATGAGCCGCTCGCGCGAGGGCTTGCCGAGCTTGATGTCCTCGTGCACCGGCACCGACTCGACTACCTCGAACTGCAGGCCCGCGGCCTCGATGGCCGCCTTGAGCGCCAGGATCTTGTCCATGGGCCAGACCTCGCCCACCGGCTCGTCGTAGATGGCCGAGACGATATGCGTCATGCCCGGGATCTGGCGGATGTACTGGAGGCTGACCGGATCGGACGCGCCATACCAGCGGAATGACATTTTCATGCGAGAAGCTCCTGGTTGAATACCATTATTTCGAGTGAAGTAACCGGTTTCAAAGGAGCAAATCAGAACAGATAGGCAAACCGGCGTGAATCAGGGCGAACACCGATCCACAAGCGGCTTGACAAGCGCGTGGGCATGCCCCACGCGCTTCGGGACATCACATCAGAACGCCTTGACAAACCCCACGGTCACCGAGCGCCCTTGCAGCGGCGCCGCGTTCTTGATGAACGAGGTGTGGGCATAGGCCAGCTTGTTGCTCAGGTTGTTCAGCTTGAGATAGACCTGCCAGGGGCTGCCGTCGCCGCTTTGCCCGTGGTAGCTGATGCGCCAGTTCAGCATGCCGTAGCCCGGGGTGGGCGTCTCGAACTCGGCCACCTTGCTCTGGCGCTTGACCAGCAGGAACGAAGCCTCGGTGCGCCAGTGCTGCCACTGGCCGGCCAGGCGCAGGCCCACGCGGGCCGGCGCCAGCCGCGGGATGTGGCTGCCGTCGGCCAGGCGCGCATGCACCATGTCGCCCCATAGCGTGGCGCGCCAGTTGGCATCGATCTTCTGCTGCAGCTTGGCCTCCAGGCCGGTGAAGGTCGCGGTCTGCTGGCTGTATTGCAGCAGCTGCAGGCCTTCAAGCTCGTCGACCGTGCGGCCGTAGACATAGTTCTTGATGCGGTTGCGGTAGAGGTTGAGCGCGAAGGTGGTGTCGCCCGCGGTGCGCGCCAGGCCCAGGTCGATGTTCTGCGAGCGCTCGGCGCGCAGCTCGGGGTTGCCCAGCTCGTAGGTCGCGGTGGCCATGTGCAGGCCGCGCGCGTACAGCTCCTCGGCGGTGGGCAGGCGGCTGGCCGAGGTGAGGTGGGCGCTCAGCCGGTAGCCGGGCGCGAAGCTCCAGCCGCCGCCCAGCGATGCCGAGGTGCCGCGGTGGCTGCGGTGCAGCTCGTCGTCCTGCGCGTCCACCGTCTGCCAGTCGTGGCGCAGCGCGGCCTCGGCGCTGAAGGCGCCGAAGCGCCGCTCCTCCAGCAGGAACACGCCATGCTGGCGGGTGAGCGTGGGCTGCACATAGGCTTCCTCCCCTTCGGCGCTGAAGCGGCGCTGCATGGTCTCGAAACCGAACACGCCGCTCCAGCCGGCGATGGGCGCGTGCACCGCCTCCACGCGCAGGTCGTGGGCGCGGTTGCGAAAGGCGGTGGACACCTGGCCGTCCTCGACCTCGTCGTGGCGGTAGCGGGTGATGCCGCCGCGCACGCGCACCGCGTTGATGCCCGCCACCGGGTTGCGCCATTCCGAGCGCAGGTCGTAGCGCTCGCTGCGCAGGTCGACCACCGGCACGTCGCCATGCTCATTCCCTTCTTCGCCATGGTGGTCATGGCCATCTTCATCATGGCCGTGGCCGCCGCAATGCAGGTGCAGGCCGTGGGTGTGGCAACCCTCCAAGTTGTGGCTGTGGCCCGGCAGGCCGTAGTACGCGGTCTGGCGGGTGTAGGCCAGGCCCACATAGCCGCTGTCGCCGATCCACGACAGGCCGATGCTGCCATTGTTGCCGCGCGAATGGCTGCCTTCGACCTGGCCGCCTGCGGGCCAGCCGCTGCCCACGCGGTAGTCGCCCGCATCGCGCGCCATGCCCTCCACATGGATGGCGAAGCGGCCGCTGCCGCCGGTCATGGACAGCGCGCCGGCCGCGCCGCTGCCGGCGGTGCCGGCGCGCAGCTCCAGCTGGCCTTCGTAGCCTTTCTTCGGCACGGCGGTGGGGATCTTCTGGTCCAGCACGTTCACCACGCCGCCGATGGCGCCCGCGCCATACAGCAGCGCCGACGGGCCGCGCAGCACCTCGATCTGCTGCGACAGCATGGGCTCGGTGACCACCAGGTGGTCGGGGCTGACGGTGGAGGCGTCCTGCACCGCCGCGCCATCGGACAGCACCTTGACCCGCGCGCCGTCCATGCCGCGGATGATGGGGCGGCTCGCGCCGGCGCCGAAATGCGTGGCCTGGATGCCGGGCTCGCCCGACAGCGTGTCGCCCAGGTTGGCGCCGCGGCGCTGCACCAGCTCGTCGCCCTCGAGCACCGAGACCGGCGTGGTCAGTGCATCCACGCTGCGCGCCAGGCCGTCGGCCTTGACGGTCACTTCAGCCAGGGCCGGCGCGGCATCGGCGGCCTGCGCCGCGCATGGCTGGCAGGCCAGCAAGGCAGCCATGGCCACGGGGGTTGCAATAAAAAAAGAGGAAGGCAAGGCAAAGATTTTCATGAATGCGCCATGCGGCCATGCGCGCGGGCAGGGCCGTGTATAGAGAGAGGAATGGGGTTGGCCGCAAACGCCCATGCAACCTGCGCCAGCGGCCCTCAAGGCAGTGGCGACGGCAGCGGCATCGGGCTTGCGGAACATGCCGGGCGCATGGGCCCGGAGCCGCGTTTCACGGCCTGCGCGAAACGCTCAGCGCATCAAAGGGGTGGACCGCGGGCAAAAAACAGCGCCGGGCTTTGGCGCAGCAGCAGCGCCTGGACGGACCAGGCGGCCTTGCGCAGCGCCGGCACCAGCGCCAGCGCCATGGGCGGGGCCAGCAGCGCCAGGCCCAGCGCCATCTGGTCGAAAAGCTGGCAATCGGCCGACGAATGGCCATCGAACATCGGCGCGGGGGATTCCTGCTCCGCCTCGGCGCCATCGATGGATGCCGCCATCGCACTGCCGCCGTGGTGCAGCACCTGGTGCATCAGGCCCAGCGTGGGCGTGAACCATTGCATCAGGCACAGCCACAGCGCCAGGCCCAGCAGCCACGGCCGCGCCCGGCCCTGCGCCGGATGGCGCAGCCAGTCGATCAGCAGCAAGGAGCGGCGCAGCAGCATGGTGCCCAGGAGTACAAAAACAACTGGGCATTATCCTTGCATTTGGATGACGCTCAAGTTACAGGAAGCGCTCCAGCATCTTGCGCGAATGCTTGTCGAGCCGGGTGCTGTCGGGAACCCGGTAGTTCACGCCGTCGGCGGCGGTGATCAGCAGCTTGCGGCGGCCGTCGAGCTTGCGGATGTCCTCCTCGGCCTTGAGCGTCATCACCGCCGGGCCGCGGTCGGTCTCCAGCGCCCACTGGCTGGGCATGGCATAGGACGAGACACTGACCAGGCGCAGGATCTGCGGCACGAACTCGCGCACCGCGAGGTCTTCCTCCAGCAGCGCGCGGGCCGCGGCATCGAGCTGGTCGAGGTGTGCGATCCACAGCAGCTCCTTGCCGTTGTCGCCGACCAGCGACAGGCCCTCCAGCGGCGCGGTCAGCGGAAAGGCGCGCACCGGCGTGACCACCGCGGGGCGGCCAGCGTCCAGCTGCAGCACCAGGCGGCCGAAGGCGTTGCGCGACAGGGGCAAGGGGTTCAGGGCAGTAGCGGAGGTATTCACGGGCAGGCTCATGGTGCTTACTTCGCCTCGAAATGGGATACGGGCGCCGGGGCCACGGGCGGCTGGCTGTCATAGACCACGCCAGCGGCGCGGGCGGTGACCACGCCGGCGGCCTCGGCATCCTCCTCGGCGCGGCGGGCCTGGGCCTCGTACAGGCGCCAGTAGGCCCCCTGCTTGGCCATCAGCGCGTCGTGCGGGCCGACCTCGACGATCTCGCCGCGGTCCATCACCACCAGCCGGTCGGCCTTGCGCAGCGTGGACAGGCGGTGGGCGATGGCGATCGTGGTGCGGCCCTGCACCAGGTTGTCCAGCGCCTTCTGGATTTCCTTCTCGGTCTCGGTGTCCACCGCCGACGTGGCCTCGTCAAGGATCAGGATGCGCGGGTCGATCAAGAGCGCGCGGGCGATGCTGATGCGCTGGCGCTCGCCGCCCGACAGGCCCTGGCCGCGCTCACCCACCACCGAGTCGTAGCCCATGGGCAGGCGCAGGATGAAGTCGTGCGCATGGGCGGCGCGCGCCGCGGCCACGATTTCCTCGCGCGTGGCCTCGGGCTTGCCGTAGGCGATGTTCTCGGCCACGGTGCCGAAGAACAGGAAGGGCTCCTGCAGCACCAGGCCGATGTGGCGGCGGTAGTCGGTCACCGCGAAGCGGCGCACGTCCACGCCGTCGAGCTGCAGCGAGCCGTCGGTCACGTCGTAGAAGCGGCACACCAGGTTGACCAGCGTGCTCTTGCCCGAGCCGCTGTGGCCCACCAGGCCGATCATCTCGCCGGGACGGATTTCCAGGTTCAGGTTCTTGATGACCGCGCGGCTGCCGTAGCGAAAGCTGATGTTGTCCATGCGCAGCGCGCCCTGCACCCGGCCGACCTTCACCGGATTGCTCGGGTCGGGCACGTTGCTCACATGGTCGAGGATGTCGAAGATGCGCTTGGCGCCGGCGGCCGCCTTCTGCGTGAACGAGACGATGCGGCTCATCGAATCGAGCCGCGAGTAGAAGCGCCCGATGTAGGCGATGAACGAGGCCAGCACGCCGACGGTGATGCTCTTGTGCGCCACCAGCCAGATGCCGAAGGCCCAGACCACCAGCAGGCCGATCTCGGTCATCAGCGACACGGTGGGCGTGAACAGCGACCAGGTGCGGTTGAGCTTGTCGTTGACCTCCAGGTTGTGCTGGTTGGCGGTGCGAAAGCGGTCGGCCTCGCGCTTTTCCTGGGCGAAGGCCTTGACCACGCGGATGCCGGGAATGGTGTCGGCCAGTACGTTGGTCACCTCGGCCCAGACGCGGTCGATGCGCTCGAAGCCGGTGCGCAGCTTGTCGCGCACCGTGTGGATCAGCCAGGCGATGAAGGGCAGCGGCACCAGCGTGACCAGCGCCAACCACGGGTTGATCGAGAACAGGATCGCCGCGGTCATCACCATCATCAGCACGTCGGTGGCGAAATCGAGCGCGTGCAGCGACAGGAACAGGTTGATGCGGTCGGTCTCGGCGCCGATGCGCGCCATCAGGTCGCCCGTGCGCTTGCCGCCGAAGTAGTCGAGCGACAGCTTCATCAGGTGCTCGTAGGTGCTGGTGCGCAGGTCGGCGCCGATGCGCTCGGACACCAGGGCCAGCGCGTAGGTGCGCGCCCAGCCCAGTCCCCAGGCCACCAGGGCCGACAGCAGAAGCCCGCCCAGGTACATCGCCACCAGCCTGGGGTCGATCTGCTGGCCGTTCTGGTAGGGGATCAGGATGTCGTCCATGATCGGGATCGTCAGGTACGGCGGCACCAGCGTGGCGGCGGTGGACGCCAGCGTCAGCCCGAAACCGGTGTACAGCAGCTTCTTGTACGGCTTGGCAAAGCGCCACAGCCGCAGCAGCACCCAGGTGGAGGTGTGCGGCGCCTGCTCGCGCGCGCAGGCCGGGCATTCGTCGGAATCGGGCGGCAGCGGCGTATTGCAGACCGCGCACAGGGTTTCCTCCTCGCCGTCGACATGCCGGTGGCCGCCCTGCAGCAGCTCGACCTGCTCCTCGAATTTCTGCATCAGCCGCAGGGCCTTGGCCTGCGCGCCCAGCGTGAAGCGCCACAGCGCCAGGCGCCCGCCGGCGTCGGCCAGCTCCAGCGTGCCCACGCCGGCCTGGTCGATCAGGCTCAGCGCCAGGCCGGGACGCAGCTCCCAGGCGGTCCAGGCGCCGTCGTCGGGCGACTGGGCCAGCAGGCGTTGCTCCGTCACCACAAGCTGGCCCTGGCCGAAGCGCAGCCCCTGGGTCAAGTCAACCGCAAGCAGGGCCAGCACGTTTTCCTGGCTATGGAGTGGAACGGAGTGAGCGTTACCGGCGGGCAGGCCAGCCTGGTCCGCCGGAACAACTTGAGATGAATGCTGCATTGACTTGCTTTTTTTACGATCGTTTCGCGCCGGCCGGCCGCGGCCCCCGGGGCAGGCCGCCCGATCCTTCGCCACCGCAGCGCCCCTGCGCCGCGGCATCTTCACCTTAACGCGCCATCCCCGCGCCGCGCTGACAAATTGCGCGCGCCAGTCGCCCTGAGCGGCCTCAGGATGGGCACAATGTATATCCATTTGCCGGCCCTGCACCGCCCTGCCCGGCGGTTTTTCTCAATCGCACAAGATTTATGCCGATATTCAAAGACATCCAACTGCTGCGCACCACCTACCTGCGAGGCCCCAGCGTCTGGACCTACCGCCCCATCCTGGAGGTCTGGCTGGACCTGGGCGAGCTGGAGGACTATCCGTCCAACAAGATCCCCGGCCTGAATGAGCGGCTGACCGCCTGGCTGCCCGACCTGGTCGAGCACCACTGCGGCGTGGGCGAGCGCGGCGGCTTCATCCAGCGGCTGCAAGGCGGCACCTGGATGGGGCATGTGCTGGAGCATGTGGTCATCGAGCTGCTGAACCTGGCGGGCATGCCGGCCGAATTCGGCCAGACGCGCGAAGTCTCGCAGCGCGGCGTGTACCGCATGGTCTTCCGCTGCCCCGAGGAAGCAGTGGCGCGCGTGGCGCTGGCCCAGGGCCATGCGCTGCTGATGGCCGCGATCAACGACCGGCCGTTCGAGCTGAAGCCGGCGATCCAGGCCATCAAGACCGCGATCAACGACCGCTACCTGGGCCCCAGCACCGGCTCCATCGTCGATGCGGCCAGCGAGCGCCGCATCCCGCACATCCGCCTGAACGACGGCAACCTGGTGCAGCTGGGCTACGGCGCCGCGCAGCGCCGCATCTGGACCGCCGAGAGCGACCAGACCAGCGCCATCGCCGAAGGCATCGCGCAGGACAAGGACTTCACCAAGCGGCTGCTGGCCTCGTGCGGCGTGCCCGTGCCCGAGGGGCAGATCGTGAAAAACGCCGATGAAGCCTGGGAAGTGGCGCAGGACATCGGCTTTCCGGTCACCGTCAAGCCCTCGGACGGCAACCACGCCCGCGGCGTGACGCTGGAGCTGCACCACGAGGCAGACATCAAGGCCGCCTTCGCGCTGGCCGAGCCCGAGGGCTCGGATGTGATCGTCGAGAAATTCATCGACGGCGTGGAGCACCGCCTGCTGGTGGTTGGCGGCAAGGTAGTGGCCGCCACCAAGGGCGAGACCGTGAGCGTGCACGGCAACGGCCAGGCCACGCTGCGCGAGCTGGTGGCCGTGCTCAACCAAGACCCGCGCCGCGGCCCCGAGCAGGAGTACCCGCTGGACTGGATCAACCTCGAATCGGGCGCGGTCAGGCTGGAGCTGAACCGCCAGAACGTGACGCCCGACTCGGTCATCCCCTCGGGCCAGAGCATCTTGCTGCAGCGCAACGGCAACATGGCCATCGACTGCACCGACGACGTGCACCCCGACGTGGCCTACTACGCCGCGCTGGCGGCCAAGATCGTGGGCCTCGATATCGCCGGCATGGACATGATCCTCAAGGACGTCTCCCAGCCCATGAAGGGCCAGGGCGCGATCCTCGAAGTCAACGCCGGCCCCGGCCTGCTGATGCACCTCAAGCCCACCAGCGGCGCGCCGCGCCCGGTGGGCATGGCGATCGCCGACCACCTATTCCCGCGCACCGAGGAAGGCAGCGGCGCCGGCCGCATCCCGCTGGTGGGCATCGTCGGCACGCGCGAGAACGCCTTCATCTCCCGCCTGGTGGGCTGGCTGCTGCAGCTGTCGGGCAAGCGCACCGGCGTGGCCTGCAGCGAAGGCATGTTCCTGGCCAACCGCCAGACGCAAAAGAGCAACACCGCCAACTGGGCCGGCGCCCACCGCCTGCTGACCAACCGCCTGGCCGAGGCCGCGGTGATCCAGACCACCTCGCGCTCCATCCTCGAAGAAGGCCTGGCCTACGACCGCTGCCTGGTCGGCGTGGTCACCGACATGGATGGCTACGAGCAGCTGGCCGACCACGACGTGCTGGAGCCGGCCAAGATGCGCCGCGTGCTGCGCACCCAGATCGACGTGGTGCTCGACGAAGGCGCCGGCGTGCTCAATGCCGACATCGCGGAAGTGGCCGAACTGGCCGAGCTGTGCGACGGCGAGGTGATCCTCTACAGCAGCGGCGCCGACGCCGCGGCCCTGACCACCATCGCCGCGCACCGCGGCAATACCGAACCCGGCCACGATGGCGGCCGCGCGGTGCTGGTGCAGGGCGAACAGGTGGTGCTGGCCAGCGGCGGCCAACAGCGCGTGCTGGGCCAGCTGGCGGCGCTGCGGCCTGCCAATGGCTTCATCCCCGACACCTCGGCGCTGCTGGCGGCCATCGCCACCGCCTGGGCGCTGGACATCACGCCCGACCTGATCGCCGCCGGCATCAAGACCTTCGACTACCAGCCCGCCTGATCGCTCCACATCCCCAAAGAACCACCATGGAAATCTCCCGCACCCGCGCCCTGCGCGGCCCCAACCTGTGGAGCCGCAACACCGCCATCGAATGCATCGTGCACTGCAGCGAACCCGAGCGCGACTACACGCGCATCGACGGCTTCGAAGACCAGCTGCGCGCCCGCTTCCCCTCCGTGGGCCCGCTGCGCCCGCAGGGCTCGGAGCACGGCGTGTCCATGGCCCACGCACTGGAAGTTGCCGCGCTGGCGCTGCAGGCGCAGGCCGGCTGTGCCGTCACCTTCAGCCGCACGCACGAAACGGTCGAGAGCGGCACCTACCAGGTCGTGGTCGAGTACACCGAAGAGGCCGTGGGCCGGCGCGCGATGGAGCTGGCCGAGCAACTGATCGCCGCCACCCAGGCCAACGCGCCGTTCGACGCGGCCGCCGCCATCGCCGAGCTGCGCTCGCTCGACGAGGACGAGCGCATGGGCCCGAGCACCGGCTCCATCGTCGATGCCGCGCTGCTGCGCGGCCTGCCCTACCGGCGCCTGACCGCCGGCAGCATGGTGCAGCTGGGCTGGGGCGCGCGCGCGCGCCGCATCCAGGCCGCCGAGGTCGACCAGACCAGCGCGGTGGCCGAATCCATCGCGCAGGACAAGGATCTGACCAAGCGGCTGCTGCATGCCGCCGGCGTGCCGGTGCCGCTGGGCCGCCCGGTCGACGGCCTGGACGACGCCTGGGCCGTGGCCGGGGAAGTGGGCCTGCCGGTGGTCGTCAAGCCGCAGGACGGCAACCAGGGCAAGGGCGTGACGGTGAACATCTCCACCCGCGAGCAGCTCGCCGCCGCCTACGCCACCGCCGCCGAGTATGGCGACGTGATGGTCGAGCGCTACCTGCCGGGCCACGATTTCCGCCTGCTGGTCGTCGGCGACCAGCTCGTGGCCGCGGCGCGGCGCGAGCCGCCGCAGGTGATCGGCGATGGCCAGCACACCATCCGCGAGCTGGTGGACATCGTCAACCAGGACCCCCGCCGCGGCTCGGGCCACGGCACCGCGCTGACCAAGATCCGCCTCGATGACATCGCCATGGCCCGCATCGCCGCCGAAGGCCTGGCGCCCGCATCGGTGCCCGCGCCGGGCCAGCGCGTGGTGCTGCGCAACAACGCCAACCTCTCCACCGGCGGCAGCGCCACCGACGTGACCGACGACGTGCACCCCGAAGTGGCCGCGCGCGCCATCGAGGCGGCGCAGACCATCGGCCTGCACATCTGCGGCGTGGACGTGATCTGCGAAAGCGTGCTGCGCCCGCTGGAGGAGCAAGGCGGCGGCATCGTCGAGGTCAACGCCGCGCCCGGCCTGCGCATGCACCTGGCGCCCTCCTTCGGCAAGGCCCGCAACGTGGGCGTGCCCATGGTCGAGCTGCTGTTCAGCCCGCACGACGATGGCCGCGTGCCGCTGGTGGCGGTGACCGGCACCAACGGCAAGACCACCACCACGCGCCTGATCGCGCATCTGTTCACCTCGCACGGCTGGCGCACCGGCATGACCAACACCGACGGCGTCTGGGTCAACGGCCGCCAGATCGACAGCGGCGACTGCTCGGGCCCCAAGAGCGCGCGCAACGTGCTCTTCCACCCCGAGGTCGATGCGGCGGTGCTCGAATGCGCGCGCGGCGGCATCCTGCGCGAAGGCCTGGGCTTCGACCGCAGCCAGGTGGCGGTGGTCACCAACGTGGGCGCGGGCGACCACCTCGGCCTGAACTACATCACCACCGTCGAAGACGTGGCGGTGCTCAAGCGCGTCATCGTGCACACCGTCGCGCCGGGCGGCTATGCGGTGCTCAACGCCGCCGACCCGCATGTGGCCGCCATGGCCGGCAGCAGCCCCGGCAAGGTGATCTTCTTCGCCGCCGACCGGCACCACCCGGTCATGGCCACGCACCGCGCCCAGGGCAACCGCGTGGTCTATGTCGATGGCGACGCCATCGTCGCGGCCGAAGGCTCGTGGCGCGAGACCATCCCGCTGCGCGACATACCGCTCACGCGCGGCGGCGCCATCGGCTTCCAGGTCGAGAACGTGATGGCCGCCGTGGCCGCGGCCTGGGGCGTGGGCCTGCCGTGGGACACCATCCGCCGCGGCCTGGCCGGCTTCATCAGCGACACCGACACCGTGCCCGGCCGCTTCAACGTCATGGATTACCGCGGCGCCACCATCGTGGCCGACTATGGCCACAACCCCGATGCGATCCAGGCGCTGATCCAGGCGGTGGAGGCCATGCCCGCCAAGCGCCGCAGCGTGGTCATCAGCGGCGCCGGCGACCGGCGCGACCAGGACATCCGCGTGCAGACCGAGATGCTGGGCAAGGCCTTCGACGACGTGGTCCTCTACCAGGACGCGGCGCAGCGCGGCCGCGCCGACGGCGAGGTCATCGCGCTGCTGCGCCAGGGCCTGCAAGGCGCGCCGCGCACCAGCTACGTGGCCGAGATCACCGGCGAATTCATCGCCATCGACCATGCGCTGGCGCGCCTGCAGGAAGGCGACCTGTGCCTGGTGCTGGTGGACCAGGTGGAAGAAGCCCTGGCCCATCTGCAGCGCCATGTCAACGGCGAGATCGAATAACGCCGGCTATCTAAAACAGGAGCTGCCAGCGCTTGGTATACATGGATTTCAGATATAAATCTATCTGAAAACATTGCCATGAAAGCGCTGGCAGCTCTCTTTTTTAAACTACACGCCATGAAACCCCTCACCCTCCGCCATGCCGCGGCCGCCCTGCTGTGCTGCGCCGCGCCCTGGGCCGCGGCGCAGACCATAGGCTCGGTGGACACCGTCTTCAAATGGATAGGCCCGGACCACAAGATCGTGGTCGACGCCTACGACGACCCGCAGGTCTCGGGCGTCACCTGCTATGTCTCGCGCGCCAAGACCGGCGGCGTCAAGGGCGCGCTGGGCGTGGCCGAGGACCGGGCCGAGGCCTCGATCAGCTGCGTGCAGACCGGCCCCATCCAGATCGGCAAGCCGCTCAAGAAGCAGGACGAGGTCTTCAGCGAGCGCATCTCGCTGCTGTTCAAGCGCCTGCGCGTGGTGCGCATGGTCGACGCCGAGCGCAACACCCTGGTCTACATGACCTACTCCGACCGCGTCATCGAAGGCTCGCCGCAAAACAGCGTCACGGCCGTGCCCGTGCCGAGCACCACGCCCATCCCGCTGGGCAAGTAGGCAGCCTCACTCCAGCCAGGGCCGGGCGTCGCGCCCGATGCGCAGCGCCAGCCGGCGCAGGCGCGGCAGGTAGCGGCGCTGCAGCTCCTGCGGCGAGACGGCCTGGCGCGGATAGACCAGGTTGATGGCGCCCAGCAGCCGCCGGCCGCTGCGCAGCGCCACGGCCACCGCCGCGAACTCGGCCTCGCGGGCCCACTCCCCCTCGTTGGTCGCATAGCCGCGCGCCAGCGTCTCGCGCACTAGCGCATCGACCGCCGCCGTATCGCGCGCCATCGCCCCCACCGCATCCGCGCGGCGCGCCAGCAGCGAGAGCAAGGCCTCGCGCTCGCTGGCCGAGCAGGCCGCCAGGTAGGCGCGGCCCAGCGCGGTGAAGAACACCGGTATCTGCTCGCCGATCATGCCGCGGTGCTGCGACAGGCGGCTGAAACGGTGCGTGCTCTCGCGCACCACCATGAAGCCCGCCTCCACCATGCCCAGGTCGCAGGGCCACAGCAGGTCGGGCACGGCCGCGCGCATCAGCGGCAGCGCCACCTGAGCGATCCAGGCATCGTCCTCGAAACCCTCGCTGAGGCTGCGCACCTCGAAGGTCAGGTAGTACTGGCCCTCCTTCTCGGCGCGGCGCACGAAGCCTTCGGCGCGCAGCGTCTCCAGCAGCCGCTTGACCGTGGTGCGGTGCACGCCGCAGGCCTGGGCCAGGGCCGTGGTGCTGGCCTGCCCGCCGGGGGCGCGGTTGAGCGCGCGCAGCACCGCCAGGCCGCGCGCCAGGCTGCGCACGTCCTTGTAGTCCCGCTCGGGCAGTGGCTGCAGGCGCTGGTCGGTCATGGGGAAAAAGCCGGTGCCGGGCAGTGTAGCGCGTTCACCGCGCCAGCCGCTGCCGGGCGCGGGGCCGAAACCTGGAAAAGCAGGCTGAATCAAGGGTAAACCCATGGCCTGATGTGCACCAGGTGCACGCAGTTCGCAGATCTGCCGGCCCTGCCCACAATGCGCAGCCATGGACGGCGCGGCGCCCGAAAACCCGCGCCACGGCATTGCAAAGCGGAGACAAGGAAGCCCCCATGGACAAGACAGCAGACACCCCGGCGCAGGCACAGCCATTCGACGTCGCCATCATCGGTGCAGGCCCCGTGGGCCTGACCCTGGCCAACCTGCTGGGACAGGCCGGCGTGCGCACCTTGGTCGTCGAAAAGCTGGACCGCATCATCGACTACCCGCGCGCCATCGGCATCGACGACGAGTCGCTGCGCACGCTGCAGGCCGCCGGCCTGTCCGCGCAGGTCGAGGCCCACATCACGCCCGACCACTGGATGCGCTTCTACACCGCCGCGGGCCAGTGCTTCGCCTCGATCGAGCCGCGCACCGACGAGTTCGGCTGGTCGCGCCGCAACGCCTTCATCCAGCCCCAGGTGGACGCCATCCTCCACCAGGGCCTGGCGCGCTTCGAGCATGTGCAAGTGCTGTTCGGCCGGGAGCTCGCGCACTTCACGCAGGACGACGCCGGCGTGAGCCTGCAGCTGCAGGCCGCGGACGGATCGCGCCAGGCGCAGCGTGCCCGCTTCATGGTGGCCTGCGACGGCGGCAACAGCGGCGTGCGCCGCGCGCTGGGCATCCCCTTCGAGGGCCGCACCAAGCCCAACCAGTGGATCGTGGTTGACGTGCGCAACGATCCGCTGGGCACGCCCCACATCGGCATGCACTGCGACCCCGAGCGCCCCTACGTCTCGGCCGCGCTGCCGCACGGCATCCGCCGCTTCGAGTTCATGGTCATGCCCGGCGAGACCGAGGAGGAGCTGTCCCGGCCGGAAAACCTGGCCCAGCTGATGCGCAAGGTGGTGGCCGACCCCGACAGCCTCGACTACATCCGCAAGCGCGTGTACACCCACAACGCCCGCCTGGCCGACCGCTTCCGCGCAGGCCGGGTACTGCTGGCCGGCGACGCGGCCCACATCATGCCGGTCTGGCAGGGCCAGGGCTACAACAGCGGCATGCGCGATGCGAGCAACCTGGCCTGGAAGCTGGCCCTGGTGGCCAAGGGCCAGGCCGGCGAGGCCCTGCTCGACAGCTACGGCCAGGAGCGGCGCGACCATGCGCGCAGCATGATCCACCTGTCCGAGGTGGCCGGCGACATCTTCGCGCCCGAAAGCCGCACCGCCGCGCGGCTGCGCGACACGGTGATGCTCGCGCTCAACGCGGTGCCGCCGGTCAAGCAGTACTTCGCCGAGATGCGCTTCAAGCCCATGCCGCGCTACGAACAAGGCGTGGTGCTGCACCAGGCGGCCACGGCGCAGCGGCCCGCGCCGCTGCTCGGCGGCCTGCTGGAGCGCTCGGGCGACACCCCGCTGGGCCGGCTGTTCGGCCTCATGGCCGAGAAGAAGGACTCGCCGCTGGGCCGCCTCGTCCACGGGCTGGAGGCCAGCGCGCCCAGCCCGGTGGGCCGCATGTTCATCCAGCCCCGCGTCACCGACGCCCAGGGCCAAAGCCTGCGCCTGGACGACGCCATCGGCGCGCGCTTCGCCATCATCGCCTGGGGCACGGACCCGGCGCACGGCCTGGACGACAGGGCGCTGGCCTTCTGGCGGCGGCTCGGTGCGTGCCTGGTCCGCGTCATGCCCCCGGGGCAGCTCGGGCACTGCCCGCCCGCGCGCGACGGCGTCATCACCCTGGGCGATGCCCAGGGCCGCCTCAAGGAATGGTTCGGCCGGCAAAGCCGCTCCATCGCCTTCGTGCGCCCCGACCGCTTCGTGGCGGCCCTGGCCTCGCCGCAAGAGGTCGGCGCGGTGACCGCCGAGCTGGCGCGCCTGCTGCACACCCCGCTGGCCCCGGCCGCCGCACAGCGCTGCGCCGCACTGCAGGACTGAACGCCATGGACACCACCGCCATCGCCCGCGCACGGCGCGCCTTCCTGGGCATGTCGCATTCGCCGCTGCTGGGCCTGAACCCCGTGGACGCCGAAGACCAGCACGCGCTCGACGCCGCCACCGGCGCGGCGCGCGCAGCCGTCCACGCCTTCGCGCCCGAGCTGGTCGTGCTCGTGGGCCCCGACCACTACAACGGCTTCTTCAACGCGCTGATGCCGCCGCTGTGCCTGGGCACCCAGGTGCGCGCCGTGGGCGACTACCTCTCGCCCGCGGGGCCGCTGAACGTACCCGGGGAGCTGGCGCTGGCGCTGGCCACGCACCTGATGGATGCGCACATCGACATCGCCGTCTCGCGCCGCATGGAGGTGGACCACGGCTTTGCCCAGGCCCTGCAGCAGCTGTGGGGCGACGACCTGGCGCAGACCCCGCCCGTGCTGCCGCTGTTCCTCAACGCCGTGGCCCAGCCCGGCATCGCGCGGCTGGCGCGCTGCCGCACGGTGGGCGAGGCCCTGGGCCGCTTTCTCGACGGCCTGCCGCAGCGCACGCTGCTGATCGGCTCGGGTGGCCTGTCGCATGAGCCGCCCGTGCCCACGCTGGCCCACCCCGACCCGGCGGTGCGCGAGCGCATCACCGTCGGCGCCGCGCCCACGCAGGCCGAGAAAGCCGCCAAGACCGAGCGCGTCATGGCCGCCGGCATGGCGCTGGCGCGCGGCGAAGCCTGGATGAAGCCCCTGAACCCCGCATGGGACCTGCGCTGGATGCGCGCCATGGCCTCGGGCGACCTCGCCGCCCTGTGCCGCGACAGCGAAGCCTCGATCGACGAGCAGGCCGGCCGCTCGGCCCACGAGTCCAAGACCTGGCTGGTGGCGCGCGCCGCCCTGCCCCAGCGCCCCGGGCTGCCCTGCCCGGTGAACGCCTACCGCGCCGTGCCCTCGCTGATCGCGGGCTATGGCGTGATGTTCATGCACACCGCCGACTGATCCTTCCACCACTATCCCTTGCTGCGCCATGCACACCACCGAACAGATTGAGACCTGGGCCCGCCGCCTGCGCGAGGCCGAACACGGCGCCCGCCCCATCGCGCCGCTGCGCGGCGAGATCGCCGACGAGGCCAGCGCCTATGCCGTGCAACTGGCCAACGTGCGCCACGCGCAAGGCCAGGGCCGGCGCATCGTGGGCCGCAAGATCGGCCTGACCTCGCCGGCCGTGCAAAAGCAGCTGGGCGTGGAGCAGCCCGACTTCGGCACCCTGTTCGCCGACATGGTCTATGGCGACGACGAGCCCATTCCCATGGCCCGCACCCAGCAGCCCAAGGCCGAGGCCGAGGTCGCCCTCGTGCTCTCGCGCGAGCTGGACCTGCGCGACGCCACCGTGGCCGACGTCATCGCGGCCACGGCCTATGTGCTGCCCGCCATCGAGATCGTCGGCAGCCGCATCGCCGACTGGGACATCCGCTTCGTCGACACCGTGGCCGACAACGCCTCCAGCGGCCTGCTCGTGCTCGGCGCCGTGCCGGTGAAGCTCGATGGGCTGGACCTCAAGCTCTGCGACATGCGCATGCAGCGCAATGGCGACACCGTATCCACGGGCTCGGGCGCGGCCTGCCTGGGCCACCCCCTCAATGCCGCCGCCTGGCTGGCGCGCAAGCTGGCCGCGCTGGGCCAGCCGCTGCGCGCGGGCGACCTGGTGCTCACCGGCGCGCTGGGCCCCATGGTGGCCGTGCAGCCCGGCGACCGCTTCGAGGCCCATATCAGCGGCGTGGGCACGGTGCGCGCGCGCTTCGGCACCTGAAAACCATCCCCCCCAAAGACGAGCAACGACACCACCAGGAGACAACATCCATGTGCAACCGACGTACCCTCACCCGCCTTCTCTTCATGGCGCTGGCCGGAGCAGTCCTGCCGGCCCAGGCCCAGAACTTTCCCAGCCGGCCGCTGACCATGGTCGTGCCCTTTCCGGCCGGCGGCATCACCGATACCGTGGCCCGCGCGCTGGCCCATAAGATGGGCGAGCAGCTGGGCAAGCCCGTGGTCGTGGACAACCGGCCCGGCGGCGGCGGCCAGATCGCCGCGGCCCATGTGCGCCAGCAGCCGGCCGACGGCCATACCCTCTACGTGGCGGCAACCGAGATGTTCGCCATCAACCCCACGCTGTTTCGCCGCTTCTCCTATGACCCGGTCAAGGACTTCACGCCCATCACCTCGCTGATCGCCTCGCCGCTGGTGCTGGTCGTGCCCGCCAACAGCCCGCTGCACAGCGTGGCCGAGCTGGTGCGCCAGGCCAAGGAGCGCAAGGGCGGCCTCAACTATGCCTCGCAGGGCATGGGCTCGATAGGCCATCTGCTGGGCGAGACCTTCCGCGGCCAGGCCGGCGGCAGCTACCGCCATGTGGCCTACAAGGGCTCGACCCCGGCCCTGCAGGACGTGATGGGCGGCCAGGTGGACTTCATGTTCGATCCGGTGATCACCACCGCGCCGCTGATCGCGGGCGGCAAGCTCAAGCCGCTGGCCATCGCCGCCGACAAGCGCTCGCCCCAACTGCCCCAGGTGCCGACGCTGCGCGAGCTCGGCATCGCCGGTGTGGATGCGGGCGTCTGGTTCGGCGCCGTGGCCAAGGCCGGCACGCCGGCCGCCGTGGTGCAGCGGCTCAACGAGGCCATCCTCAAGGCCATGCAGGACCCCGAGGTACTCAAGCGCTTCGCCGAACAGGGCATGCAGCCCTTCCCCTCCACGCCCGCGCAGTTCGGCAGCTTCATGCAGGCCGAGATCGCGCGCTGGGCACCGCTGATCAAGGCCAGCGGCGCCTCCATCGACTGAGCCCTGAAGGAGCAGCAGACATGACCCGCAAACTCAAGGCCGCCATCATCGGCAGCGGCAACATCGGCACGGATCTGATGATCAAGATCCTGCGCCACGGCCAGCACATCGAGATGGCCGCCATGGTCGGCATCGACCCCGCCTCCGACGGCCTGGCGCGCGCCGCCCGCATGGGCGTGGCCACCACGCATGAAGGTGTGCAAGGCCTCACCCGCATGGCCGAGTTCGCCGATATCGACTTTGTGTTCGATGCCACCAGCGCCAGCGCCCATGTCCAGAACGACGCCTTGCTGCGCGCGCTCAAGCCTGGCATCCGCATGATCGATCTCACCCCCGCAGCCATCGGCCCGTACTGCATCCCGGTGGTCAACGGCAACGCGCACCTGGATGCGCCCAACCTGAACATGGTCACCTGCGGCGGCCAGGCCACCATCCCCATGGTGGCGGCGGTGTCGCGCGTGGCCAAGGTGCACTATGGCGAGATCGTGGCCTCGATCTCCAGCAAGAGCGCCGGCCCTGGCACGCGCGCCAATATCGACGAGTTCACCGAGACCACGTCGAAGGCGATCGAGGTGGTGGGCGGCGCCACCAAGGGCAAGGCGATCATCGTGCTCAACCCCGCCGAGCCGCCGCTGATCATGCGCGACACGGTCTACACGCTGAGCGCGCCGGCCGACGAGGATGCGATCGCCGAGTCGGTGGCGCAGATGGCCGCCGCCGTGCAGGCCTATGTGCCGGGCTACCGCCTCAAGCAGGCGGTGCAGTTCGAGCGCATCGCCGCGCCGATCCGTATTCCGGGCGTGGGCGATGCGCTCACGGGCCTGAAGACTTCGATCTTCCTGGAGGTCGAGGGTGCGGCCCACTACCTGCCGGCCTATGCCGGCAATCTGGACATCATGACCAGCGCCGGCCTGCGCACGGCCGAGACCATGGCCGCGCGCATGCTGGCCGCCACCGTGGCCGCCTGAGGAGACGAGACACCATGCAAGCATCCAAGAAGATCTATATCTCGGACGTGACGCTGCGCGACGGCAGCCACGCCATCCGCCACCAGTACAGCGTGGCGCAGGCCCGGCAGATCGCCCAGGCGCTGGACGAAGCCAAGGTGGATTCCATCGAAGTGGCCCATGGCGACGGCCTGCAGGGCTCCAGCTTCAACTATGGCTTTGGCGCGCACACCGATCTCGAATGGATAGCCGCCGTGGCCAGCGTGGTCAAGCACGCCAAGATCGCCACGCTGCTGCTGCCGGGCATCGGCACCGTGCACGACCTGAAGAACGCCTACGACGCCGGCGTGCGCGTGGTGCGCGTGGCCACGCATTGCACCGAGGCCGATGTCTCGCGCCAGCATATCGAGTACGCCCGCAAGCTGGGCATGGAGGCCGTGGGTTTTCTGATGATGAGCCACATGACCGAGCCGCAGGCGCTGGCCCGGCAGGCCAGGCTCATGGAGAGCTATGGCGCCACCTGCTGCTATGTGGTGGACTCGGGCGGCGCGCTGAACATGAACGATGTGCGCGAGCGCTTCCGGGCCTTCAAGGATGTGCTCCAGCCCGAGACCCAGACCGGCATGCACGCGCACCACAACCTGAGCCTGGGCGTGGCCAACTCCATCGTGGCGGTGGAGGAAGGCTGCGACCGGGTGGACGCCAGCCTGGCGGGCATGGGCGCGGGTGCGGGCAATGCGCCGCTGGAAGCCTTCATCGCCGCCATCGACCGCCTGGGCTGGAACCATGGCACCGACCTGTACAAGCTGATGGATGCGGCCGACGACATCGTGCGCCCGCTGCAGGACCGGCCGGTGCGCGTGGACCGCGAGACGCTGGCGCTGGGCTATGCGGGGGTGTACAGCTCGTTCCTGCGCCACAGCGAGGCGGCGGCGGCACGCTACGGCATCAAGACGGTGGACATCCTGGTGGAGCTGGGCCGCCGCCGCATGGTGGGCGGCCAGGAGGACATGATCGTCGATGTGGCTCTGGACATCCTCAAGCAGCGCGCCTGATGCGCCCCCCCTCTGCACTCCCACCCTCCAAGGCATTTCCATGAACACCAGCATCACCGAAGAGGCCACGAGCCGCTTCATCACCATCACCGAAGACGGCCTGCCGCTGCGGCTGCATTACAACGACGTCGGCCAGGGCGGGCAGACCGTCGTCCTGCTGCACGGCTCGGGGCCGGGCGCCAGCGGCTGGGCCAACTTCCACCGCAACATCGAGCCGCTGGCTGCGGCCGGCTACCGCGTGCTGCTGCTCGACTGCCCGGGCTGGAGCAAGAGCGACAGCATCGTCAGCACCGGCTCGCGCTCCGACCTCAACGCCCGCTGCCTGCGCGCGGTGCTCGACGGCCTGGGCATCGAGGGCCGCGTGCACCTCATCGGCAACTCCATGGGCGCGCACAGCGCCGTGGGCTTCGCGCTGGCCAACCCCGAGCGCACCGGCCGCCTGGTGCTCATGGGCGGCGGCACGGGCGGCCCCAGCCAGTTCGTGCCCATGCCCACCGAGGGCATCAAGCTCATCGGCGCGCTCTACCGCGAGCCGACGGTCGAGAACCTCAAGCGCATGATGAACGTCTTCGTCTACGACGCGAGCAGCCTCACCGAGGCTCTGTACGAACAGCGCCTGGCCAACATCCTCGCGCGCCGTGACCATCTCGAAAACTTCGTCAAGAGCCTGCAGGTCAACCCCAGGCAGTTCAGCGACTACGGCCACCGCCTGCACGAGATCCGCGCCCAGACCCTGGTCATCTGGGGCCGCGATGACCGCTTCGTGCCGCTGGATGTGGGCCTGCGCGTGATCTGGGGCATCCCCGACGCCGAGATGCACATCTTCAACCGCTGCGGCCACTGGGCGCAGTGGGAGCATGCACCGGCCTTCAACCGCATGGTGCTGGACTTCCTCGCGCGCTGAATCGTCGCGGTACCCAGGGAATATTCCCTGATTAAATGCACATTCAATTAGTTTGTATTGCAAATTAATTGAATGTCAAAGATAATCTCGGCATGTCATTTGCCGCAGCCCCACCCCGCGCCCGACTCGGATTCCTGATGGTCACCCTGGTGCGCCAATGGCGCCGCCAGGTCGAGGAGCAACTGGCCTGCGACGGGCTGACCGACGCCACCTGGGCGCCGCTGATCCACCTGCGCGCCTGGGGCGACGGCGTCACCCAGAAGGAGCTGGCCGAGCGCGTGGGCCTCGATGGCTCCAGCCTGGTGCGGCTGCTCGACATCCTCGAAGGCCATGGCTGGGTGGAGCGCCGCGCCGACCCCGGCGACCGGCGCAGCAAGCGCATCTTCCTGACCGCCGCCGGCAACCAGGCCGTGGACCGCGTGCGCGCCACCATGCTGCAGGCCGAGCTGGCCATGCTGCAGGACCTGGACGATGCCGAGGTGCAGGCCATGCTCTCGGGCCTGGCCAAGATCCAGGCGCGCATGGCCGCGCTGCGCGCCGAGGGCCAGCCATCGTGAACGCACTGCACCATGCCTACGGCCGCCTGCTGGAGGCGGCGGCACGCTGGGGCTTCGACGCCGCGCGCCTGCGCCAGCACCTGCGCACCGCCTTGGCCGCCTGCCTGGCCCTGCTGGCCGCCTGGCAGCTGGGGCTGGAGCATCCCCAATGGGCCGCGATGACCGTCTGGGCCGCGTCGCAGCCGCTGCGCGGGCAACTGCTCGAAAAGAGCTTCTACCGCTTCGCGGGCACCATCGCCGGCACGGCCGTGGGCGTGGGCCTGGTGCTGCTCGCCCAAGGCAGCCTGCCGTGGCTGGTGCTGGGCCTGGCCGCCTGGCTCGGCCTGTGCGCGGGCATCGGCAACCTGCTGCGCAGCTTCATGGCTTACGGCACCATGCTGGCCGGCTATTCGGCGGCCATGGTGGCCCTGCTCGACACCGCCCACCCGGAGCGGGTCTTCGCGCTGGGCTGGGACCGGCTGTTCACCGCGCTGACGGGCGTGCTCGCGGCGCTGCTCGTGGGCTGGCTGTTCACCCCCCGCGGCGGCGAGATTCCGGGCAATACCGAGATCCGCCAGCAGCTGGCGCGGCTGCTGCGCGAGCTGGCCGACGGCTTCCAGGCGCACGGGCGCAGCGCCATCGGCGCTCAGGAGCTGGCACAGCGGCTGCTGGCCATCGCGGTGATCGAGGAAGGGCTGGAGCCGCATGCCGCGGGCTCACAGCGCTCGCGCGAGGCCGTGCGCGCGCTGCGCCGCCTCATGAACGCCCAGGTCTCCGCCCTGCTGTGGCTGCGCGACGCGCCGCTGCTGCAGCCGCCCGCCGATTTCGGCGCAACCCAGGCCCGCGAGGTGGCCGCCGCGCTGCGCGAGGCCGCCCAGGCGCTGGAGACCGAGCCCCAGCTCCTGCGCGCGGCGCAGGCTCTGGCCCGGGCACGCGACAGCGCCGCGCCCTGGCAGCTGGCGGCCGACATGCTCACGCCGCTGGGCCTGGCGCTGCAGGCCCACCTGGCGGCCAGCGGCGCTGTGCACCATGGCGTGCGCAATCACCCGCATCATTACCCACACCATTGGCCTGTGGTGCTGCACAGCGACTGGCTGGGGGCGCGCCGTGCCATGCTGCGCGCGGCCTCGTCCAGCGCCCTGGTCGGCCTGCTCTGGATCGCCACGGGCTGGAGCGGCGGCGCCTACATGCTGCTGGGCATGGCCATCATGCTGACCGTGTTCTCCGGCTCCGAGAACCCGGCGGCGGCCATGCGCCATGTGACGCTGGGCCAGGCCATCGGCGTGCTCGTGGCCCTGGCCTGCCAGTGGCTGGCCTGGCCCTTCGCCAGCAGCCAGGCGGGGCTGGTGTGGCTGACGCTGCCTTTCATCTTCGTCGGCGCGCTGCTGTTCTCGCACCGGCGCACCATGCTCTCGGGCTACGACTGCAACATGGTGCTGCTGCTCCTGCTGCAGCCCCACTACCCGCAGACCGCGAGCTTCGGCCATGCGCTGGCGCTGGGGCTGGCGGTGGTCTCGGGCCCGCTCGCGGGCTGGGCCGCCTACCGCTTCATCCTGCCGGTCACGCTGCAGGGGCGGCTTGAGCGCCTGCGCACCATGATGGTCCGCGAACTGCAGGCCATGGCCGCCACCCGCCGCCACGCCCAGAACGGGCGGGTCTGGCGCGCGCGCCTGTACCACCGCCTGCTGCGCCTGGTGCGCATGGCCGAGCAGGCCGGCGCGCAGCGCGGCGCCCAGGCCGCCGAATGCGGGCTGGCCGCGCTGCACGTGGGCCACGCCATCCAGGCATTGCACGGCCTGGCGGCAGACCCCGCCCTGTGCCGCGGCACCGCGCGCGCGGTGCGCGCCGCGCTGCGGCGCCTGCAGCGGCTGCAGGCTGCGCCCCAGGCCTGCGTGCCGCCGCTCAACGCCGTCGCCCGGCGCGTGGCCGCCAGCCACCCCGAGCCCGCGCGCCGGCTGCGCCAGGCGGCCCACGAGATCACCGGCTACCGGGATTTCTGGGCGCAGCGGGCATTGCCGGAGAGTGCCGCATAGGGCATCGCCCAGAGCGCGGGCGTGCGCGCCACAGCATCAAGCCGCGGGCGTCAGGCCAGCTTGAATGGCAACTGCCGCAGGCTCTTGCCCGTCAGCCACGCCAGCGCATTGGCAAAAGCCGGCGCCAGCGGCGGCACGCCCGGCTCGCCCATGCCGGTCGGCGCATCGGCGCTGGGCACGATGTGCACCGCAACGGCCGGCATGTCGGTGAGGCGGGCCACGGTGTAGTCGTTGAAGTTGCCCTGCTCCACCACGCCGTCCTTGAAGGTGATGGCCGCGCCGGGCAGGCAGGTGCCCAGCGCCATCAGCGCGCCGCCCTGCACCTGCGCTTCCACGCTCTTCGGATTGACCGCCAGGTTGCAGTGCACGCCGGCGGTGACCGCATGCAGCTTCGGCGTGCCGTCCTGCACCGAGACCTCGACCACATAGGCCACGACCGACTCGAAGGACTCGTGCACCGCCACGCCCCAGGCCCGGCCCTGCGCCAGCTGGCGCTTGCCGTAGCCGGATTTGTCCACCGCCAGCTGCAGCGCGGCGCTGTGGCGCGGGTGCTTGCTGCCGAACTGCTTGAGGCGGTACTCGACCGGATCGAGCTTGGCCGTGCGGGCGATCTCGTCGATCAGCGTCTCCATCACGAAGGCGGTGTGGGTCGAGCCCACGCTGCGCCACCACAGCACCGGCGCGTTCAGCACCGGATGGTGCACCGACAGGCGCATGGGCAGGTCGTAGGGCTCCCTCATGCCTTCGACGGCCGTGCTGTCCACGCCATCCTTGACCATGAAGCCCTCGAAGGCCGTGCCGTGGGCGATGGACTGGCCGACGATGACATGGTCCCAGGCCAGCACCCTGCCCTGTTCGTCGAAGCCGATCTCGGCGCGGTGCAGGTGCATGGGGCGGTAGTAGCCACCCTTGACATCGTCCTCGCGGCTCCACACCAGGCGCACCGGCGCATCCACGCCGGCTGCGCGCGCGGCCTTGGCGATCTGGCAGGCCTCGGCCACGTAGTCGCTGCCGGGCGTGGCACGGCGCCCGAAGCCGCCGCCCGCCATCTGCACATGCACCCGCACATTCTTGGGCGCCACGCCCAGGATGCGCGCGGCCGTGGCCGCCTCCCAGCCCGGCGCTTGCGTGCCCAGCCACAGCTCGGCCTGGGCCGACGCACCCTGGCCGGTCAGGCGCACCGTGCAGTTGAGCGGCTCCATGGGGGTGTGGGCCAGGTAGGGAAACAGATACTCCGCACTGATCTTGTGCGGCGCGCTGCCGAGCTTGGACACATCGGCGTCGTACTTGAGCGCACCGGGCTTTTGCGCCAGCTCGCGGTACTGGGCAATCTGCTGGGCCGAATCCACCTTGCCCAGCGATGCGGTATCCCACTCGAGCTTGAGCGCATCGCGCCCCAGCTTGGCGGGCCAGTAGCCATCGGCCACCACGGCCACCGTCTCGCCGCCATGCACGCTCGGTATGCGCAGCACGGCGCGCACGCCCTTGATGGCCTTGGCAGCGCTGTCATCCACCGAGGCCGGCTTGCCGCCATAGATGGGAGGGTGCGCCACCACGGCAGTGAGCATGCCTGGCAGCCGGGTGTCTATGCCGTAGGCCTGGTTTCCGCTGGACTTGGCGCGCGCATCGATGCGGCCGGTGGGCTGGCCGATGATGCGGAAATCCTTCGGCTCCTTCAGCGTGACGGCCTGCGGCACGGGCAGCTTCATCGCGGCATCGGCCAGCTCGCCATAGCCCAGCTTCTTGCCGCGCGGGCCGATCACCTGGCCGGACTGCGTGCGCAGCGAGTCGGCCGGCACGCCCCAGCGCCGGGCCGCGGCCGCCACCAGCATCGCGCGGGTGCGCGCGCCGAGTTCGCGGTACTGGGTGTATGAATGCTTGATCGCGGTGGAGCCGCCGGTGAGGTGAAAGCCCATCACCGGGTCCACATAGGCCGGATCGGCATTGCCGTGGTTGCTGCGCACCTGGGACCAGTCGGCGTCCAGCTCCTCGGCCAGCACCATGGGCAGGCCAGTCTGCACGCCCTGGCCGAAATCCAGCCGGTTGATGGTGACGGTGACAATGCCGTCGCGCGCAATCTTCACGAATGCGGCAGGCTGCTGCGTAGGCTTGAGGCCGCCATTCGCGGCCTCGCCGCCGGCCTGGGCCAGCACGCCGGCCGGAAAGGCGCCCAGCGCAAAGCCCGATGCGGTGGCGAGCTTGAGAAAGCTGCGGCGCGATGCGCCACTGCAAGCGCAAGCCGCCTCGGCGTCATCAAGCAGCGGGCGCAGGCCGCGCGGCAGATCCTGGAGCATGTCGGTGGTGAAATGCATGGGGCGCTCCTCGGGTTCAGGCCAGGGTCTTGGCCGCGTCATGGATGGCCGCACGGATGCGGGCGTAGGTCCCGCAGCGGCAGATGTTGCCGGCCATGGCGGCGTCGATATCGCCATCGCTGGGTGCCTTGTTGCCCTTGAGCAGCGCGGTGGCGCTCATGATCTGGCCGCTCTGGCAATAGCCGCACTGGGCCACGTCGTGGCGCACCCATGCGTCCTCGACGGCCTTGCCCACCTTGTCGGCGGCCTGCGCCTCGATGGTGCCGAGCTTCTGCCCCGCGGCGGCCGAGATGGGCGTGATGCACGAGCGGATCGCCTGCCCGTTCAAGTGCACCGTGCAGGCACCGCACATGGCCATGCCGCAGCCGAACTTGGTGCCCTGCAGGCCCAGCGTATCGCGCAGCGTCCAGAGTATGGGGGTGGATGGATCGACGTCGACCGAAGTCGGCTTGCCGTTGAGGGTGAATTTCACGGGCATGGGGCGTTCTCTTTCTGGTTGCAGGGCCCACCACGGCACACATCGCGTGCGCGGGGGTGGCGAGCAGTGTGCCGCAGCTCGTTTGAAAGAAAAAGATAGCCTATCTACGTAAGTTATCAAGTTTTGCTTAAAAATAAAGCCCCATGAAGCCCGAGATCCTGGCCTCGCTGGCGGCCTTCGAGCAGGTGGCCCAGCACCGCAGCCTCACCTATGCCGCGCATACTCTGGGCGTAACGCCGGCCGCCCTGTCGCAGACCATCAAGAAGCTGGAGGCGCGGCTCGACGTGCGCCTGTTCGAGCGCACCACCCGCAGCGTGAACCTCACCGAGGCCGGCCGAGCCTATCTGGAGCGCGTGGCCCCCGCGCTGGCCAGCCTGCGCAGCGCCACCGAAGACCTGCAGAGCAGCGCCGGCGTGGAGGGCGGCACGCTGCGCCTCACGCTGGCCCATCCCGCCGGCCGTGTGCTGGTGGAGCCGCTGCTGGCCGAGTTCTTTGCGCGGCATCCGCACATCGCGCTGGAGCTGGTGTATGACGACGGCTTCGTCGACATCGTGCGCGAGGGCTTCGATCTGGGCATACGCATCGGCGACTCGCTGGAGGGCGACATGATCGCGGTGCGGCTGACGCGCGAATTCCGCCTGTGCTGCGTGGCCGCGCCCGGCTACCTGCAGGCCCATGGGCAGCCGCAGCACCCCGACGAGCTGCAGCGGCACCGCTGCATCAACTACCGCATGCGCAGCAGCGGCGCGGTCTACAAGTGGGAGTTCACGGTGGATGGTGCGCTGACCGAGCGCGCGGTGCATGGGCCGCTGGTGGTCAACCACTGGGAAGCCGGCCTGCAGGCCGCGCTGGGCGGCGTGGGCCTGGCCATGGGCTGGAGCGAATCGATGGCGCCGCTGCTGCAAAGCGGCGCGCTGGTCGAGGTGCTGGCGCCGTATCGCGCCAGCTTTCCGGGCTTCTATGCCTACCACCCGCAGCGCGCGCACCTGCCGGTCAAGACCCGGGTGTTCCTCGACTTCCTGAAGCAGCGGCTGCCCGCCATCACTGCCTGACGCTCGGCCCGCTACAGCGCGGTCTGCAGCGCCACGCCGTCGCGCCCCGGGTCGGCGCCGCCCTGCAGCCCGCCAGCGGCGATGCGGATGCCATGCACCCAGCCAATGGTGTAGTTGTAGGGGTTGCGCAGCACTTCGTAGCCCTGCTCCTGCAGCACGCGCGTGGTGTAGCGCGGGATGCGGTTGCAGACGTCGATGGCGTTGCTGGTGGAGGAGAAGCGCGGCGCGGACACGGCCTGCTGCATGTCCATGCCGAAATCGAGCACGTTGACGATGGCCTGCAGCACGCCCATGGCGATCTGGGTGCCGCCGGGCGCGCCCAGCACGATCTCGGGCATGTCGCCATTGGCGCCGCCAAAGACGATGCTCGGGCACGACGAGGTGAAGCGGCTCTTGCCCGGCGCGATGCTGCCGGCACGGCCCGGGCGCGGATCGAACACGCCCATGCAGCCGTTGTAGAAAAAGCCCATGCCCGGCGTCATCACGCCCGAGGGCATGGCCAGCGAATGCGTCATGGCCACGCAGTTGCCGTCGCCGTCCACCACGCTCAGGTGGGTGGTGTCGCGCGGCACCACCGCGCCCGGGTTCACCCGCACCACGCTGGCCTTGTGGCCGGCGCGGATGCGCGCGGCCGCCTCGCGCGCCCGGTCCTTGGACAGCAGCTCGCCCAGCGGCACCTCCACAAAGCGCGGATCGCCGATGAAGCGGTCCTTGGCCACGGTGGCCAGCTTCATCGCTTCGCACACGGTGCGGATGTACTCGGGCGTGTTGTGCCCCAGCTCGCACAGGTCGAACTGCTCCAGCAGGTTCAGCATCTGCAGCAGCATCGCGCCGCCGCCAGGAGGCTGGTTGGTGGTCACGCGCCGGCCGCGGTAGCTGCCTTCGAGCGGCGCCAGGCGCTGCACGTCGTAGCCGGCCAGGTCCTCCAGCGACACCAGCGCGCCCTGGGCCTGCAGGTCGGCAGCCATGCGCTCGGCCAGCGCGCCGGTGTAGAAGACCTCGGCGCCGTCGGCGGCGATCTGCTCCAGCACCCGCGCCATGCCGGGGTTGGCCAGCGGCGTGCCGGTGGGCTTGGGGCTGCCGTCGGCCCGGCAGTACAGCTGCCGGCCCTCGGCCGAGTACAGCAGCCGCTCGCGGTTGCTGACCCGGCCCATCGCGGGCTCGTCCATCCAGAAGGTGTACATGCCCGGGCGCACGAAAAAGCCGTCCGCCGCCCAACGGATCGCGGGTTCCACCACGGCCGCCCAGGGCAGCGTGCCATGGGCCTCGTGCATGCGCTGCAGCCCGCGCAGGGTGGCCGGCACGCCGATAGACTGCGGGCCGATGTCGTTGACCCGGCCCTTGAGCACGAAGCCGAAGCCGTCGCGCGCCTCGCCTTCGAGCAAATGCTCCCACATGCCGGGCCGCGCCGCGCGGGGTGCGGGCGAGTGGAAGTCGAAATACTCGTGCGCCCGCCCCGGCAGGTAGACCGCCGCGGTACCAAAGCCGGCGATGCCGCACATCAGCGGATCGACCACCGTCTGCGCCAGCGCCGTGGCCACCGCCGCGTCCACGGCGTTGCCGCCCTGGCGCAGGATCTCGATGCCCGACTCCGCCGCCTCGGGCTGGGCGCAGCAGACCATTGCTTGTTTCGCCATCGTGCCGCTCCGGTTCACTGGGCCGAGAGCTTGAGCTCGGAGATCGCGTCGGCCCAGGTGGCCGAGTCGCGCCTGGCGGTTTCCATCAGCTGCCCGGACGGCCCCTCCATCGCGATCGTGGCCATGGTCTTGAGCCGCTCCTGCACGCGCGGATCGCGGTGGAAGGCCGCGATCGTGGCATGCAGCCGGGCGATGATCTCGGGCGGCGTGCCGGCCTTGACCGCAATGCCGCTCCAGCCCAGCGAATCGAAGCCCTGCAGGCCGAGCTCGCGGGCGGTGGGCACCTCGGGCAGCTCGGGCATGCGCCGGGGCGCGAACAGCGCCAGCGGCACCACCTTGCCGGCCTTGATCTGCGGCAGCGCGGTGCCCAGCACCGGCGCCATCAGCTGCACGTCGCCGCTGGCCAGCGCCAGCAGCCCGTCGGTCTCGCCCTTGTAGGGCACATGGGTCATCTGGATGCCGGCGCGCTTTTGCAGCAGCTCCACCGCCAGGTGGGTCGAGTTGCCCAGGCCGGCAGACGAGAAGTTCAGCGCGCCCGGCTGCTTTCTGGCCTGGGCCACCAGGTCCTGGAAGCTCTTGATGCCCGACTTGGGGCTGGCCACGAGCACGAAGGGCACGGTGGTCAGCATGCCCACGCCCGCGAAATCGGTCAGCGGGCTGTAGGGCAGCGGCTTGTAGACGAACTGGTTGAGCACCATCTGCGACACGCCGGCAAAGAACAGCGTGTAGCCGTCGGCCGGCTGCGCCAGCACCGCCTGCGCCGCGATGATGCCGCCCGCGCCCGGCTTGTTCTCCACCACCACCGAGCCGCCCAGCTGCTTGGCGGCGATCTCGGCCCACAGGCGCGCGATGGTGTCGGAGCTGCCGCCCGCCGCCTGCGAGATCACCAGCCGCACCGGCCGGCCCGGATAGGCAGCCTGCGCCCCCGCCAGCACAGGCATACCGGCCGCCGCAGCGGCCATCGAAGACAGGGCCAGACGGCCGAATTCACGACGCTTCACAAAAACGCTCCTTGCATGAGAAAACACTAATTCCTTCAACCCGGAATTATTGGAGTTTTCCCATGAAATTCATTGCGAAATTCCGTGATGAATACATTAGCATTTACTCATGCATGAAGCCGTTGAAACCATCGCCTGGGCGCGCCGCCTGAAGATTCGCCACCTGGAGTCGCTGCTCATCCTGAAGGATGCCGGCACGCTCACCGGGGCCGCGCAGCGCATGCACATGACGCAGTCGGCCATGTCGCACTGGCTGCTGGAGCTGGAGAACCTGGCGGGCACGCCGCTGGCGCTGCGTGGGCGCAAGCTGCAGTTCACGCCGGCGGGCGAGGCCCTGCACCGGCTCGCGGTCCGCGTGCTGGGCGAGGTGTCGCGCGCCCACACCGAGCTGGACGCGATTGCCGCGGGCCTGTCGGCGCGGCTGCACATCGGCAGCATCTGGGCCGGCGTGGCCCACCTGGTGCCGCAGGCCATGGTGGCCTTCCAGCGCAGCCATCCCTCGGTGGCGCTGCAGATGACCGAGGCCGCGTTCAACGAACTGCTGGCGGGGCTGGAGCAGCGCGATCTCGACCTGGTGGTGGGCAGCATCGACGCCCGGGCCTTCGGCCCGCACCTGCAGCACGAGCTGCTGTTCGAGGACGATATCTGCGTGGTCGCCGGCCCGCACCATCCGCTCGCCCAGCAGGCGCGAGAGCACAGCCTTGCGCAGCTGATGCATTGCCCCTGGATCATGCCGCCCAAGGGCACGCTGATGCGCACCCAGCTCGATGCCGCGATGCTGGAGCACCAGGGCTCCTGGGTGCGGCCCATGGTGGAGACCGCCACCATCACCACCTTGCAGACCGTGCTGCAGGCCACCGACTACATCGGCGCCTGCTCGGGCGCCATGGCCCGGCACCTGCAGGCGCTGGGCCTGCTGCGGCTGCTGCCGCTGGCGCGGCCCATTCCCTTCGGCCCGGTCGGCGTGGTCTGGCGCCGCGAGAGCGAGCACGGGCAGGTGGCGGGCTTCGTCGATGCGCTCAGGCGCATCGCGGCGCTCAATCGGCCTTGATGCGCGCCGCCTTCACGATCTGCGCGTAGCGGGCCTGCTCGCCCTGCACGAACTGGCCGAACTGGGCCGGCGTGCCGCCGCCGGCCGCCACCGCGCCCTGCTCGGCCAGCTTGGCCTTCACCTCGGGCATGGCCAGCACCGCGTTGACCTCGTGGTTGAGCTTGTCGACCACGGCCGCGGGCGTGCGCGCCGGCGCGAAGAGGCCGGCCCACGACACCATCTGGTAGCCCTTGAGGCCAGGCGTCTCGGCCACCGCGGGCACGTTGGGCAGCTCGGGCAGGCGCTGGGCCGAGGTCACCGCCAGGGCCTTGAGCTTGCCGGCCTGGATCTGGGGCATCGCGGTCACGCTGATCAGCATCGCCAGATCCACCTGGCCGCCGGCCACGTCGGTCACGATCTGGCCGCCGCCCTTGTAGGGCACATGCACGAACTGGGCCTTGGCCTGCTCGCTGATGCGCTCCATCGCCAGGTGCAGGATGGTGCCTATGCCCGAGGTGGCATAGCTGATCTTGCCGGGCTCCTTCTGCGCCAGCTGGATGGCGTCGCCCAGGCTGGCGGCCGGCAGGCTGCTGCGCGCCACCAGCACCAGCGGCGCGGTGTTGACCATGGCGACCGGCGCCAGGTCCTTGAGCGCGTCGTAGCGCACCGCTGCGGGGTTGACGAGCTTGGCGATGGCGATCGGGCTGTCCGCCCCCATCACCAGCGTATAGCCGTCGGCATTGGCATGCACCGCCTTGTTCACGCCGATGGCGCCGCCGGCGCCGGCCACGTTGTCCACCACCACCGACTGCTTGAGGCGCTCGCCCAGCTTCTGCGCCAGCAGACGCGCGGTGGCATCCACGCTGCCGCCGGCGCTGAAAGGCACGATCAGCGTGATCGGGCGGGCCGTGGGCCAGGCGGAATCGGCCGCATGGGAAGCTGTGGCCAGCAGCACGGAGGCCAGGGCGAGGGAGAGTTTCTTGAACATGGTCGTCAGGCTTGCAGGGAGGATTGGGGATTCAGCCGGGTGCACAACGCATCGAATTCGGCGCTCCACTCGGCGCGCAGCGTGTGCTTGTCGCATGCATCGATCCAGGCGGCATCGATGCCGTTGAACATGAAGCCGCGCAGCTCGGCCACCGAAAAGCCGAAGTCGCACACCATCATCGACCAGGCGCCGGTGGGCGTCACATGGTGCAGCGTCGGATCGTCGGTATTGGGATGCACGCGGATGCCCAGCTCTGGCATGCGCCGGATCGGGTGGTCCAGCGCCCAGCGCTCGGGTGCCAGCGTGCGCAGGTAGTAGGAATTGGTGGGCACCACGGTGAAGACGATGCCCTGCTCGGCGCAGCGCGCCGCCAGCTCCGGGTTGTCCACCACGGTATAGCCGTGGTCCACCCGGTCCACCTGCAGCAGATCGAGCGCGGTCTGCAGGTTGTGCCAGGGCAGGCCGAACTCGCTGGCATGGGCCGTGGTCTTGAGGCCGTGGCGGCGGGCCAGCGCATAGGCCTGCGCGAACAGCTCGGGCGGGCGGTCGTTTTCGCGGTAGTCGATGCCGATGCCGGGCACATCGTCATGGCGGTGCTGCAGCATCCACTCCACCATCTGCAGCGCGGCCGCGGGCGGGGCCTCGCGGTCGATCGCCGGCACCAGCCGGCCATGGATGCCATGGTCGCGCCGCGCATCGGCGGCGCCGGCCAGGATCGCGGCCTGCGCCTGGCCATAGCCCATGCCGGAGCATTGCACGGTGCCGGTGGGGTTCCAGAAGAACTCGGCATAGCGCACACTGTGCGCGGCGGCATCCTGCAGGTATTCGTAGGTGATACGGTGCAGGTCGTCGGGCGTGCGCAGCAGCCACTGGTCAAGCGCCCGCAGCACGCGCAGCACGCCGACGGGCTTTTCGCCGCGGGTGTAGAAGGCCTCGATCTCTTCCTGCGAAACCGGCGCCTTGGCGCGCCGGGCCAGGTCGCTGAAGGTGTGCTTGCGCACGCTGCCCAGCAGGTGGCAGTGCAATTCCATCTTGGGCAGGGCCTGGGCAAACGCGGTCAGCGCAGGCGTGGCGGCTTGTGGGGCGGCATTCATGGCCACGCATGGTAGGCCATGGCTTGCTATCAGCAAAATGATTTAACCTGATAGGTCTATCATTCACTCTTATGCAAAACCTGCGCGCCCCCACTCTGCGGCAGCTGCGCGCCTTCCTGGCCGTGGCACAGCACGGCAGCTTCAGCCAGGCAGCCCAGGTACTGGCGCTGTCGCAGCCGGCCATATCGGCCAGCGTGCGCGAGCTGGAGCTGCTGCTGGGCGCCACGCTCATGGACCGCGGCCCGCACCATGTGGCGCTGACCGAGGCCGGGCGCGCGCTGCACGACGATGCGGCCTGGCTGGTGGCCAGCTTCGACCGCGGCGTATCGCACATGCACGCGCTGCTGCGCAGCGGCCTGCAGACGGTGCGCATCGCCTGCCTGCCTTCGGCCATGCACCTGCTGGCGCCGGCGCTGGCGCAATGGGAGCGGCGCCATCCGCAGGTGCGCGTGCAGGTGAGCGATCCGCTGCACGACGAGCTGATCGCCGGGCTGCGCGGCGGCGAGGTGGATATCGGCATCTCCACCGAACTCGACATGCCCGAGGGCCTGCACGCCACGCCGCTGGTCGAGGATGAGCTGGTGGTGTTGCTGCCCGCCGGCCATCGCCTGGCCGGCGCCTCGGGCGGCCTGCGCTGGAAGGCCCTGCGCGGCGAGCGCCTGGCGCTGTTCGCCCGCGGCAGCACCTACGAGCTGGCCGTCGCCACGCTGCGCCAGCAGCGCATCGGGATGGAGGGCGCACTGCGCATGCGCTACAGCGAGTCGCTGTACAGCCTGGTGCAGTCGGGCCAGGCCGTGGGCGTGATCTCGCGGCTCTACACCCAGGGCGTGGCCACGCCGGCGCTGCAGGTGCGGCCGCTGATCGCGCCGGTCATCAGCCGGCGCCTGGCCTTGATGCTGCGTGGCGAGCCTGCAGCGCAGCGGCCCTGGGTGGCGGCCTGCCAGGCCTTTCTGTGCGAGGCGCTGGCCGGACGGTGAATCAGCCGGGCCGGGCTGCCCGCCAGCGCGCCCAGCCCTTGGCGCGCAAGGCGCAGGCGGGGCAGCTGCCGCAGCCCCAGCCCCAATCGTGGCGCTGGCTGCGGTCGCCTTCGTAGCAGGTATGGCTGTCCTGCACGATCAGCTCCACCAGCGGCTGGCCGCCCAGCTGCCAGGCCAGCTCCCAGGTCTGGGCCTTGTCGAGCCACATCAGTGGCGTCTCGATGTTCAGCCGCCGCTCCAACCCCAGGTTCAAGGCCACCTGCAAGGCCTTCATGGTGTCGTCGCGGCAGTCGGGATAGCCGGAGAAATCCGTCTCGCAGACACCGGTCACCAGCACCTGCAGCCCGCGGCGGTAGGCCAGCGCGCCCGCCAGCGTCATGAACAGCAGGTTGCGCCCCGGCACGAAGGTATTGGGCAGCCCGTCGGCCTGCATGGCAAAGGCCACGTCGTCGGTCAGCGAAGAGCCGCCGATCTGGCGCAGCACATCGAGCGACAGCACATGGTCTTCGCCCAGCCGAGGGGACCATTGCGGAAAATCGGTGCGCAGCCGGCCCAGCACCTGCAGGCGGGCCTGCATTTCGACACTGTGGCGCTGCCCGTAGTCGAAGCCCAGGGTCTCGACCCGCTGGTAGCGGCCGAGCGCATGCGCCAGGCAGGTAGTCGAATCCTGCCCGCCAGAGAAAAGCACCAGTGCAGAGGTATGCATAGTCTGTGGGAATTGCTATTCGATCGGCGCCAGGAAGCCGGCCATCAGCGCCAGCACCGCATCCGCCCGCTCGCGGTGCGGCACATGAAAGGTATCGTCCATGATGGCCAGCTGGCTGGGGCCGGCGCTGAGATCGACGATCATCTGCGGCTGGGCCACGGAGCCGTACTCATCCTGCGCGCCATGGATGGCCAGCAGTGGGCAGCGCACCGCGGGCAGCACCGGGGCCAGCGACCAGGAGGCGAATGCCGGCTCCAGCCAGGTTTCGGTCCAGGCATCCAGCACCCAGCGCGCCTGGTCGCCATGGTATTTGCGCAGGCGCTCGACCTGCTGCTCGTCCTGGAACCAGGCCTTGGCCTCGCGAATGCCCTGCAGGGTGCGCGCTTCCACCATCGCCTGGGCCGATTCGGTAACCAGCGCGACGCAGTCCCCGGCAAAGGCTGCCGCGCAGTGCACCGCCATGCCGCCGCCCACGCTGTGGCCGAAGGCGACAAAACGCCCCAACCCCCAATGCGCGCGCAGCGCCGGAAAAAAACTCCTGGCCTCATCCGCGACGAAATCCAGTGCCAGGCCGCCGGCACGCGCAGCCGAGCGCCCGAAGCCCCAGCGGTCGTAGGCCAGTACCTGGCGCCCGGTGCGCGCCGCCAGCGCGGCAGGAAAGTCCCGCCACAGCTCGGTGCAGCCCAGCGAGTCATGGAACAGCACGATGGGCGCCTTGCCGGGGGCAGCCGTTGCCGGCGTCCAGCTGCGCACGAACAGCCGGGCCTTCGGGGTGGCTATCCACGCTTCATCGGCCTTGAACGGCCCCTCGGCAGAAAAACCCATTGCATTACCCTTTTTCGTTCAGCGACGCCAACTCGCCCTCGGACAGCCAGCGCCATCCGCCCGGCGGCAGATCCGCCGGCAGGCGCAGCTGGCCGATCTGCGCGCGGTGCAGCGCCTCGACGCGGTTGCCCACGGCCGCCAGCATGCGCTTGACCTGGTGGTACTTGCCTTCGGTCAGCGTCAGGTCCAGATCGCATTCACCGCTCTGCACACAAGCGGCGGCCCGCACGGGCTGGGGATCGTCGTCGAGAATAACACCAGCCAGCAGCTGCTCCACCTGCCGGGCCGTGATCGGGTGCTTGGCATGCACCTGGTACAGCTTGGGCACCTTTTTCTTGGGCGAACTCATGCGGTGGATGAACTGGCCATCGTCGCTGAGCAGGATCAGCCCCGTCGTGTCCTGGTCCAGCCGGCCTATGGCCTGCACCCCGGTCACGCCCTTGCTCGGCCGCTGGCGCAGCGGCGCCGGCAGCAAGGTATAGATGCTGGGATAAGCCGACGGCTTTTGCGAACATTCGGTGCCGGCAGGCTTGTTGAGCAGCAGGTAGGCCTTTTCGTGGTACTCCCAGTCGATCCCCTGCACGCGAAAGCGCAGCCCCCGGGGCTCGATGTCGAGCATGGGATCGGTGCATGGCAGCCATTGCGAAGCCGCCGCATCCAGCAAGGCCACATGCCCCTGCTGCACCAGGCCAAAGCACACGCGGCGTATGCCGAACCCTTGGGAATAGAGAATGTCTTGCAGCACCATGGTCTGGCTCCTCGGGAATCTCCAAAGACAAAACCCCCCGGCCGATAGGCGCGGGGGGTATTGCGGTTGTAGAAGCCTGACGATGACCTACTTTCACACGG
>NZ_JBMDII010000018.1:0-101686 GCF_057808605.1 Comamonas sp. FG99
CTTCTACAACCGCAATACCCCCCGCGCCTCATAGGCCGGGGGGTTTTGTCTTTGGAGCCTCCAAAGCGGCCTCTTGACCGTGATTGACGCTCATTGACCACTGTTGGCCGCAGTGGCCCGCAGCTTCCAGTGTTGTTGCCACTTTTGCGGCCAGCCATGCTTGGCTCTGCGCCCAGAGCATTCCCGTTTCTTCTTCTGCCTGCTTCTTCCATCGAGGGTGTCATGCCGCGTCGCCCTGGTGATTACCCCAATCTGAAACCGGTCCCTCCCTCTTGAATGATGGAAAATTTTCTTTAAGATGTGAGTTTGCAAATTTTTTATCAAAAGCAGACTCCCTCCCATGTCCACGCTGCCGAATGCCGCCCCTGAAACGGTTTCGATCGCTACGCGCATTGGCCGCGCCCGGCCTGCGCTGACGCGCTCGCACCAGCAGATGGCCGACTATGTGCTGGCCCGGCCGCTGCAGGCCGCGACCATGCCCATCGATGAGCTGGCGGCGGCGGTGGGCGTGTCCGTCGCCACGGCGAATCGCTTTGCCCGCGCGATCGGCCTGGATGGATACCCGATGCTGCGTGCGGAACTGGTGCGGGGCTTCGAGGCCATGCTGGCCCCGGTGGAGAAGCTGCGCGTGCGGCTGGAAAAGCCCGGCTCGGCGCACGATGCCTTCGTGGCGGTGCTGGAAGAGAGCCAGCGCAATATCGCCGCCACGCGCGAGGCATTGCAGCCGGCGGCCTGCGTGGAAGCGGTGGGCGCCATCCTGGCCGCCCGGCGGGTATATGTGGCGGGTTTTGGCTCCAGCGGCTGGCTGGCTGGCTTGCTGCAGCACGGCCTGGTGGCGCATTGCGACAATGTGCATCTGCTGGCCAGCGCCGGCGGCGCCTCGCATGGTGCGCGCCAGCTGTCGCGCATGGGTGCGAACGACTTGTTCATTGGCATCAGCTTTCCGCGCTACCTCAGCGAGACGGCCCGGCTGGCACATGCCGCCGCCGAGCGCGGCGCACGCGTGCTGGCCTTGACGGATGGACCCCAGTCGCCGCTGGCGGAGGCCGCGCACATCAGCTTGTTTGCCCAGACCGAGAGCCACTACGCCTCGAATTCCGAAGCCACCGTGCTGGCCTTGATCGAGGCCCTGACCAGCGCTGTTGCACTGCAGGCGAATGCCTCGGTGCAGAGCGCGGCGTCCGTCACCGAGGCCGTGCTGCCCTGGCTGCACGGCGGCGGCCAGACCCCTATCTCCCGAACACCATGAGTCCTTCCTTTTCTCCCGTGATCGCCATCCACGGCGGCGCGGGCACTTTGAGCCGCGCCCATATCAGCCCCGAGCAGGAGCGGGCCTACCACGCCGCGCTGCAGGCGGTGCTGCGTGCCGGCCAGGCGGTGCTGGCGCAGGGCGGCTCGGCCATGGAGGCGGTTTGCGTGGCGGTGCAGGGGCTGGAGGACTGCCCGCTCTTCAATGCCGGCCATGGCGCGGTCTTCACCGCCGATGCCACGCACGAGCTCGATGCAGCGGTGATGGATGGCGCCACGCTGGCCGCCGGTGCGGTGGCGGGTGTGGCGCGGCTGCGCAATCCGGTGCTGGCGGCGCGCGCGGTGATGCGCGACGGCCAGCATGTGCTGATGATCGGCGGCGGCGCCGAGCGGCTGGCCGGCGCCGCCGGGCTGCCCCTGGTGGAGCCGGGCTACTTTTCCACCGCGGCGCGGCGGGCGCAGCTGCAGGCCGCCCAGGCCCGCGCCGTGGGCGCGGTGCTGGACCATGACGGCGCGGCCGCACTCGCGAGCCACTCGGGCGGCAGCCCGCTGCACGAGGGCCGCAAGATGGGCACGGTGGGCGCGGTGGCGCTGGATGCGCATGGCCACCTTGCCGCGGCCACCTCCACCGGCGGGCTGACGAACAAGCGCCCGGGCCGGGTGGGCGATACGCCGCTGATCGGCGCGGGCACCTATGCCGACGACCGCACGGCCGCGGTGTCTTGCACCGGGCATGGCGAGAGTTTCATCCGCGTGGCCGCGGCGCACGATGTATGCGCGCGCATGGCCTACGGCGGCCTGTCGCTGCAGGCCGCGGCCGAGGCGGTGGTGCACGGCGCGCTGCCGGCGATTGGCGGCAGCGGCGGCCTGATTGCGGTGGATCGCGGCGGGAATGTCTGCCTGCCGTTCAACACCGAGGGCATGTACCGGGGCGTGGCCTGCGTGGGGCAGGCGCCCGAATCCTTTATCTACCGCTGAGCGGTGCCGGCCCTGGCATCAGCCTTGCTTGAGTTTGTCCATGACCATGACATCCACTTCTCTCCTGGCGCTGGCTGAGCAGCGCGTGCTGCAAGTGAGCGATCTGACGATCCGCTTCGCCACCTCCGAGCGCACGGTGGAGGCGGTGCGCAACCTGTCCTTCCATGTCGAGCGGGGCGAGACGCTGGCCATCGTCGGCGAATCCGGCTCGGGCAAGTCCGTCACCTCGCTGGCGCTGATGCGCCTGGTGGAGCATGGCGGCGGCAAGATCGTGAGCGGCTCGGCGCTGCTGCGCCGCCGCGATCGTGGCCAGGGTTCTCAGGTACTGGATGTGGCGCAGGCCTCGCAGGCGCAGATGCGCAGCGTGCGCGGCGCCGACGTGGCGATGATCTTCCAGGAGCCGATGACCTCGCTGAACCCGGTGTTCACCGCGGGCGACCAGATTGCCGAGTCCATCCGCGTGCACCAGGGCATGGACCGCGCGGCGGCGCGCGCCGAGGCGCTGCGCATGCTGGAGCTGGTGCGCATTCCCGAGGCGCGGAACGTGCTCGACCGCTTTCCGCACCAGCTCTCGGGTGGCATGCGCCAGCGCGTGATGATTGCGATGGCGCTGTCGTGCAAGCCGCAGCTCTTGATTGCCGACGAGCCGACCACCGCGCTGGATGTGACCATCCAGGCGCAGATCCTGCAGCTCATCCGCCAGCTGCAGGAGGAGATGCATATGGGGGTGATCTTCATCACCCACGACATGGGCGTGGTGGCGGAGGTGGCCGACCGCGTGCTGGTGATGTACCGCGGCGACAAGGTGGAGGAGGGTGCTTCCGACCAGGTGTTCGCCGCGCCGCAGCATGCCTATACGCGCGCGCTGCTGTCGGCCGTGCCCAAGCTGGGCGCGATGCGGGGCAGCGACCTGCCGCGCCAGTTTGACCTGTTGCGCGCCGACGGCAGCACCCTGGCTGGCCAGTCGTCGCCGCTGGATACCCGGCCCGCCGGCGCCCAGCCGATACTGCGCGTCAAGAACCTGGTCACGCGCTTCGATCTGCGCTCGGGCCTGTTCAACAAGGTCACGCGCCGCGTGCATGCGGTGGAGCAGGTCAGCTTCGATCTCTACCCCGGCGAGACGCTGGCGCTGGTGGGCGAGTCGGGCTGCGGCAAGTCCACCACCGGTCGCTCGCTGCTGCGCCTGGTCGAGAGCCAGAGCGGCGCGATCGAGTTCGGCGGCCGCAATATCCTCGAATTGCCGAAGAGCCAGGTGCAGTCGCTGCGCCGCGATATCCAGTTCATCTTCCAGGACCCGTTCGCGTCGCTGGATCCGCGCCTCACGGTGGGCTTCTCGATCATGGAGCCGCTTTTGGTGCACAAGGTCGGCACGCCCGCCGAGGCCCAGGCCCGCGTGGAATGGCTGCTCGAAAAGGTGGGCCTGCCGCGCGAGCATGCGCAGCGCTATCCGCACGAGTTCTCGGGCGGCCAGCGCCAGCGCATCGCGATCGCGCGCGCGCTGGCGCTCAATCCCAAGGTGGTGGTGGCCGATGAGTCGGTGTCGGCGCTGGATGTGTCCATCCAGGCGCAGATCGTCAACCTCATGCTCGACTTGCAGCGCGAGCTGGGCGTGGCCTTTCTCTTCATCTCGCACGATATGGCGGTGGTCGAGCGCATCAGCCACCGCGTGGCGGTGATGTACCTGGGCCGCATCGTCGAGATCGGCCCGCGCCGCGCGGTCTTCGAGAACCCGCAGCACCCCTACACCAGGAAGCTGATGGCCGCGGTGCCGATCGCCGATCCGGTGCGCCGCCACCTCAAGCGCGCGCTGCTCGAAGGCGAGATTCCCAGCCCCATCCGCGCGGTGGGCGACGAGCCGGTGGTGCCGCCGCTGGTGCAGGTCGGCCCGGGCCATTTCGTGGCGCCAGCCGATGCATGAATAAAGATAGCTAATAGCGCTTTCCAGTAAACGTTTTCAATATAAAAACTATTTGAAAGTATGGATATTAAAGCGCTAGCAGCTATTGTTTTGATCAAACTGTTTTTCCAACCCGGAGTTCACCCATGAAGAAAACCGCTTCTGTCCGCCGCTCTGCCCAGGCCCTGCTGGCCTTGCTCGCCATCGCCGCGTCCGCTGCCTCGGGTAGCGCGCTGGCCGCCGGCAACGCGGTGCTGGCCATCTACCAGCAGCCCGAGACGCTGGACCCCTACAACACCAACACCACCATCACCACGGCGGTGACCAAGAGCTTCTACGAAGGCCTGTTCGCGTTCGACAAGGACATGAAGGTCAAGAACGTGCTGGCCGAGGGCTACGAAGTCTCGAAGGACGGCCTGAGCTACACCTTCAAGCTGCGCCAGGGCGTCAAGTTCCACGACGGCACAGACTTCAACGCCGCGGCGGCCAAGGCCAACCTCGACCGCGTGATGGACCCGGCCAACCGCCTGCTGCGCGCCAACCAGTTCAACCGCGTCGCCAAGGTCGAGGCGCTGAACCCGCAGACGCTGCGCATCACGCTCAAGGAGCCTTTCGGCCCCTTCATCAACGCGCTGGCCCACGCATCGGCCGCGATGATCTCGCCCGCGGCGCTGAAGAAGTGGGGCAGCAAGGACATCGCCTTCCACCCCGTGGGCACCGGCCCGTTCGAGTTCGTCGAATGGAAGCAGACCGAGGCCATCGTGGGCAAGAAGTTCGCCGGCTACTGGAAGAAGGGCTATCCCAAGGTCGACCAGGTTACCTGGAAGCCGGTGACCGAGAACAACACCCGCGCCGCGATGCTGCAGACCGGCGAGGCTGACTTTGCCTTCACGCTGCCCTACGAGCAGATCGCCACGCTCAAGAAGAGCGACAAGGTGGAGGTGGTGTCCGCGCCGTCCATCATCCAGCGCTTCCTGACCTTCAACATGCTGCAAAAGCCCTTCGACAACCCCAAGGTGCGCGAGGCGATCGGCTATGCCATCAACAAGGATGCGCTGGCCAAGGTGGCTTTCAGCGGCCATGCCTTCGCGGCCCAGGGCTTTGTGCCCCAGGGCGTGGAATACGCGCTGAAGATGCAGCCCATCCCCTACAACGTGGCCAAGGCCAAGGAGCTGCTCAAGGAGGCCGGCTACCCCAGCGGCTTCGAGTCGGTGCTGTGGAGCGGCTACAACAACACCACCAGCCAGAAGGTGATCCAGTTCCTGCAGCAGCAGCTGGCGCAGGTGGGCATCAAGGTCTCGGTAGAGGCGCTGGAGCCCGGCAAGCGCGTGGAGCTGGTCGATTCCTGGCCCGATCCCAAGACCGCGAAGGCGCGCCTGTACTACATCGGCTGGTCGTCTTCGACCGGCGAGGCCGACTGGGCGCTGCGCCCGCTGTTCTCCACCGAGTCTTGGTCGCCCAAGCTGGCGAACTATGCCTTCTACAGCAACCCGGTGTTTGACGATGCCGTGGCCAAGGCGCTGCTGACCACCAACGGCGCCGAGCGCGCGGCGCTGTACAAGACCGCGCAGGAGCAGCTCGCCAAGGACCTGCCGCGCATTCCGCTGGTGACCGAGGACGTGCTCTACGCCCACGCCAAGCGCCTGTCCGGCGTCTACGTGATGCCCGACGGCAACATCAACAGCGACGAGATCGCGCTGAAGTGAAGCACACCCCCCTGAGCGGCTTCGCCGCTTCCCCCCGCTCTCGCATTGCGGTGCAATGCGGGCAGGGGGACGCAGCCCTCGCTGCGGGGCGGCCCTTGCTCGGCTGCCTGCGCAGGGCCGCGCAGGCTTTCTGTGCAGTGCCATGCAATACCTGAAATGAAGCAACAGGGCGAGAGCCCTCTGACGCCATGCTGAACTACTTTCTCAAACGCCTGCTGGGGCTGCTGCCCACGCTGCTGATCGTGGCGGTGCTGGTGTTCCTGTTCGTCCACATGCTGCCCGGCGATCCGGCGCGGCTGGCGGCGGGCCAGGACGCCGACGAGGCCACGGTGCAGCTGGTGCGCCAGGAGCTGGGCCTGGACAAGCCGCTGCCCGAGCAGTTCGTGCACTTCTTCTCGCGCATGGTGCAGGGCGACTTCGGCGTCTCGATGCGCACGCGCCGCCCGGTGTCGCTGGAGATTGGCGAGCGCTTCATGCCCACGCTGGCGCTTACCATCACCAGCATGGCCTGGTCGGTCATCTTCGGCATGGGCATAGGCATTGCCTCGGCCGTCTACCGCAATCAATGGCCCGACCGGCTGGGCATGACGCTGGCGGTCTCGGGCATCTCGTTCCCCGCGTTTGCGCTGGGCATGATGCTGATGCAGATCTTCTCGGTCAACCTGGGCTGGCTGCCCACGGTGGGCGCCGATTCGTGGCGCCACTACATCCTGCCTTCGCTCACGCTGGGCGCGGCCGTGGCCGCGGTGATGGCGCGTTTCACCCGCGCCTCCTTCGTCGAGGTGGTGCAGGAAGACTTCGTGCGCACCGCGCGCGCCAAGGGCCTGAACGAGCGCGTGGTGGTGCTCAAGCACTGCCTGCGCAATGCGCTGATCCCGGTGGTCACCATGATGGGCCTGCAGTTCGGCTTTCTGCTGGGCGGCTCCATCGTGGTCGAGGCGGTGTTCAACTGGCCGGGCCTGGGGCGGCTGTTGGTCGATGCGGTGACCATGCGCGACTACCCGGTGATCCAGACGCTGGTGCTGCTGTTCTCGCTGGAGTTCATCCTCATCAACCTGGTGGTGGACATGCTCTACGGCTTCATCAACCCCACGATCCGCTACAAGTGAGGCCCGCCCCATGACGACTTCCGTGACCTCTTCCGCAGCCGCCGCGCCCGGGCCGGTGCGCACGCCCTGGCGCGAGTTCTGGCGCAAGTTCAAGAAGCAGCACGTGGCCATGGCCGCCCTGGTCTTCGTGCTGCTGCTGGTGCTGGTGGCCGTGCTGGCGCCCTGGCTCGCGCCCTTCGACGCCGAGAACTACTTCGACTACGACCGCCTGAACGAAGGCCCCTCGGCGCTGCACTGGTTCGGCGTGGACCCGCTCGGGCGCGACATCTTCAGCCGCATCCTGATGGGCGCGCGCATCTCGCTGGCTGCGGGTTTTCTGTCGGTGGCCATAGGCTGCGTGATCGGCACCGCGCTGGGCCTGCTGGCCGGCTACTACGAAGGCTGGTGGGACCGCATCGTGATGCGCATCTCGGACGTGCTGTTCGCCTTTCCCGGCATTTTGCTGGCGCTGGGCGTGGTGGCCATCCTGGGCAGCAGCATGACCAACGTGGTCGTGGCGGTGTCGGTGTTCAGCGTGCCGGCCTTCGCGCGCCTGGTGCGCGGCAATACGCTGGTGCTCAAGCACATGACCTACATCGAGTCGGCGCAAAGCATAGGCGCGAGCGACTGGACCATCATCACCCGCCACATCCTGCCGGGCACGATCTCGTCCATCGTGGTGTACTTCACCATGCGCGTGGGCACCTCGATCATCACCGCGGCCAGCCTGTCGTTCCTCGGCATGGGCGCGCAGCCGCCCACGCCCGAATGGGGCGCGATGCTGAACGAGGCGCGCGCCGACATGGTCAACGCGCCGCACGTGGCGCTGTTCCCCAGCCTGGCCATCTTCTTCACCGTGCTGGCCTTCAACCTGCTGGGCGACGGCCTGCGCGATGCGCTCGACCCCAAGATAGACCGGCAGACATGACGCTGCAGCTCGCCCGCATCGGCCGCCTGCAAAGCGGCCCGCGCAATGCGATCACCGACGTCGCCGGCGTTACCGTGGGCCACGCGACGCTGGCAGACGGCGGCGTGCAGACCGGTGTCACCGTGATCCAGCCGCATGCGCGCGACCCGTTTCGCCACAAGGCGCCGGCGGCGGCGGCCGTCATCAACGGCTTTGGCAAAAGCGTGGGGCTGGTGCAGCTGGCCGAGCTGGGCCAGCTGGAGACGCCGATCGCGCTGACCAACACCTTCTCGGTCGGCGCCGTGGCCCAGGCCCAGATCGCGCAATGCGTGCGCGCCAACCCCGAGACCGGGCGCGCGCTGCCCACGGTGAACCCGCTGGTGCTGGAGTGCAACGACGGCTATCTCAACGACATCCAGCGCATGGCGGTGAGCGCGCAGCACTACGAGCAGGCCTGCGCCAGCGCGGGCGCCGAGGTGGCGCAGGGCGCGGTGGGCGCGGGGCGCGGCATGTCGAGCTTTCAGCTCAAGGGCGGCGTGGGCACGGCATCGCGCCATGTCCCGCTGGCCGGGCATGGCTGCACCGTGGGCGCGCTGGTGCTGGCCAACTATGGCGTGCAGGCCAACCTGGTCTGGGGCGGCGAACGCCTCGGCGAAAGGCTGGCGGCGCAGCCGCAAGCAGCGGTCGAAAAAGGCTCCATCATCATGGTGCTGGCCACCGATGCGCCGCTGGATGCGCGCCAGCTGGGCCGGCTGGCGCTGCGCGCGGCCGCGGGCCTGGCGCGCACCGGTTCGGTCTACGGCCACGGCAGCGGCGACATCGCGCTGGCCTTCTCCACCGCCTACACGCTGCCGCAGTCGCCCGACGAACCCATGCCCGCGGTGGCGATGGTGCACGAGGCCCATCTCGACGGCCTGTTCCAGGCCGCGGCCGACAGCGTGGAGCAGGCCATCGTCCATGCGCTGTGGCATGCCGAGCCGGTGACCGGCCGCGACGGCCACCGCCGCGCGTCGCTGTGCGAAGTGGTTCTCAAAAACAATAGCTGATAGCGCTTGCCGGATAAGCGCTGGAAGCCGATTTGGCTTGATGTTCGAAAGCATTCCATGAAAATCCTCATCTCCGTAGACATCGAAGGCGTGGCCGGCGTCTACCACGCCGAGCAGGTACGGGCCGGCAACCCCGAGTTCGAGCGCGCCCGCCGCCTGATGGCCGCCGAGGCCAATGCCGCCATCGCCGGCGCCTTCGACGGCGGTGCCGCCGAGGTCTATGTGAACGACTCGCACGGCGGCTTTCGCAACATGCCGCCCGATCTGCTCGACGCGCGCGCCCAGGTCATCCAGGGCAAGCCGCGCTACCTGAGCATGGTGGCCGGCGTGGAGCTGGGCCTGGATGGCGTGTGCATGATCGGCTACCACTCGCGCGCCCAGGGGCGCGGCATCCTGGCGCACACCATCAACAGCTTTGCCTTCGCGCGCATCAGCCTCAACGGCCAGGAGCTGGGCGAGATGGGCCTGTACGGCGCGCTGGCCGGCGCCTATGGCGCGCCGGTGATCGCCGCATCGGGCGACGACGTATTCATCGCCGAGCACCAGCCCCTGTTTGCGCAGACCCGCTTCGTGCAGGTCAAGCGCGCCACGGGCTTTTCCAGCGGCATCAGCCTGTCGCCCAAGCGCGCCTGCGCCGCGATCCGCGAAACGGTGGCGCAGGCCGTGCCGCAGGCCAAGGGCGTGGCGCCTTTTTGCATCGCCGGCCCCATCACCGTCGAGCTGGTGGCGCAGACCCCGGCGCTGGCCGAGCTGTTCTGCCAGTGGCCCACACTGGAGCGCACCGATGGCGATGCGCTGCGCTTCAGCGCGCCCGACACCGAGTCGGCGCTGCGTATGATCAACTGCCTCTCGGCAATGTCCAGCATGCTTCGATGAACGAGAACACCACACCCCAGCCCGTCGGCATCCTCGCCGGCATGGGCCCCGCCGCCGGCGTCGATTTCGTACGCCTTTTCGTGGCCGCCTGCGAAGACTGGCTGCGCAGCCATGACCGGCCGGTCAGCGACCAGGCCTATCCCGAGCACTGGATGGCCCAGCTGCCGGTGCCCGACCGCACCCGCGCGCTGGCCGATCCCGCCGCGCCCCAGCCGCTAGAGCCCATGGCGCGCGGCCTGGCCCAATTGGCCGGCCTGGGCGCCCGCGCCGCGGCGATTCCCTGCAACACCGCCCACGCCTGGCATGCCGAGCTGCAGCAGCGCGTGCCGCAGATCGAGCTGCTGCACATGCCGGCGGAGACCGCCGCCGAGCTGCGCCGCCAGGGCCGCAGCCGCGTGGCGCTGCTGGCCACGCAGGGCACTTACCGCCAAGGGCTGTACGAGCGGGCCTTGGCCGATGCGGGCATCGAGTGCATGCTGCCGGGCGAGCCCGCGCGCGAATCACTGATGCAGGGCATCTACGATGGCGTGAAGGCCGGCAACCTGGCGCTGGCGCAGCAGCGCTTTGCCGCCGTGGGCGCGCAGCTGCGCGCCGCGCATGGCGACATCCCGCTGGTCATGGCCTGCACCGAGATCCCGCTGGCGCTGCCGCAGGCGAGCCAGGCCCAGGGCTGGGCGCTGGTGGACCCCAGCGCCATCCTCGCCGCCGCGCTGGCGCGCAAGGCCTACGGCGAGTGAGCGCCCAGGCAGGCGCGTGGGCCTGATTTCGGCCCTGCCGTCGTGATTTGCGATCTGCGCCGATAATCCCGGGTAGTGGTTTCCAGCAAAATTCCTGGCAGCGCTTTGTATACAGGCGTTGATAGCTACTGAATGAATAGCAACTTTTTCAGAAAGCCCTGCCCATGTACCATCGCCGCCGCCATTCCCTCGTTGCCGCTGCCGCAGCCCTGCTGGCGGGCACCGCTGCCGTCTCGGCCCATGCCGCCAAGGACGTGGTGGTGGCCATCCAGTACAACCTCACCACCACCGACCCCTACGACGCCAACGACACGCTGTCGCAGGCGGTGGCCAAATCGTTCTACCAGGGCCTGTTCGACTTCGACAAAGAGCTGAACATCACCCCGGTGCTGGCGCAAAGCTACACGGTGAGCAAGGACGGGCTGGCCTACACCGTCAAGCTGCGCAGCGGCATCAAGTTCCAGGACGGCACCGACTTCAACGCCCAGGCGGTCAAGGCCAACTTCGACCGCGTGACCAACCCCGACAACCGGCTCAAGCGCTACAGCCTCTACAAGAACATCGCCAGCACCGAGGCGGTGGACGAATCCACCGTGCGCTTCACGCTCAAGGAGCCCTTCTCGCCGTTCATCAGCACGCTGGCGCATCCCTCGGCCGTGATCATCTCGCCGGCGGCGCTGGCCAAGTACGGCAAGGACATCGCGCGCAATCCCGTGGGCACCGGCCCGTTCAAGCTGGTCGAGTGGAAAGCCACCGACTACCTCAAGGTCGCCAAGTGGGACGGCTACTGGAAAAAAGGCTACCCCAAGGTGGACAGCATCACCTGGCGGCCGGTGGTGGACAACAACACCCGCGCGGCCATGATGCAGACCAACGAGGCGCATTTTGCCTACCCCATGCCGCCCGAAGCCGTGGCGGCGCTGCGCACCAAGCCCAGCCTGGAGGTGACGGCCACGCCCTCCATCGTGCTGCGCTACATGTCGATGAACGTGCAGCACAAGCCGTTCGACAACCCCAAGGTGCGCCAGGCCATCAACTACGCCATCGACCGCAACGCGCTGGTCAAGGTGGCCTTCAACGGCTTTGCGGTGCCCGCCGACGGCATCGTGCCGCAGGGCGTGCAGTACGCCACCCGGCAGACGCCCTGGCCCTACAACCCCGGCATTGCGCGCGAGCTGCTCAAGCAGGCGGGCTATCCCAACGGCTTCGAGAGCACGCTCTGGTCGGCATTCAACGACACCACCTCGCAAAAGGCGATCCAGTTCATCCAGCAGCAGCTGGCGCAGGTCGGCATCAAGGTGCAGGTGCAGGCGCTGGAATCGGGCCAGCGCGTGGAGCGGGTGGAAAACGCCCCCGATCCGGCCACCGCGCCGGTGCGCATGTTCTACGTGGGCTGGTCCTCATCCACCGGCGAGGCCGACTGGGCGCTGCGCCCGCTGCTGGCGTCCGAATCCTTTCCGCCCAAGCAGTTCAACACCGCCTACTACAAGAACGCCGAGGTGGACAGCGACATCGCCAAGGCCCTGGCCGTCACCGACCCTGCGGCCAAGGCGCGCTTGTATGCCGACGCGCAGCAGCGCGCCTGGAAGGATGCGCCCTGGGCGCCGCTGGCTACCCTCAAGCTGATCTCGGTGCGGGCGCGCAACCTCTCCGGCTTCTACGTGATGCCCGACCAGAGCTTCAACTTCGATGACATCGACCTGAAATAGCGCGCAGGGCCGCCGGCGCAGGGCGGGCCATAATCCCAGGCTTGTGTTTCCGACCTGAAAGCCCCCGCCCATGCTCGCCCGCCACCACGACCCCATCGTTGCCATTGCCACCGCGCCGGGGCGCGGCGCCGTCGGCATCGTGCGCGTGTCGGGCAAGGGTATCGCGCCGCTGGTGGCCGAGCTGTGCGGCAAGCCGCTCAAGCCCCGCGAGGCCACCTACCTGCCGTTTCGCGCGGCCGATGGGCAGGCCATCGACCAGGGGCTCGCGCTGTACTTTCCCGCGCCGCACAGCTACACCGGCGAAGACGTGCTGGAGCTGCAGGCCCATGGCGGCCCCGTGGTGCTGCAGCTGCTGCTGGCGCGCTGCCTGGAGGCCGCGCAGGCCACGCTGCCCGGCCTGCGCCTGGCCGAGCCCGGCGAGTTCACCGAACGCGCGTTTCTCAACGACAAGATCGACCTGGCCCAGGCCGAGGCCATCGCCGATTTGATCGACGCCAGCACCGAGGCCGCGGCGCGCAGCGCCAGCCGCTCGCTCACCGGTGCGTTCTCGCAAGAGATCCACCGCCTGCGCGATGCGCTGGTGCACCTGCGCATGCTGGTCGAGGCCACGCTGGATTTCCCCGAGGAGGAGATCGACTTCCTGCAGAAAGCCGACGCCTACGGCCAACTCGCCCGGCTGCGCCAGATGCTGGCCCAGGTGATGCAGCGCACGCGCCAGGGCGCGCTGCTGCGCGAAGGCATCAAGGTCGTCATCGCCGGCCAGCCCAATGCCGGCAAAAGCTCGCTGCTCAACGCGCTGGCCGGGGCGGAGCTGGCCATCGTCACGCCGATCGCCGGCACCACGCGCGACAAGGTGCAGCAGACCATACAGATCGAAGGCGTGCCGCTGCACGTGATCGACACCGCCGGCCTGCGCGAGAGCAGTGACGAGGTGGAGCGCATCGGCATCGCCCGCGCCTGGGAGGAAATCGCCAGCGCCGACGCGGTGCTCTTCCTGCACGACCTCACGCGCCAGCACATGCCCGAGCATGTGGCTGGCGACCGCGAAATCGCCGCCACCCTGGCGCAGAAGCTGCCGGCCAGCGTGCCGGTGATCGACGTCTGGAACAAGGCCGATGCGGCCGGCGACCGCACGGCCGAGGCCGGCTTGCGCCTGTCCGCCAAGACCGGCGACGGCCTCGATGCGCTGCGCCAGCGCCTGCTGCAGGTGGCCGGCTGGCAATCTGCCGCCGAAGGCACCTACATCGCCCGCGCCCGCCACGTGCAGGCCCTGCAGCAGGTGGACGAGCACTTCGAGCTGGCCGACGCCCAGCTCAACACCGACAGCCCCGCGCTCGACCTGCTCGCCGAAGAGCTGCGCCTGGCGCAGCAGGCGCTCAGCGCCATCACCGGCGAGTTCACCTCGGACGATCTGCTGGGGGTGATTTTCAGCAGTTTTTGTATTGGGAAGTGATGCGGTGTCTATCTAGCCAGGCGTATGTTTGTCAAGGAACTCAAGCCGCTGGCCAGCAGCAACTACCGGGGACGCGACACCCTGGCCAAGCCCTTGGCCAGCAATACGCTGAACCACGCCGTCGGCAGCCCAGTGCCATCGGCCAAACTGGTGTTGTGAGTCCCGCGGGGGCGTTGAGCCTTTCCCTTTGTCGCTTGCATTTTTGATCGCTGATGATTATCAGCCATTGATATACTTGTGAATCAAGGTGTCATTGGATTCGCGATCGTGACTCCACGGTTTCGGGCCTGATCGAGGAAGCCCGCCGCGCCCTGGCACGGCAGGCGAGCAGCACCACGGTCTACCTGTTCTGGCGCATCGGGCAGCAGGTCAACGGCGAAAGCTTGAACCACCAGCGCGCGGAGTACGGGCAGAAGATTGTGTCGTCGTTGGCGACACAATTGGCGGCCAGCTATGGGCGCAGCTTCGAGGCGCGCAACCTGCGCCGCATGATGCAGTTCGCCGAGCAGTTCCCGGACTTTGGGATTGTGTCGCCGCTGGCGACACAATTGAGCTGGTCGCACGTTGTCGAGGTGCTGCCGCTGAAAACGACGGAAGCCCGCCTTTTCTACCTCGGCGAGGCAGCCACCCGCCAGCTCGGCAAGCGCGAACTGCGCCAACTCATCGCCCGCAAGGGGTTCGAGCGCCAGGAGATCGCCAACAGCCAGTTGACGGAAGGCGTCGCCATTCCGCTCGACACCTTCAAAGACCCCTATCTGCTGGATGTGCTTGGGCTGCACGACGGCTTTCTGGAGGCAGACCTGGAAACTGCCGTGCTGCGGGAACTGGAGAGTTTCATTCTGGAGCTGGGCGGGGGGTTCACCTTTGTCGAGCGCCAGAAGCGCATGATCATCGACGGCGAGGATTTTCACCTTGATCTGCTGTTCTTCCATCGCAAGCTGAGGCGGCTGGTGGCGGTGGAATTGAAGATCGGCAAGTTCGAGGCCGCGCACAAGGGGCAGATGGAGCTTTACCTCGGCTGGCTCAACCGCTATGAGCGGCAGGAAGGCGAAAACACGCCGATTGGCCTGATTCTCTGCTCCGGGAAAAACCGCGAGCAGATCGAGCTGTTGCAACTGGATCAGGACAACATCATGGTGGCTGAATACTGGACGGTGTTTCCCGAGCGGCCCGTGTTCGAGCGAAAAATCCACGCCTTGCTGGAAAGCGCACGGGAACAGGTCGCGCGGCGCAAGGGCTTGGTGCCGAACAAGAAGATAGGAGGTGAATGATGCCGACCGACACCAGCAAAATTCAGTGTCCAAGGCGTGGTTGACGGCCTTGATTGCTGAACTGGTTGACTCGCTGCCGTGCAGCCTGTGTCTCCTGCGAGCCCAAGTTCGGATGACAGCCCATCCGACTTCATGTCCGAAGTCGATGAACTCATACGCATTGCGCGTGACCAACATCCCAGCCTGATGGCCGAGCAGGCGCGCGCAAGGGTCCCTGCGCATAGCGGTGCCGTAGCCATTGCATGTGGCTACGGCCAGCCGCCTTGCACTGGCCGCCTGACAGCAGTGGATAGAGGCCGATAGTATGTCGCCCTGCCAAGTGATCGAACAGAACCTGATCGGCCAACGGCAATAGTTGTCGCTGCCGGCAGCCATCGCCTGCGCTTTATCCTGACCACAAGCCCGCGTCGGTCAGACGACGCAGCAGTGCTGCTCGCTTGGCATGAGGGACAAGGAAGCGCCGCAACTGGCGCTCGAAAGCGTCCGGGCCTGCAACCAACGCATACCCTTCGGCAAGCATCTTCAGCAGACTGACCGTTTTTTCGTAGCCGGATGCACTTCCGCGGGATGCTTGTGCGCTCGCTGCTTGCCAGTATTTGTCCGGCGTGTCCATGACATGGCGTAATTCGGCCTCGCGCTTCTGGCGATGTTCCGCCTCACGCTTTGCATGCGCCTCGGCTTCGCGAGCCCGCCTGCGCTCACCCGCCGATTGCGCCAGCTCGCGCAGATCTGCCACTCGACGTCGGGGAACATCCGAAGATGCCGGGCGCTGTGCCTTGAGCCATGCAGCATAGTGAGACTTCACCTGGCGTTCTGCCTCCTGGCCCCGGTCCAATGCAATTGTCTTGAGCACCGCCTGTATCTCCGCTATCTGCCAGGTATCCAGCCAAGTGGAAATTTGCAGCGTCTCATCGTGCGGCGAAGTGGCCATGGCACTGCCCATGCTGGCGGCTTCAAGCAGGTCCGGATCGATTTCCAGAAACTCGACCAAGGCCTGCTGCGCTGGCGAGAGGTCGGCCAACCCACAAGGTACTTTCGGCTCCAGCACGTCATCGTGCAAGGCATCACCAGCAGCCAACCAGCCCAGGTACAGTGGCCGCAAATCGCCACGCATCAACTCCTCGCGCAAGGGAGTCAACCTGCGCATCCAACCGCTGCCGTCGTCTTCGGCAAAGCGATCATAGTCTTCGCTTTCCTCCAGTATCCAACTCACGATCCAGTGCGAATCGCTGGATTCAACCGACAGTGCAGCCGAATGGACGAAAGCATCCAGCTCGGTCTTGCGGAAAACGGCCTTCGGCAGTCGCAGCGACACATGACAACTGCACCAATTGGCCGAATAGACGAATGCATCGAAATAGCGGCGCATCCATTCGGCCGGATTGGCCTTGAGATCGCCCCATTCATAGTGATTGGAGAAGCCGCCGGGTGTGATGACGGCGCGGGTGGAGACAGCGCGAAGTTCGGCCATCTCGATGCGGGTCAATGGTCTGTCGATGGCTGCGAATTCGTAGTACTGGTATTCACTCATGATGCTGATGTTCGATGGGTCTTTCTGGATTCGGCAGGCCGCTCAGCGCAACTTGTACCACGTCCCACGCCCGCCCCCTGCTGAACCAGATGCCCCTGCTCCACCAGCGCCCGGAAGTGTTGCTTGAGCGTGTTACGGTTGCCGCCGGTCAGGCGGATGGCTTCGGCCATGGTGATCCTGCCATGCCCGCGCGTAAATTCGACAATCTGCAATGCCAAATCCGGCAGCTTGGCCAGCACCAGCTTCTCGCGCTCGACCTTGCGTTCCAGGCGACGTACTTGCTGGAATAGTGCGCGCAGGAAGAACACCAGCCAAGGCTGCCAGTTCGGTGCATCGGTGCGGATACTGCCTTGTGTCTGGCGCAGTGCGAGGTAGTAGGCTTCCTGGTTCTGCTCGATCACGCTTTCCAGCGAGCTGTAGGGCACGTACGCATAGCCAGCCTGCAGCAATAGCAAGGTGGTCAGCACCCGACTCAGGCGGCCGTTGCCATCCTGGAACGGGTGAATCTCCAGAAACACCACGACCCAAATGCCAACCAGCAGCAGTGGGTGCAGGCGACCCGTTTCTCGTTCCTCGTTGAACCAGGCCACCAATTCGGTCATCAGGCGCGGCGTATCGAAAGGCGTCGCGGTCTCGAACACCACACCCAGCGGCTTGCCGTTTTCATCGAATGCCGCGACGCTGTTGGTGGTGGTTTTGTAGTTGCCGCGATGCCAGGCATCTTTGTCGCTATGGGTCAGCAAATCGCGATGCAGTTGCCGGATGTGGTTCTCGGTCAGTGCGATGTCCTGCCTGGGCGAAAACACCAGTTCCATGACTTCGGCATAGCCAGCCACTTCCTGTTCGTCGCGAGTCTCGAACGATCTGATCTGCAGATTGGAGAGCAGGCGCTCGACTTCACGGTCCGACAGCCTGCTACCCTCAATCCGTGTCGAGGAACCAATACTCTCGATGGTGGCAAGCCGACAGCCGATCAGGCGCCAGCGTGCCCAGGGCGCGCCAAGCGCACTTGAATTCGTCGATGCCTGCGATCAGGCCGAGGATTTCCAGGGTGATCTGGAGAGAGTTCGGCGGCAATGCCTTTGCGCTGATGCGCAAGGCAGAACGCTTTCTGATCGAGCCGCTAGCGCAATCAAGCGCGCCGTCCGGGCGCTGTGCGAATCGGAGCAGCTGCAACGCATCGGCTCCCATAAGGGCGGCTATTGGCTGGTGCTCGACGGCACTGTGAACAGGAAGCAGCCGCCGCGCTGATGGCTTGCCTCTCCACCAGCAGCTAGTGGTTTATCCGGGGCCCACCCCGGTCTCACTTCTTTAGAATCCACGGCGCAGGTTCAGATTTGAAGACCATCTGTGAGATGGCTTCGTCGCGCCTGTACGGTTTGCATCAGCCTCTTGCAGAGCATCAGGAGACAACAGTGCAAACCAGTTTCTACAAGATTCGCGGCGTCGAGGATGTTCTGTCCTTTATCGATGGGCGCCAGGGCATCACGGGGCGGGCCGGCATCATCTGGTGGCTGGCCTTGGGCGGCCTCTTTCTCGATGCCTTCTCCAATTCCGCTTTGAGCGTGGGCCTGGGCCCCATGACCCGCGACCAGCAGTTGACGCCGGCCGATGTGGCCTGGATGACTTCGCTGGCCTCGTGGGTCTCGATTGCCTTCAACCCCATCGGCGGCTGGATGGCCGATCGCTGGGGGCGCGTGCGACCGCTGGTCATTGCCAAGGTGCTGGCCGTTGCCGGCGCGCTGCTGGTGACCTTCGCGCCCAGCTACGCAACCATCCTGTTCGGGCGCTTCTTCGTGGGCGCTGCCTATGGCATCGACTTTGCCATTGCGATGGCGGTGCTGGCGGAGTTCACGCCCGCCCGGCTCAAGAGCCGGCTCAACGTGTGGCAGGGCATATGGTACATGGCGGTGTGCACCAACCTGGTGTTGGCGCTGTGGTTCAACTCCTGGGGCGTGGGGGATTCGCTGTGGCGCTATTCGGTCGCCGCCACGGCGGTCTTCGGCATCACCATCCTGGTGTTGCAGCTGGCGCTGCTGGTGGAAAGCCCGACCTGGCTGGCGCGCAAGGAGCGCCTGGACGAAGCCGCGCATGCCATGACCCGCATCTACGGCCAGAAGTTTGTGGCGGCCCCGCTGGCCGAGCGCCTGCCGGTGATGAACCAGGCACGGCGCGGGCTGGCCAATGTGCTGCTCATCTTCCGCGGCATCTACCTGCCGCGCACCATTCTCGCCGCCACGGTGCAGATCGGGCAGTCCATCCAGTATTTCGCGGTGGGCTGGTACCTGCCGCTGATCAGCGCGTCGCTGTTCGGCAAGGATTTCCAGCAGGCCACGCTGGGCGCCCTGGTGTTCAATGTATTCGGCATCGTGGGCGGCTTTCTGTCGCCGGCCATCGGCCGGGTGCTCGGGCTGCGGCGGGCCTCGGCCATCGGCTTCGCGCTGGTGTTCCTGATGCTGCTGGTGCTGGGCCTGTTCAACGGCAAGATGCCGGTCTGGGCGGCGGTGGCTGCGCCCTCGCTGTTCATTCTTTTCCACTCCGGGGGGCCGGGGGCCAATGGCAAGAGCCTGTCGACGCTGTCGTTCCGCAGCGAGCTGCGGGCCGGCGCCAACGGGGTCGTCGGCGCGCTGGGCGCCATGGGGGCGGCGCTGGGCCTGCTGGTGTTTCCGCTGTTCCGCCAGCAGTACGGGCTGGAGACCACCTTCCTCATCCTGTCCGTGGTGCCGCTGGTGGCCAGCATCATCTGTTTCTCGATCCGCTGGGATCCCACGCGCACCAGCGTCAACCCCGACAACGAGCCCGATGCGCCGCAGTTCCAGGACGAGGCGGCCCGGGGTGTTGCCGCGCGGCAAGCTGCCTGAGCGAGGAAGAGCATGAGACATGGCGAGGATGTGATTCTGTGCATCGATGAGGGCACGTCGGGCACCCGGGCCGCGGTGGTCGGCAAGGATGGCGTGGTTTCGCAGCAGGCCTATGTGCCGCTCGATGTGAGCTGCCCGCGGCCCGGGGTCGTGGAGCAGGACGCGGATGTGCTGCTGGAAAAAACCATTGCCGTCTGCCGCGAGGCCATAGCCTGCGCCCTGGCCCGCGGGCAGCGGGTGGCGGCGCTGGCGGTGGCCAACCAGCGCTGCTCGGCGGTGCTGTGGGATACGCGCACCGGCAAGGCGCTGGCGCCGGTGATGGTGTGGCAGGATTCGCGCCACCGCGAAGAGCTGGCGCGGCTGGCGCTGGACTGGGATGCCCGGCTGGTCGAGCTGGCCGGCCGCCCCGCCGGCGTGCGCTCGCCCTACCTGTGGGCGGTGCACCAGATCCGCGAGCATGCGCCCATTGCCGAGGCGCTGCGGCACGGGCGGCTGGCATTCGGCACCATCGACACCTGGCTGCTGTGGCATCTGTCGGACGCCCGGCCGCTGGTGACCACGCCGACCAATGTGACTTCGGGCAATGCCTATGTGCTGCGCGAGCACCGCTATTTCGATGCCTGGCTCGATGCGCTGGAGTTTCCGAGGGAGCTGCTGCCGCAGCTCAAGGAGGATGCCGATGCCTTCGGCACCACCCGGCAGGAGGTGCTGGGCATCCGGGTGCCGATCCTGGCCTGCGCCGGCGACCAGCATGCCGCGGCCATAGGCCTGGGCTGCCTGGAGCGCGGGCAGGCGATGTGCGTGCATGGCACGGGCAGCTTCGTGGATGTGCTCACCGGGCGGGTGCTGGTGGGCCACGATGGCGCGCACGAAAGCTCGCTGACCATGACGGCCCGCAGAACCCATGGCGTATCGCGCTTCGCGATAGAGACCTATGTGCCCACCACGGGCTCCGCCTTGAACTGGATTTGCGACAAGCTGCGCTGGTTCGAGCATCCCAGGCAGATCAGCGAGCTGGCCATGGATGCGGTTGCCGCGCCGGAGCTGGTCTTCATCCCCGCGCTCACCGGGCTGCGGATTCCCGCGATGGAGCCCGCGGCCCGGGCGGCGCTGACCGGCATATCGATGGCCACCACGCGCGAGCAGCTGGCGCGCGCCATCCTGGAGGGCATCGCCCATTCCGTGGCCTCGTGCGTCGAGGCCAACCAGGCCGCCTCCCAGACCCGGGTGGCCGAGCTGCTGGTGGGCGGCGGCCTGGCGGGAAGCTCGGCGCTGATGCAGATCCAGGCCAATCTGATGGGCATGCCGGTGGTCCGGCTGGCCGACACCGACAAGGCGAGCCTGCGCGGCATTGCCTTCCTGGCGGGCAGCGCGGGGCTGTTGTGGGACTCGCTCGAACAAGCCTGCGCGACGCTCGCCACCGAGGCGGTGTTCGAGCCGCGCATGGGCGCGGACGAGCGCGCCCACCGCCGGGCCGTCTGGTGCGCCAGGGTCGACGACGAGATGGCGCATGCGCGCCGGTTCACACGCAATGAGCAAAGGGAGAAAGCGCCATGATGGGCCTGCTGTCGAGTGCGTACGGAAAAGACAGTGCGAGCATGGCGCTGGCCGAGCCGCTGCGGCTGGCGCGCGCAGAGCAGCTCGCCCGGCTGGGCGATGAGCAGTTCGACATCCTGGTCGTCGGCGGCGGCGTCACCGGCGCCTATGTCGCCCTGGACGCCAGCCTGCGCGGCTACCGCGTGGCCCTGGTGGAGAAGGACGATTTCGCCTCGGGCACTTCGTCCAAGTCTTCCAAGATGGTGCATGGCGGCCTGCGCTACATCGAGCAGGGCAACCTGGGGCTGGTGCGGCATTCGCTGCTGGAGCGCCAGCGGCTGCGCAGGAACGCCCGGCACCTGGTGCACCGCCTGCCCTTCCTGTTTCCGGTGATGGAGCGCGAGGGCGTGTTCGACCAGCGGCTCGCCAAGGCCTTCAACAGCCTGCTGTGGTCGTACGACCTGGCGGGCGGCTGGCGCGAGGGCATCCTGCACCAGAAGCTGAGCAAGGCCGAGGTGCTGTCGCACTGCCCCAGCTTTCGCGAAGACTACCTGGTGGGCGGCTTCATGTATTTCGATGCCCGCGTGGACGACGCCCGGCTGACCCTGGCGGTGGCGCGCACCGCCGCCTTCCATGGCGCGGCCGTCGCCAACCATTGCAAGGCGGTGGCCGTGACCCGCGATGCGCATGGCAAGGCCGATGGCGCGGTGCTGCAGGCGCAGGGGCGCGAGATCCGGGTGCGCGCCCGCGCCGTCGTCATGGCCACCGGGGTCTGGCTGCGCGACTGGGATGGCCGCAGGCAGGGGCAGGAGCAAACGCTGCATGTGCGGCCCGCCAAGGGCGTGCATGTGGCGATACCGTGGCTGAAGATCCGCAACGACTGCACGGTCACCATTCCGGTGCCGGGGCGCAGCCGGCGGGCCACCATCACGCGCTGGGGCAATGTCTCCTACCTCGGCACCACCGACGAAGACTACGAGGGCAGCCTGGACGAGGTGCACTGCACCCGCAGGGAGCTGGACTTCCTGCTGGAGGGGGCGCGCTCGGCGCTCAAGACCGAGCTGCAGCCCGAAGACGTGGTCGGCAGCATCGCCGGCTGCCGGCCGCTGGTGGGGCCGCCCGGCGGCAAGACGGTGGAGATGAAGCGCAACCACGAGATCCAGGTGGCGGACGACGGCCTGGTGACCATCGTCGGCGGCAAGCTCACCACCTCGCGCCACATGGCCGAGCAGACGGTGGATACGGTCCAGAAACTGCTGGGCCGGCGCGCGCGCTGCGCCACCCGGTCGGCCTACCTGCTGGGCGCGGCCGGCTACGACGCGCAGGCCATCACCGCCACCGGCGGGCTGTCAGCCCACCTGGGCGAGCGCTACGGCACCGAGGCCCGGTTCGTGAGCGACATCATGCAGGCCAGCCCGGCGCTGCTCCAACCCATCGTGCCGGGGCTGCCCTACACCGAGGCCGAGGTGGTGTATGCCGTGCGCCATGAAATGGCCTGCACCGTGGCGGACGTGCTTGAGCGGCGCATGCGCGCGCGGCTGATGGCGCGCGATGCCTCGGCCCAGGCTGCTGCGCGGGTGGGCGAGATCCTGCAGGCCGAGCTGGACCTGCCCGCGGCCGAGATCGGCCGCCAGGTCGAGGAATACCGCCACTCCGTGGCCCGTGAAAAACAGATTCTTACAGGAGCAATCGAATGCTGAGCAAGGAAGCCATCAAGCGCGGCTACAACCGCCGCAACTATGTCGTCGGCGCACACACCCCGCCCGGGTATGCCGCCACGGTGGCCAGGGCCGACGGCCCGGCCGACCTGCAGCGCGATGCCATACCCGTGGCGCCCGCGCAGGTGGCCGCGCTGGAGAAGGTTGCCGACCGGGTGCAGACCGCGCGCGAGGATGTGATCGCCGGCACGCGCGACTGGTGGGCGCGCTCCATGGTCGCCGAGACCGCGGGCCGCCCGGCCACGCCCGAGGCGGTGATCGTCCACGTCTCCACGGTGGAGCAGGTGCAGGCGGTGATGCGTATCGCGCACCGGCATGCGATTCCCGTCACCGTGGCGGGCGGGCGCAGCAATGTCACCGGCGCGGCCCTGCCGGTGCGCGGCGGTATCGTGCTGGACGTGTGCCGGCTCAACCGGCTGATCGATTTCGACGCAGAGAGCCAGATCGTGCAGGTCGAGGCCGGCATGTTCGGCGACGTGTTCGAGGAGACCATCCAGGGCCGCTACGGCATGACCATGGGCCACTGGCCGTCGTCGTTCGGCATCAGCACCGTGGGCGGCTGGGTGGCCTGCCGCGGGGCGGGGCAGCTGTCCACGCGCTACGGCAAGATCGAGGACATGGTGTTCAGCATGGACGTGGTGCTCGCCGACGGCCGGCTGGTCACCGTGGGCGGCTATGCCAGGGCGGCCATGGGGCCCGACCTGCTGCAGCTGTTCGTCGGCTCCGAGGGCACGCTGGGCATCATCGTTCGCATCCGCTTCAAGCTGCACCGCCTGCCCGACTATGGCAAGGCCATCGCCTACGAGTTCGGCAGCTTCGCCCAGGGGCTGGAGGCCTGCCGCCAGATCATGCAGCAGGGCGCCAATCCGGCCGCGCTGCGGCTCTACGACGCGCTGGAAAGCGGCGTGCAGTTCAACCGCCCGCACACCCATGTGCTGATGATCGCCGACGAAGGCGCGCCCGAGATGGTGGACGCGGTGATGGCCATCTGCGCGCGGGTGTGCCGCCAGCAGGGCACCGAGCTCGACGGCGCGGCCATCCTGGAGCGCTGGCTCGACACCCGCTACCTCACCGGCAAGAGCGCCGAGGGCTTCAAGAAAAGCCCCGGTTTCGTCGCCGATACGCTGGAGATGTGCGGCCCCTGGAAAGACCTGCCCGCGATCTACGACGAAGTGGTCGCGGCCATCGCCGCCGTGCCCGGCACGCTGGCCGGCTCGGCCCACCAGTCGCATGCCTATGTGGATGGCGCCTGCCTGTATTTCTCGCTGCGCGGCGAGGTCGAGGTGGAGCAGCGCGCGCGGTGGTACCGCGCCGCCTGGGATGCGGCCAATGCGGTGCTGCTTCGCTACAATGCCACGCTCAGCCACCACCATGGCGTGGGGCTGCTGCGCGCGCCCTACATGGCCGACGCGCTGGGCACGGCGTTTGCGCTGCTGCAGGCGGTCAAGCAGACGCTGGATCCGAAAAATATCCTCAACCCCGGCAAGCTCGGTCTCTCTGACGCGGTGGCTTGCTGACATCCTGATGCGTTGACAGCATGGACTGCTCACTGGGCGCAAGGCTTGCGCGGCAACCCGTCATCGCCACGCTGTACGGCGCGGAGCAGATGGGCGCGTTCCTCGCCAGCCGGGCCGAGGTGGCGATCGTGGCCAACATCGAGCTCAGGAAGCTGCGCCTGGTGGTGTCCACGATCACCAAGGCCGGCAGGATGGCCATCGTCAACATCGACAGCTGCGACGGCATCTCGCAGGACAAGGGCGGCATCGACTACCTGGCCGACCTGGGCGCGACCAGCCTGCTGTCGACCCGGATGGCCACCATCCAGCGGGCCAACCGCGCCGGGCTGCTCACCATGCTCAAGGTGTTCGTCACCGACCGCTCCACCTGGCCGCGCAGCGTCAAGGCCATAGAGCAGAGCGATCCCAACCTGGTGCAGATCATGCCGGCCCCGATGCTGGCGCACATCAGCGCGGCCGAGAAGCGCTGCATGCCGCCCATCGTGGCCTCGGGCTTCGTGTGCAGCCAGGAGCAGGTGCAGCAGGCGCTGCGCGCGGGCGCGATCGCGGTGTCGAGCAGCGACACCGAGCTGTGGTCCTCTTGAGGGTGGCGGCGGGAGGTATCAGGCCGCGCCGGCCAGCGGCCGGATGCCCACCCGGCAAAGCTCCTGCTGCAGCACATCGAGCACCTGCGCCTTGTGCCCGGGCGTCATCCGGGCGTGGTGGGTGGCCACGCTCATCGCCGCCACATGCTCGGTCTGGAAGGCGATGGCCAGGCCCACGCCGGCGGCGCCCGTGGTCAGCAGGTTCAGGCTCTCGGCATGCTGGAGCCGGCGTGCCTGCCGCACCATGTCCTGCAGCCGCTGCTGGCTGATGCCGGCGGCTTCATAGTCCAGGCGGCGGCGCTGGTAGATCTGGTCGAGCTCCTTGTCGCGCAGCGTGGCGGCCAGCGCCAGGCTGGCCGTGCCCTGGCCCAGCAGCCGGATCTGGCCCGTCATCAGGCTGTGCGCATGCAGCGGGTGGCTGCCGGGCTCCACATGCAGGCAGTGCGCGAAATCGCCGATACGGATGATCAGGAACACCGTGTCGCCGGTGCGCCGGGCAATGTTCACCATCGCGGGATGGCAGGCCTCGAACACCGGTGCCTTGGCCATGGCGGCCATGCCGGTCAGCATGGCCTCGACGCCGAGGCGGTAGCGCCCGCTGTGCTCGTCCTTCGCGGCGAAGCCGGTCTGCACCAGCACCATCAGCAGCCGCCGGGCGGTGGAGCGGTCGAGCCCCGACAGGTCTGACAGCTCGCGGATCGACAGGCCCTGCACATGGTGGCGGGCGATGTGCTGCAGCACCGCCACCAGGCGCGCCGGGCTCTTCGCTCCGGGAAACCCCGAGTTCATATCGTGAACATCGCCGCCGTTTGCCTTTGTCATCCTGCCGTTCTGCCGCCGATAGTGGGTGCCGCGATAGTGGGCGCCGCCCGAGAACCCGGCGCGGTTTGCCGAAATGCCGCACAGGATAGCGGCTCGCCGCCTCGCCCGCCACCAGGAGACAGAGATGAATGCATACCGACCGGTGCACATGCCGCACGTTCCGCCCATCGTGGGCAGCCGCCAGGGCCCCCGCTGGACCAGGCGCCCGCCCCTGTCGAACTGGGGCGATTTCGGCCCCGACGACCAACTCGGCCGGCTCAACTACCTCACCGCCGAGAAGGTGAAGGAGGCGGCGCTGGAGATCCAGACCGGCCAGCGCTTTTGTCTCAGCCTGCCGCTGGATGTGCCCGGCGGCAATGCCCTGAATCCGCGGCGCCACCCGCCGGTGATCAAGCCCTCGCGGCGCCCGCTCGGGCCGGGCATGAACTTCGCGCTGTCGCGCGAGAATCCGAACTACACCGACGTGGTGAGCGACGACTATGCGCAGATCTACCTGCAGTATTCGACGCAGTGGGATGCGCTGTCGCACGTGGGCAGCCACTTCGATGTGGATGGCGACGGTATCGACGAGCTGGTGTACTACAACGGCTTCCAGGCGGGCGTGGACATTCTTGCGCCGCAGGACCTGCCCGAGCTCGACGGCCAGTCGCGCGCCCGGGCGCTGGGCGTGGAGCGCCTGGCCGAGCAGGCCATCCAGGGGCGGGGCGTGCTGCTCGATTTGCGCCGGCATTTCGGCGACGGCCACACGCTGGTGTCGGGCCGCATGCTCAAGCAGGTGATGGAGCAGGACGGCATCCGCGTGGGCAAAGGCGACATTGTCGCGCTGTACACCGGCTTCAGCGAGCTGCTGCTGGCCTGCAACCGGCAGCCGCCGGCCGACATGCCGCAAACCGTGGGCGCGGTGCTCGACGGCCGCGACCCGGAGCTGCACCAGTGGATCATCGACAGCCAGATCACCAGCCTGGTGGCCGACAACTATGGCGTGGAGGCCGTGCCCGGCCGGCCGGTGGATGGCGCCTGTGCCTTCCTGCCGCTGCACGAGCTGTGCCTGTTCAAGCTCGGCATGCCGTTCGGCGAGCTGTGGTACCTGCACGAGCTGGCGCAGTGGCTGCGCGCTGCCGGGCGCCACCGCTTCATGCTCACCGCGCCGGCGCTGCGCCTGCCGGGTGCGGTGGGCTCGCCCGTGACGCCGGTGGCCACGGTATGAGGGGCGCAGCCATGGATACCGCCCCCGCCACCTTGGCCGGGATGCTGGCGCAGGCGCCGCAGCAGGCCGTGGCCGTCAGCTTCGCTGGCACGCAGCTGAGCTATGCCCAGCTGCGCGAGCAGGTGGGCCGCGTGGCTGCGAGCCTGCAGCGCCTGGGCCTGCGCGAAGGCGATGTGCTGGGCATCTGGCTGCCCAATACGCCGCGCTGGCTGGTGCTGCACCTGGCCTGCGCCTCGCTGGGCGTTGCCAGCCTGAGCCTCAACCTGAAGCTGGGCGTGCAGGAGCTGGTGGGCTTCATCGACCGCGCGCGCTGCAAGGCCTTGGCATTTGATGGCGCGCTTGCCCTGCCGGCGCAGGGCGCCCAGCTGCTGCCGCAGGTCTGGCAGCAGCATGCCGGCTCCATCGGGCTGCTGGTCGATGCCTCGCGCGATGCGGGGGCGGGTGCTGGCGTCGGCGCCGCGCTGGCGGCCCGGCCCATGCCGCGCTTCGCCCGGTGGGACGATCTGCTCCATGCCGTGGCCGGCGCTGCAGCTGATGCAACTGATGCAGCCGCTGCAGCCGATGCATTGGCGCCGGCCCGCCGGCCGTGCATCATCCTGTCGTCGTCGGGCACCACCAGCACCCCCAAGCTGATCGTGCACAGCCAGTCCAACGTGGCGCTGCATGCCCGGGACGCGGCGCATGGCTTTGGCGTCGAGCGCGGCTGCGGCACCTTGCTGGCGCTGCCCCTGTGCGGCGCCTTCGGCTACACCGCCGCCATGATGACCCTGGCCGCCGGCGCCCGGCTGGTGCTGCACGAGGTGTTCGATCCGGTGGCCGCCGCCCATGCCCTGGAGCGCGAGCCCATCACCCACATGTTCGGCACCAACGACATGGTGGACAAGCTGATCGCGCCGCTGGCCCCCGGCTGGCGGCCGCAGGCGCTGCGCTTTTTCGGCCACGCCAACTTCGTGCCCGGCCTGGACGGCCTGCCGGCCCGCGCCCAGGCGCTGGGCATTCCGATGGTGGGGTGCTTTGGCATGAGCGAGATCCTGGCGCTGTTCGCGCACCAGGACCCGGCCGCGCCGCTGCCGCGCCGGGCCCAGTCCGGCGGCTTCGCGGTGAGCCCGGCGGTGCAGGTGCGGGCGCGGGTGCCGGAGACGGGCGCGCTGGCCGCGCCGATGGAGCCGGGCGAGCTGGAGTTCCGCGGCCCCTACATGCTGCAGGAGTACCTGGGCAATCCCGAGGCCACGGCCCAGGCCTTCACCGCGGACGGCTTTCTGCGCTCGGGCGATCTCGGCTACCTCAATGGCGACGGCGGCTTCACCCACGTCGCCCGCCTGGGCGACGTGCTGCGCCTGGGCGGCTTTCTGGTCAACCCGGCCGAGATCGAAGAAGCGGTGCTGCAGCACACCGGCGCCGAGGCCTGCCAGGTGGTGGCGGTGAATGCCGCGGGCAGCTCGCGCCCGGTGGCATTCGTGGTGCCGGCCCAGGGGCGGGCGATAGACGCCGAGGCGGTGAAGGCGCGGCTGCAGCGGCAGATCGCGCGCTACAAGGTGCCCATCCGCATCTTCAGCGTCGAAAATTTCCCCTACACCATGGGGCCCAACGGCAGCAAGGTCAAGCGCAACGAGCTGCGCGAGACCGCCCAGTCCTGGCTGGTGCGGGAGGGCGTGCAATGAAAGCCGAATGGACCCTGCCGGACACCCCGTTCTTTGGCGGCGCCCATGCCGAGGTGGTGCAGGCGCTGAACCTGTGGGTGGCGCGCCAGCGCCATGTGCTGCACACCGAGCCGCCGGGCGGCCTGCACCAGCAGTGCGCCTACTGGCTGCGCTCGCTGGCCGAGGCTGGCCTGCTGCGCCATGCCGTTCCTGCCAATTACCCGGAGCAGGCGCCGGCGGTGGATCTGCGCAGCATCTGCCTGGTGCGCGAATGCCTGGGCTACTACGCGCCGCTGGCCGATTTCGTGTTCAGCATGCAAGGCATAGGCGCGGCGGCGCTGTGGCAACGCGGCCGGGCCGCGCTGTGCGCGCCCTATGTGCAGGCCTGTGCGCAGGGCCGCAAGGTGGCGGCCTTTGCGCTCACCGAGCCCGAGGGCGGCTCGGACGTGGCCGCCACCCGCACCAGCGCCACGGCGGACGGCGACAGCTATGTGCTGGAAGGCGCGAAGTCGTATATCTCCAATGGCGGCATTGCCGACTTCTATGTGGTGATCGCCCGCACCGAGCCCGGCCACGGCGCGGGCGGCCTGTCGGCCTTCCTGGTCGATGCGGACACCCCCGGCCTGCACATCCACCGGCAGATCGACATCCTGGCGCCGCACCCGCTGGCCGAGATCCATCTGCGCGCCTGCCGCATTCCCGCCAGCCGGCTCATTGGCGAGCGGGGCGAGGGTTTCAAGGCCGCCATGGCGGTGCTGGACATCTTCCGCAGCTCGGTGGGCGCGGCGGCGATCGGCATCGGCCAGCGCGCGCTGGACGAGACGGTGGCCCGCGTCACCACCCGGCAGCTGTACGGCAGGCCGATGGCCGAGATGGACACGGTGCGCCACAAGGTGGCGGACATGGCCGTCCAGCTGGAGGCGGCGCGCCTGCTGGTGCACAAGGCGGCCTGGACGCGCGACGTGCGCGGGCGCCGCATCACCACCGAGGCCGCGATGGCCAAGCTGCAGGGCACCGAGGCCGCCTTCCAGGTGGTGGACGCGGCGGTGCAGCTGTGGGGCGGGCTCGGCATCACCTGCGGCTCGGTGGTGGAACGCCTGTACCGCGAGATCCGCCCCATGCGGATCTACGAAGGTGCCAGCGAGGTGCAAAAGACCATCGTGGGCCGCCAGATTCTCAAAGCCTGAAAGGAAGACCATGACGATATCCATTCCAGCCGGTGCCCGGGTGCTGGTGACCGGCGCCAGCCGGGGCATAGGCCGGGCCACCATGCGCTATCTGGCCGAGGCGGGCTACGAGGTGACGGGCCTGGCGCGCAGCGCCCCGGCGGAGCTCGGCCCGCGCGAGCATTTCGCGCCCTGCGACCTGGCCGACCCGGATGCCACCCGCGCGGCGCTGCAGCAGCTGCTGCGCGCAGGCCCTTTCTACGGCCTGGTCAACAACGCGGCGCTGGCCCACACCACCAGCATCGCCGACACCAGCGTGGCGGACATGCACCAGGCCTTGGCGCTGAACGTGAATGCGGCCCTGGTCTGCATGCAGGCCCTGATGCCCGGCATGGTGCAGGCACGCGCCGGCCGGGTGGTCAACATCTCGTCGCGGGCCGCGCTGGGCAAGCCCAACCGCACGGCCTACAGCGCCACCAAGGCCGCGCTGATCGGCATGAGCCGCACCTGGGCGCTGGAGCTGGCGCCGCACAACATCACGGTCAACGCGATTGCGCCGGGGCCGGTGGCGACCGAGCTCTTCCAGCAGGCCAGCCCGCCCGAGGCGGCGCAGACCCAGGCCCTGCTGGCCTCGGTGCCGCTGCAGCGCGTGTCCGAGCCGCTGGAGATGGCGTTCGCCATCGGCTTTCTGCTGCACCCGCTGGCCGGCTACATCACCGGCCAGACACTGCACATCGACGGCGGCCTGACCATCAGCGCCACGCGGCTTTAGACCGTGAAAACGTTCTTAGGCCTATCGATCACAACCACAGCCAGGAGACAGGCATGAGCACAGTATTTCGAAAAATCATTCGGGCATTGCCGGCCGCCGCGGCGCTGGCATGCGCCGCCGCCAGCGGTATCGCCCAGGCGCAGGAGGCGGTGCGCATCGGCATCATCGCGGACCAGTCCGGCGTGTACTCCGCCATCACCGGCAAGGGCAGCATCGTCGCGGCCCAGATGGCCATCGACGAGCTGGGCGGCCAGGTGCTGGGCCGCAAGATCGAGCTGCTCAGCTTCGACCACCAGAGCAAGGCCGACGCGGCGGCGGCCAAGGCGCGCGAATGGTACGACCGCGGCATCGACGCGATACAGGACGTGGGCGGCTCGGCCGCGGCGCTGGCGGTGCTCAACATCGCCCGGGAGAAGGGCAAGGTGCTGGTGATGAGCGGCCCGGCCAGCGACCGCATCACCGGCGACCTGTGCGCGCCCACCGTGGCGCACTGGGCCTACAACTCGTATTCGCTGGCCAACACCGTCGGCAAGGCGGCGGCACAGCGGGTGGGCAAGAACTGGTTCTTCATCAGCGCCGACTACTCGGGCGGGCAGGATGTGGTGCGCGCCACCACCGCGGCGATCGCCACCGAGGGCGGCAAGGTGGTTGGCGAGGCCAAGCATCCGCTCAATGCCGCGGATTTTTCATCGGCGGTGGTGCAGGCGCAGACTAGCCAGGCCGAGGTCATCGGCCTGGCGAACTTCGGCAACGACCTGGTCAACTCCATCAAGGCGGCGCGCGAGTTCGGCATCAAGCCGGACAGCCGGCAAAAGCTCGCCAGCCTGCTCATGTACATCAACGACGTGCATTCGCTGGGCCTGAAGACCGCGCAGGGCATGCTGCTGTCGGAGGCCTTCTACTGGGACATGAACGACGAGACCCGGGCCTTCTCGAAAAAATACTTCGCCAGGCACAAGGCCATGCCGAACATGAGCCAGATGGGCGCCTATTCGTCCGTGCGGCACTACCTGAAGGCGGTGGCGGCGGCGGGCACCACCGAGGCCAAGGCGGTGATGGCCAAGATGCGCGAGCTGCCGGTGCACGATGTGTTCACCAGCAACGGCCGGCTGCGCGAGGACGGCATGATGGTGCACGACATGTACCTGTTCCAGGTGAAGTCGCCGGCCGAGTCCAAGTACCCCTGGGACTACTACAAGCTCGTTGGCACCGTGCCGGCGGACAAGGCCTTCCTGCCGCTGGCCGAGTCGCCCTGCCCGCTGCTCAGGAAGCCATGAGGCGGCGGGCGCCTCAGCCCTCGATCACCTCGTGCGCGGCCACGCTGCCCCGGCGCCAGTAGGCGGCGGCCTTGGTCCACTGCGGGGCGGCGCCGTGGCGGCTGACGGCGGCCGCGCGCAAGGCCTTGGCCACCGCGGATTCGGCCGCGATCCAGACCTGGTAGTCGCCGGCGGGCGCATCCACCTGCGCCAGCGCCTGCAGCAGCCCTTCGGCCTGGCCGCCGGGGCCGCCGTTGCGGTGCACCCAGCGCAGCTGTAGCGTGGCGGCGCTTGCCAGCGGCTGCTCGTCGGCGGCGCTGTCCACCTCGACGATGGCGATGGCGTGGCTGCCGGCGGGCAGCTCCCGCAGGCGGCGGCCGATGGCGGGCAGCGCGGTCTCGTCGCCGACCAGCAGGTAGCCGTCGAACGCGGTGGGCACCACCATGGAGCCGCGCGGCCCGGCGATGCCCAGCTGCTGCCCGGGCCGGGCCTGCAGCGCCCAGGCGGTGGCGGGGCCGGCTTCGTGCACGGCAAAGTCCAGCTGCAGCGTGCGCGCGGCGGCGTCGAACGAGTGCGGCGTGTAGTCGCGCATGGCCTCGCGCAGCGGGCCGGGCGGCAGGCCCTGCTCGGTCAGTGGCGGGAGCTCGAGCCGGCCGTCGGCGCCGGGAAACAGCAGCTTCACATGGTCGTCGAAGCCCGGGCTGGCAAAGCCCTGCAGCTCGTCGCCCTGCACGGTGATGCGCAGCATATGCGGCGTGAGGCGCTGCACCTGCGCCACCTGCACGCGGCGCACGGTGATGCCGTGGCGCTCGCGGCGCGTGGCGCGGGCTTCGAGCTGGGCGGCGCTGGGTGGGGTGGAGAGGCTCAGTTGCAATGGCATGGCTAGGCGTGGTTCGTCAAAGATCGGTCCATCATATTTAGTGAGAATTATTCTCGTTTGATGGCCTTGGCATACCCATGCCCGGGGCCGGCCATCGCGGCCGGCGTTTGCGGGCAAGCCGAATCTGTGCGCAAGCCGCGCTGCGCCTCTGTTAATCTCTTTTCGATGAACACGATGCAACTGCCCTCCATCTTCCACTTCGCCTTCAACGTGACCGACCTGGAGGCGGCCCGCCGCTTCTATGGCGAGGTGCTCGGCTGCCAGGAAGGGCGCAGCACCGATACCTGGGTGGACTTCGATTTCTTCGGCCACCAGATCTCGCTGCACCTGGGCACGCCGTTCGCCACCGCCGAAACGGGCAAGGTCGGCCAGCACCTGGTGCCCATGCCGCACTTCGGCATCATCCTGCTGCTGCCGCAGTGGCAGGCCCTGGCGCAGCGCCTGCAGCAGGCGGGCACCGACTTCGTGCTGGAGCCTCAGGTGCGCTTCGAGGGCGAGCCCGGCGAGCAATGGACCATGTTTTTCCGCGATCCCTTCGGCAATCCGATCGAGGTCAAGGGTTTTCGCACCGTTGAGGCGATCTACGCCGCCTGAGCCGGCGCTACGCGCCCAAGGCGCGCAGCGCCGCGTGGTGGCCGCGGGTGAAGGCCTCTTCGAACACCGAGTAGCCCGACCAGTCGCCGTGCGCGAAATGCAGCCGCGCGGTGCCGGGTGTGGGCAACAAGGTGGTGTGCTCCCCATTCCATGGCTGCTGGCGTTTGATCGGCGGCTGCTGCAGCCCGATCTGGCTCAGGATCGTCTGTGCCCCGGGCCGGGGAATGGCCATGGCATGGCCGTAGCGCATGATGTCGATGCGCGTGGCCTGCGCGTAGACGTCGGGGTGGGCGCGGGCCAGCGGCGCCAGCGCCGCATCGCGGGCCTCGGGCCAGGCCATGCGGGCCAGGGCCGCTCGCGCCGCGCCTGGGTCGCCATGGGCGCCAGTGGGCGCGCGGTAGCAGCTGAGCACCGTGGGCAGGAGCTGCCGGGCGTTCAGGCGCTGGTGGCCCGCATTCACATAGCCCAGGCCGCCGCTGGCCACATCGTCGAAGAAGACATTGTCCCAGGCCGGCTCGGCGCCGGGGCGGTCGGCCAGCGGCGCGCGGAGGTGCACATTGGCCACCATCCACGGCGCCCAGTCCAGCGCCTCGGCGGCGGCGGCCAGGAAGTGCGGCGGGTTCCGCACCACATGCCGGGCGATGAAGACGGGTAGCGCCACGATGCAGTGCGCGGCCTGCCAGCGTTCGATGGCGCCGGTGGCGGCATCGAGTGCATCGAGCTGCACGCCGTGGCGGTCTTCGGCGATGCCGAGCACGCTGCGGCCGGTGTGCAGCCAGCCGGCCTGCTGTGCCGGCGCTGCCAGCTGCCGCACCAGCCAGCCGTTGCCCTCGGGCCAGGTAAGCACGCTGTCGTGCATGTCGGGGGCGGGCACGCCAGGCGCCTGAAAGCCGTGCCGGCTGGCAAAGTAGTGCAGCCCGGCCCAGGCCGAGACCCGGGCGGCGCCGGCGCCGAAATCGTCCAGGCAGCAGTAGTCCAGGTACCAGCGCAGCAGCGGATCGCCGAGCTGCTGCTGGCGCAGCCAGGTGTCGAGGCTGATGGCGTCCAGCGCCCGGTGCGCGGGCGCCAGGCCGCTGCCGGGCAGCCAGCTGCGCAGCGCAGGCATGCTGAAGCGCTGCGCCGCCATGGCCTGCTCCACCAGCGCCGCAAAGCGCCGGTACTGCGCCAGCGTGCCGGGCTCCACGCCTTGCACGGGCAGCAGGCCCTCGATCCACTCGCCGTGCCGGAACAGGCGCTCTTGCGGGCTGAAGCACAGGTACTCGTCGCGGTACTGCCAGCGGCCCGATGCGCGCTCGCGCACGCCCAGTTCCTCCAGCAGGTCCTGCACCTCGGTGGCGTCGTCGCCCGGCACCGGCAGGTAGTGCGCGCCCAGCGGGCAGGGCAGGCCGGCCACCAGGCCGGCGCGGCTGTTGCCACCCACGCTGTCCTCCAGCTCCAGCACCGCCACATCGTGCACACCGGCGAGCCGCAGCGCCCGGGCGGCCGCCAGCGCGGCGATGCCGCCACCGGCAATCAGCACCTGCGCGCGGCGGGTGGCGGCGGGCGCGGGCAGCGGCAGGCCCTGCCGCAAGGATTTGCGCAGCTGGTCGCGCAGGGCGTGGCCGCGCTCGATATTGGCACCGATGAAGCCGCCCGTGATGTGCGCCACCGACGCGCTGGGCGGCGCCGGCGTGCAGCCGCCCAGGCCCCAGCCGGCGGTCAGCGCGGCGCCGGTGCGCAGCCAGGCGCGGCGGTTCAGTGGATCTGGCCCCATTCGCGCTCGTAGGTGTGCACCAGCACCTGGTTGGACAGGCGGTTGACCTCGGCGGGCACGCGCGCCATGTCGGGCGGAAAGTCGAACAGCAGCGCCAGCGTGGGCGCGCTCAGAAAGCGCAGGTCCGCGGGCAGCGCGGCCGGCATGCTCCAGGGGCGGCGGCTGGCGATCACGAAGCCCCATTCGCCGAAGCTGGGCACATGGGCATGGTAGGGCGTGGCGGTGAGCCCGGCGGCCTCGATGGTGGCCACCACCGTCCAGAAGCTCTCGCGCGCGATCAGCGGCGAGGTGGTCTGCACCACCGCAAAGCCGCTGGCCGACAGGTGCTGGCCGAGCAGCGCGTAGAAGCTGTTGGTGAAGAGCTTGCCCACCGCGAAGTTCGTGGGGTCGGGAAAGTCGACGATGACCACGTCGAACATCTCATCCGTCTGCTGCAGCCACTGGAAGGCGTCGGCGTTGACGATATGCACCTTGGGGTGGTTGAGCGCATCGCCATTGAGCCGGCGCATGCCGGCATCGCGCTGGAACAGCTCGGTCATCTGCGGATCCAGCTCGACCAGGGTGATGGATTCGAGCGACGGGTACTTGAGCACCTCGCGCACCGCCATGCCATCGCCGCCGCCCAGCACCGCCACCCGGCGCGGGTGGCCGAAGCGGCTCATCACCGGGTGCACCAGGGCCTCGTGGTAGCGGTACTCGTCGCTCTGCGCGAACTGCAGGTTGCCGTTGAGGTACAGGCGCGCGCCGCGCTTGCCCTGCGTGAGCACGATGCGCTGGTAGGGCGTGCTGCGCGCGAGCACGATGTTCTCCTGGTAGAAGCGGTCTTCGCTGAGCCGCGTGAGCTGCTCGGCCCCCGCCAGGCCGCCGGCCAGCAGCAAGAGCACCAGCGCGCAGCCGAGCGCATGCCGGCTCCAGTGGCGCAGCTCGCCGCGAAACAGGAACAGCGCCCATACCGCCACCAGCGCATTCATCAGCCCGAAGACCAGGCCGGTGCGCACCAGCCCCAGGTGCGGCACCAGCAGCAGCGGAAACGCCAGCGACACCGCCAGCGCGCCCAGGTAGTCGAAGGTGAGCACCTGCGACACCAGCTCCTTGAGCGCCACGTTGCGCTTCAAGATGCGCATCACCAGCGGTATCTCCAGCCCCACCAGCGTGCCCACCAGCAGCACCATGCCGTACAGCAGCAACTGGAAGCCGCCAGGCACATAGGCGTAGGCGACGGACAGCAGTGCCGGCAGCGCGCCGCCCACCAGCGCCACCATCAGCTCGATGCGCAGGAAATGCGCCGGCAGCTCGCGCTCCAGGTAGCGCGACAGCCACGAGCCTATGCCCATGGCGAACAGGTAGGTGCCGATGACGGTGGAGAACTGCAGCACCGAGTCGCCCAGCAGGTACGAGGCCAGCGCGCCCGCGGCCAGCTCGTACAGCAGCCCGCAGGCGGCCACCACGAACACGCTGGCCAGCATGGCGATCTCCAGCGGGCTGGCGCGGCGCGAGTCGGGCGTGTTCATGGGGCGGCGGTATCGAGCATGGCCTGCCGGTAGGGATCAAGGACAATGGCGGTCATGGCTGGATTGGCTGGAAAATGTGCAAACCTTTGTTACATATCCAATGTAACGCATTGATTTACAACATCTCGTTGGATGGGGTTGGATCCGCGATTGGATGAAAAAGGGCCTGGCCTGCGGTTGTAGCCAACCGATGCCGACAGCATGGGCTGCGTCAAGGCTTGCGACGCCACAGCGCTGCATTGGTGGCACCTCCTGCGTTTTCTATCAGCTGCTCACGCACCATGTCTTGCAGCAGGTTCTTGATATAGATCTTGCGGCTGTGGTCTGAGGCAATGGATGCGGGCAGCTTGGGCAGCAGCATGGCGTTGATTGTGGCCCGGCGCTGCGGACCCAAGGCTAGTAGCTCCAGCACCAGAGCTTTGTAGTGCCTGGCGTCCAGTCCCTTGTGGTCGAGGTACTCTATCTCCTGCCCCGTGGCCACGGCCAATCGGGCTGAGATGTACAGCTTGGGGCTGCGCCCTTCGATCAAGCCCGCCCGCCGCAGCTCGGCGACCTGCATGGTGTCCAGCTTGCGCTGCTTTTGCACGCGGTCCAGCCACAGCACATGCTCGATGGGCAGCTGCGTGCGCTCCATCAGCCAGCGGCTGTAGTTTTCATCGATCTCCTGCCCATACACATTGAATACGGTGCGCAGCAGGGTCGAGCCCTCATAGTCCGGCAGCGGCAGAAAGCGCCGCCGCTGCGCCTGCACCATGTCGTGGATGCCGAAGCCCACCTTGTCGATCATGCCGATCTCGGCCATCGCCTTGGCCAGGCGTTCGTTGCGGTAGCGCTCGGGCGTGCGCAGGCCGCTGGCGTAGTCGTCGGGCTGTCCATCGAAAAAACCGCCCAGATTGGTCATGCGTACCAGGCCGCCAGTTTCCTCCACCACTACGCGGCCGCCTTGCGCGTAGTCCTGGTGTGCCAGGCAGTTGTGCAGCCCTTCCAGTAATACCGTATTGGTGTCATAGCGCGGCAGGGTAACGGCCAACAGCTCGTTTGCAGGAAACAGCTTGATGTTGGGGTTGCGTATGCACTGCGCCACCTTGGTGGTGGTCAGCAGGAACGGCGGATGGAAGTGTTCGGCCGCCCGCTCGGTGGCCAGCTTCCAGGTGATTTCCACGGGGTGCGGCGACAGCAGCGCGGTCGCACTCTCGCGCTGGCCCAGCAGTAGCAGGCAGGCGCGGGTGATGTGGCCATGGATGGTGAGGCCGATCTTGTCCAGCAGCTTCTCCACGGTCCATCGCGGTATCTGCGTGGCCCAATCCTCGCGCTGGTGCCTTTCAAAGAACTTTTCGCGGGCCTTGGCAATGGCGGCGTCATCCAGGTCGGCGAACGTTGCGCCCGGCACCAGGCCGGCGCTCCAGTCTTCGCCCGCCAGATGCTCGGCCAAAATGGCGCGGCGACGGTCTGCGCGCAGTTCCACCAGGCTGTCGCCGTCGCGCTGCCAGGCCTTGTCATGCGCCAGTACCGGCTCTCGCGGCGCATGGCGGGGTATGTGCACGAGCCACACCGTGGCGCCGGTATCGCGCGCACGCAGCTGTTGCACATGCAGACCCATGGAGGGCAAGCCCGGCGTTTTGCCCAGTATGCGATGCACCACGTTTTCCAGCGTGTAGTCGGCAAAGTCCTGGATGCCTGTGGGCGCCAGCGATCCATCCTGCACTCCTATCAGCACACAGCCGCCCTCCATGTTGGCGAACGCGCTGACATAGGACACCAGGTCCTCGCCTTTGCGGCCGGAGATGCAGGACTTCAGCGAATGCCATGCCTTCCATTCGTGGCGCTCGTTCTCCCGGGGGAAATGGGCGCGCAGCCAGTGCTGGAGCTGCGTGGCGGTCTCGAATTCGTTCATGGGGCCCGGTTCACCCGATCGCCGCCGCCACGATGATGCTGATGCCCAGGCACATCGCCGCCACCACCACGCCGAGCGCCAGGTTCTGCTTCTCGACGATCTCGGCCCACATGTCCACCGGCGTGATCTTGTCCACGATCAGAAAGCAGACCCAGAACACCAGCACGCCGATCAGCGCGAACAGGACCGAGCCCACGATCGCCCCGGGGCGCAACCATTCGATATCCATATGCAACTCCTTTCTTGCTTGTCCGTCGTCTCTACTTGTGGCTACCGCCCGAGCTGTAGCCGCCCCATGATCCGCCCGATGAGCGGTAGCCGCCGCTGCTGCACTTGCTCACGTAGTTCGGGTCGTTGGCATAGGCCAGGCGCTCGGCATTGGCGTCGCAGCCCTTGGGCCACAGCCAGAAGACCAGGATGGCCAGGATCAGCAGGCCTATCCACAGCGGCTTGCTGCCGAGCCGGCCCTTGAGCGCATCGAGCGCCGAACCGTTCCTGAACCGGTCCACCTGCTCCTGCATGCCGAACGCGGCGGCTACCGCCTCGGGCGGCAGCCTGCGGCCCTGCGACCAGGTGACCTCGCGGCCCCGGTCTTCCTCGCGCGAGAGCAGCTGGTCCAGGTTCTGGCCCGCGGCGAAGTCGATATTGTCGGTGCGCTGGCCGCGCTCCACCGGCCAGTAGAACTCGCCCTGTACATAGGTGGTTTCGGCGCGGTAGGCCGATTGCTGCGTGTATTTCTTCTTCTGGTAGGTGGCGCTCGCCCGGCCCGTCTGGTAGTTGGGCGCGCCGGTGATCACCTTCACCAGGCTCCAGCCGTCGCTGGCGCTCACCAGGAACTGGAAGCCCTGGCTCTTGTGGAACAGCAGGTACTCGTCCCAGCTGAAGGATTCGTCGTCGCCCGCCTCCACGCCGGTGCGGCGCTGGAAACCCACCACCTGCCACGAGGCGCCGCCGAACTTGCCGATGCGGCCCAGCGCGATCAGCGGCTGCACCGAGGGGCCCTGCAGCGCCGCGCGCAGCTCGCCGCCTATGCCGGCGCTCACATCGATGAGGCTGCCGCAGCTCGGGCAGGTGAGGCTTTGGGTAGCCTGCAGCTTGATCTCGACGCGCGCCGCGCACTGCGGGCAGTTGAAGTGGCGGCCCTTCTCCTTCTTGGCCGAGGTTTTGTCGAGCCCGGCGATCTTCAGCCCGGCCAGCGCCACCGGCCGGCCGCGGTAGATGGCCGGCGCGGCCGCGCTGTAGTCGATGGACAGCACTTCGCCTTGCTCGCTGCGCAGCTCCACCACAGTGAAGGGCGTGCCCAGCTCGGGCTGGTGCGCCATCTGGCCTTCGGCCGCCACCAGCTGTGCCTGCACCACACTGGCCACGGTGTAGGGCTGGGCGTTGATGGCGATGCCCTGGCCCGGCTGCCAGCGCCCGGCCGGCGGCACGTTGTGCGTGGCCTGCCGGTATTCGCGGCTGAGCACGAATTGCCCGTTGTCCTCGCTCAGCACGGCGATCTCGCCATCGGCCAGCAGCGCCTGCCATTCGTTCCAGATGCCGGTGTCGCCCTTGAACTGCAGGCGCCCCACCAGCGTGAAGCCCTGCGGGCCGCTGCCGCCTTCGGCGGGGATCTGGCCCGTCTGGCCGAGCTTGAGCGGGCTGTAGTTCTCGAAGATCTCGGCCATGCGGCCCAGGCGCTTGAGCACCTCGCCGTCGCGCGCGATGGAGCTGTGGCAGTACGGGCATACCGCGTAGGCCGACTGCGCGCTGGCGAACTCCACCGGCGCGCCGCAGCCGGGGCAGGCGGCTGTGTAGCTGCGCTGCGTCTGCGAAGGCGGCGGGGGCGGCGTGGTCATGGCGGATGGGTGGCGGCGAAGAAAAGCTGCGCCATCATACCGGCGCACCATGCGCGCCAGCGCCTATGATGCTGAGCCATACCCAACAACAGGAGTCGCGATGTACAGCAAGTGGATCGGAGCCCTGGCGGCAGCGCTGGCGCTGGCCGGCTGCGAGGCCGTGGTGCCGGGCGCCATGAACGCGGTGCTGACCGATGAGGCCATCGGGCAGAAGACGGCGCAGTATTTCGGCACCACCGACAACCTGGTGCAGGTCTATGGCTTTCAGCGCGGCAGCGTCAGCACCTCGTATGGCGCTAGCTACAACGGCGCGCGCTACCAGTGCAGCATCCACAGCAATGTGGTGCGTTGCGAGCCGCTGGCGGGCTCTTGAAAAGGTGAGCGGCTAGCGCCCTGCAGTCAACGATTTCAAATGGTTTTATATTGCAATCGTCGGTAAATAAAGCGCTGGCAGCTCTTGTTTTTGATCAGGCCCGGGACAGATCGAACGCGCCCGCCGGCCGCTCGCCGCGCAGCGCGCCGAGCAGGTTGCCTACCGCCATCTCGGCCATGGCGCGGCGCGTCTCGTGCGTGGCCGAGCCGGCATGCGGCAGCGGCGTGACGCGCGGGTGCGTGCGCAGCGGCGAGGCCAGCGGCAGCGGCTCGGGCTCGAAAACGTCGAGCCCGGCGCCGCGCAGCTGGCCGCTGTCCAGCGCGCGCAGCAGCGCCGGCTCGTCGACGATACCGCCGCGCGAGCCGTTGATGAAGAAGGCGCCCGGGCGCATCTGCGCCAGCGTGGCGTCGTTGATCAGGTGCTGGGTTGCGGGCGTCAGCGGCAGCGTGCTGACCACGATGTCGGCGCCGGCCAAGGCTGCCTGCAGCGGCACCTGGCGCGCCAGGCCCCGCAGTTCGGGCAGCTCGACCGGACGGGTGTTGGTGTAGAGCACCTGCATGCCGAAGCCCAGCGCCGCGCGCCGCGCCACGGCCTGGCCGATGCGCCCGAAGCCGAGGATGGCGATGCTCTTGTGGTGTACGTCCCAGCCGAACAGATCTTCGCCGATGTTCTGCGTCCAGCGGCCTTCGCGCACCAGCGCGGCCAGCTCCAGCACGCGGCGGCTGGTGGCCAGCACCAGCGTGAAGATGGTGTCGGCGGTGGTCTCGGTCAGCACGCCGGGCGTGTGGCACAGCGCAATGCCGCGCGCCTTCAGCGCTGCCAGCGGGTAGTTGTCCACACCCACCGAGATGCTGGAGATGAGCTTGAGGCGCGGCGCCTGATCGAGCAGCTCGGCGGTGATGGGGTAGCTTGAGCCGATCAGCGCTTCGGCCGTGGGCAGCGCGGCCAGGAAGGCGGCGTGCTGTTCGCTCTTGCGCGGGTTGGCCACGCTCACGTCGTGCTCGGCGCGCAGCCGGGCGAGCAGGTCTGCGGGCAGTTCGCGGAATACCAGTACCTTCGACATGGGGCGCTCCGGGTCAGTAGCCTGCCGCCTGCAGTTCGGCGCGGGTGGGCAGGCCCTCGGAGTCGCCCAGCACCTGCACCTGGCGGGCGCCGATCCAGCAGGCGCGCCGCACGGCCTCGGGCACGGCCAGGCCGTCGAGCATGCCGCTGATCACACCGACGGCGAAGGCGTCGCCCGCGCCCACGGTGTCGACCACCTTCTCGACCGGGCAGCCCGGCACATGGCCGCAGCCCAGTGTGGCATGGTCGTAGTAGGCGCCCTCGGCGCCGAGCTTGACGACGACCAGGCTCGCGCCCAGGTCGCGGTAGAAGCGCGCGATGGCCTCGGGGCTCTTGTGGCCGGTGAGCAGCTCGCCTTCGGACACGCCCGGCAGCACCCAGTCGGCGCCGGCGGCCAGCGCATTGAGTTCGCGGCGCATGGTGGCCTCGTCCTGCCACAGCGCGGGGCGCAGGTTGGGGTCGAACGAGATGGTGCTGCCGCTGGCGCGGGCGATTTGCAGCGTGCGCCTGGCGGTGGCCAGCGTGGTGGCGGAGATCGCCGGAAACACGCCGGTGGCATGCAGGTGGCGGGCGCGGGTGAGCCAGGGCTCGTCGATGTCGGCGGGCGCCATCAGGCTGGCGGCCGAGCCCTTGCGGTGCGATTCGACGAAGGGGTCGCTGCCGTCATCCACGCGGCTCTTGAACTGCAGGCCGGTGCGCTGCGCGGCATCGAGCACCACATGCTCGCAGTTCACGCCTTCGCGCTGCATCTGGTTGACGAGGTAGCGGCCCATGGAGTCGGCGCCCAGGCGGCTGGCCCAGTGCACGTCGAAGCCCAGGCGCGACAGGCCGGTGGCCACGTTGATGTCGGCGCCGGCGATGCGCTTGGTGAAGGCCTCGGCCAACTCCAGCGGGCCGGGGCGGTCGGCGATCAGGAGCAGCATGGCTTCGCCGAAGACGGCGACATCGAAGGTTTTGGCGGCAGTGGTCATGGTGCGGGGCAAAGAAAGGTGTTAGGCCAGCAGGGCGGTGGCGGCGCGCAGGGCCTGCAGCTCGCGGCGGGTGACGGCTTGCAGGTCGTCACCGATCAGCGGGTATTCGATGGCGCGCGGCACGCCGGCCGGCAGCGCGCGCAGCGTGGCGCGCCAGGGCAGGGCGGACTCGGCCAGCGGCACGGCCACCCATTTGGCGGGCAGGCGCTGCACGCCCTTGGCATGCACGTAGCCCACGCGCGGGGCGAAGAGCTGGGCGGCCTGCAGCGCGCACTCTCCCTGGTAGGCCCAGTTGCCCATGTCGAAGGTCATGGGCAGCGCCAGGCCGGCGGCGTCGGCGCCGGCAAAAAAGCGCTGCAGCGCCTGCAGCGTGCCGGCGCCCACGGTCTGGTCATTCTCGATCAGCAGCGTGATGCCCGTGCCGGCCAGCGCCTGGCGGATGGCCTCAAAACCCCCAGACTGCGCGGCAAAGCCGCCGATCGACATCTTCAGCCAGCGCGCGCCCAGGGCGCGGCTGGCTGCGATGGCATGCCCCAGCGTGGCCTGGGCCAGCGTGCCGTCTGCCGCATACAGCGGCTGGGGGCAGGAATAGACCAGCGCCATGCCGGACTCTTGAGCCCAGGCGGCCAGCTCGGGCAGCTCGCGCGCGGCATCGCGCAGCAGCTCCTCGCGCACCTCCACGCCGTCGGCGCCGGCGGCTTGCGACAGGCGGGCGAACCAGAGCTGGCCGTGGCGCAGCACCTCGGCGGCGCCGAACGAGGTCAGCGAGATCAGGGCCTTGGAGTCGGCTTGGGAGAGAGGCATGTCAGTGATTACTGAGGATCTGGCCCAGGAAGGCCTGGGTCTTGGGGTGCTGCGGGTTGCCGAAGAACTCGCCCGGCGGGCCCTGCTCGATGATCTTGCCGTCGGCCATGAAGATCACGCGGTCGGCCACGCTGCGTGCGAAGCCCATCTCGTGGGTCACGCAGAGCATGGTCATGCCGTCCTCGGCCAGGCCGATCATGGTGTCCAGCACCTCCTTGACCATCTCGGGGTCCAGCGCCGAGGTGGGCTCGTCGAACAGCATGATCTTGGGCGACATGCACAGCGCGCGCGCAATCGCCACGCGCTGCTGCTGGCCGCCCGAGAGCTGGCTCGGGTACTTGTGCGCCTGGTCGGGGATGCGCACGCGGGTGAGGTACTTCATCGCCCGCTCCTCGGCCTCTGCCTTGCCGAGGCCGCGCGAGCGCATCGGCGCCAGCGTGCAGTTCTGCAGGATGCTCAGGTGCGGAAACAGGTTGAACTGCTGGAACACCATGCCCACTTCCTGGCGCACGCTGTCCACGTTGTGGCCGCCGGCGGTGAGGTCGATGCCGTCGACGGTGATCCTGCCCTTTTGCACCGCCTCCAGGCGGTTGATGCAGCGGATCATCGTGGACTTGCCCGAGCCCGAGGGCCCGCAGATCACGATGCGCTCGCCGGCGCGCACCTCCAGGTTGATGTCGGTCAGCACCTGGAAGCTGCCATACCATTTCTCTACGCCCTGCAGGCGGATGATGGGCTCTTGCGCGGTGGTGGTGGTCATGCGGGCTCCAGCGGGAAAAACAGCGATCAGTCCAGTTTCGGCAGGGGGGCGCCCAGCCACTTCTGGTAGAGCTTGCCCAGCTCGCCGTTGGCGGTGTTCCTGGCGATGAAGTCGTTGACGGCCTTGGCCACTTCGTCCTCGCCGGGGCGCAGCGCCACCGCCATGTTCTGCTGCAGCAGCTGGAACTTGGTCTCGAACTGGCCGGCCGGGGCGCGCTTGGCGATCTGCGCGGCCACGGTCACCGAGCAGCCGATCGCGTCCACCTGGCCCGACAGCAGCGCCTGCATGGCCGAGGCGTCGTCGTCGAAGCGGCGGATCTGCGTGCCCTCGGGCGCGGCCTTGGTCACCGCCACGTCCTGGGTCGAGGCGCGGGCCACGCCCACGCGCAGGCCCTTGAGGTCGGCCGCGGTCTTGATGGGGGTCTTGGCCGTGCCGTACAGCACGATGGAGGCGGCCGAGTAGGGCTTGGAGAACAGCACCTGCTTGGCGCGCTCGGGCGTGATGGCCAGCGAGGCGATCAGCATGTCCACCTTGCCGGTGAGCAGGAAGGGGATGCGGTTGGGACCGGTCACGGGCACGATGTCGGCGGCGACGCCCAGGTCCTTGGCGAGCAGCTTGGCCACGTCGGCGTCGTAGCCGTCGGGCTGGTTGCTGCTGTTCAGGATGCCGTAGGGCGGAAAGTCCACCAGCATGCCGATGCTGAGCTTGCCTTTTTTCTTGAGCTCGGCCAGCGTCTGGGCCGAGGCGATGCCGGGCAGCAGGCTGCTGGCGGCCAGGGCGGCCAGCCCGAGGGTGAAGTGGCGGCGTTGGGTGTTCGACATGCGTGTCTCCTATTGGTGGATGGACGGAAAACGAGGCGAGGGAAACTCAGCGGGCCAGGGCCTTGGCATGGCGCTTTTCAAGGCGCCCGGCCCACAGCGACAGCGGCCAGCAGAGAATGAAATAGATGGCGCCGACCACGCTGAACACGATCAGCGGCTGGAAGGTGGCGTTGTTGATGATCTGGCCGGCGCGCGTGATCTCGGTGAAGCCGATGATCGCCGCCAGCGAGGTGCCCTTGATGATCTGCACCAGGTAGCCCACGGTGGGCGGCACCGCGATCTTCAGCGCCTGCGGCAGCACCACCGAGCGCATGCGCCAGTAGTACGACAGCGACAGCGCCTCGGCGGCCTCCCACTGGCCGCGCGGCACGGCCTGGATGCAGCCGCGCCAGATCTCGCCGAGGAAGGCGCCGCTGTTGAGGATGAGCGCGGCGGCGGCGGCGATCCAGGGGTTGATCTCGAAACCCAGGATGGGCGCGCCGAAGAACACCAGGAACAGCTGCAGCAAGAGCGGCGTGCCCTGGAAGAGCTGCGTGAACACGGTGGCGATGCGCGCCAGCGCCGCGTTGCCGCCGGTGCGTGCCAGCGCCACCAGCAGGCCGACGATGGCGCCGCCGGCGAAGGCGATGACGGACAGCGCGAGCGTCCACTTCGCCGCTTCCACGATGAACCACAACTCGGGCCAGCCAAAAGTACGCATGGGGTGTTTCTCCGGAATGCTCTGCGCTAATTCAGCGGCGGTCGGGGTAGTTCAGGCAGAGCTGGTAGACCAGCTTGAACAGCGCATTGAAGGCCAGCGACAGCAGCAGGTAGATCGCGGCGACGACGATGTAGATCTCGAAGCTGCGGAAGGTCTCGGACTGGATGTTGGCGGCCACCGAGGTCAGGTCGTCGGCCGAGATCACCGAGACCACCGCCGAGCTGAGCATCAGCAGGATGAACTGGCTGGTCAGCGCCGGGTAGATGGTCTTGAGCGCGGGCTTGAGGACGATGAAGCGGAAGATCTCCCAGCGCTTGAGGTTCAGCGCCAGCCCGGCCTCGATCTGGCCCTTGGGGATGGCTTCGATGCCGGCGCGGATGATCTCGGTGGCATAAGCGCCCAGGTTCACCACCATGGCCACCAGCGCGGCGGTGTGCGGCGTCCAGCGCAGGCCGATGGCCGGCAGCGCGAAGAAGAAGAAAAACAGCTGCACCAGGAAGGGCGTGTTGCGGATCAGCTCGATATAGGCGTTGATCGCGCAGCGCAGCCAACCGGGCCCCGAGGTCTTGCCCCAGGCGCAGGCGATGGCCACCACCAGCCCCAGCACCGTGGCCGTCAGCGAAAGCTGGATCGTGATCCAGGTGCCGTGCAAGAGCTGGGGCCAGGCCGCCAACACTTGATCAAACTGGAATTGGTAGGTCATGGATGCGACTGAAACCGGTTTCAATGACGCAAAGTGTAAGACTTTGGGTTACCAGGGTGTTACTGGTATTTACCCTAGATTTGGCTGCTGTCGAAAAATGAGTTCAGGAAAATCAAGGTGTTAGCGGCAGCGACGAACCACGGGCGATGAGCCTGCCTGGTAACGCCAGCTTGCGCGCCGGCGCTTGCAGGCCTTGCAGCCGCTCGATCAGGCAGTGGGCGGCGGCCCGGCCCAGCGCGTCGGTGGGCTGGGCGATGGTGGTGAGGCCGGGTCCGATCAGCGCCGCCCAGTCGGTCTCGTCGATGCCGACGAAGCCCAGCTCGCGCCCCAGCGCCAGCCCGGCGTGCTGGGCCGCGGTGGCCACGCGCAGCGTGGCGATGGCATTGCTGGTCAGCACCGCGGGGGCTGCGTCGCGCGCGCGGGCATCGGCCACCAGCCGGGCCAGGCGCTCGGCCAGGCGGGCGATGTCGGCGGGCTCGTTGCCGGGGCTTTCGCAATAGTTGCCGCGCCAGGCTGCGGTGGTGCCCGGGTGTTCGGCCGCACCCTCGGCCGCCCGGGCCGCGGCCTCGAAGCTGGCGCGGCGCTCGGCGCGCGAGCTCACGCCCTCGGTCGGCTCGCTCACCAGCAGCAGCTCGCGAAAACCGTTGGCCGCCAGGTGCGCCAGCGCCAGGTGCACGATGGCGGCGTTGTCCACGCTCACGAAATCGGCGTCCAGTCCGGACTGCAGGCGGTCCACCAGCACAATGGGCTTGCCGTGCTCGGTGGCCGGCTGCCACAGCTGCACATTGGTGTCCACGCGGTTCAGGATCAGGCCATCGAGCTGGTAGGCCTGCACCGCCTGCAAGACCTCGCGCTCGCGCCCCGGCTCGTTGCCCAGGTTGAACAGCACCAGCAGGTAGCCGGCGGCCTGGCAGGCCTTCTCGGCGCCCTGCAGCACGGCCACCGAGAAGGGATTGGTCACATCCGCCACCACCAGGCCTATCAGCCGCGAGCGCCCGTGCTTGAGCGCCTGGGCCATGGGGCTGGGGCTGTAGCGCAGCTCGGCGATGGCGGCGCGCACGCGCTCGGCGATGTCGGGCGTGAGCAGCTCGGTGCGGCCGTTGAGCAAGCGCGACACCGTGGCCTTGGACACCCCGGCATGCGCCGCCACATCGGCGATGGTGGCGCGCGCCGGCACGGTGCGGCGGGGAACGGGGGCGGAAGCGGAAGGCGGCACGGGCAAACCAGGGTGGACAAGGGCGACAGCGTAACCCAAGCGGGCGCCGCGGCGGCGAAATCCGCCTGGCGGGCTCAGTTTTCGCCGCCGCCGAAATCAATATTCAGCTTGTGGATAACTTTGTGGGAAAACCGATCTTTTGCGTCTGCAACACAGGAGCGGCCAGCTATAGAGGAACAATCCACAGCCGCTGCGCCAGATCTGTGTATAAATCGCCAGTCATGGAGCGGAATGTGCGTTTTGTAGGCAGTCGATGAAGGCCTGCGCCACCCGGCTGGGCGCGGGCGACAGGCGCCACAGCGCCACGAACTGGCAGTGGTAATGGAACAGCTCGGGCCGCACCGCCTGCATCTGGCCCTGCAGCACGAAGCTGTGCGCATAGTGGTCGGGCAAAAAGCCCAGGAAGCAGCCCGACAGGATCAGCGTGGCGATCGACTCCTGGTCGAACCCGGTGGCCTGGCGGGCCAGCCGCACCTGGTGGCTCAGCTCCATGTTGGGCGAGTGGTAGCCCAGGCCGGCGAAGGGGTAGTGGCGCAGGGCCTCCCAGTCGAGCCCGGCATGCTCGCCGCCGAACAGCGCATGGCCGGGCGCGCAGTACAGCAGCATGTTCTCGCCGAACAGGTCGCGGTAGACCAGGCTGGCCGAGCTGCGGTGCGCCGGGATGATGCCGACATGGAAGCGCCCGTCCATCAGCCCGCGCTCGATCGCGTTGATCGAGCTCACATGCAGCTGCAGCTTTACATCGGGCGCCTGCAGGTGGAACAACCGCAGCGCCTGGTGGATGCGGGCCTCGGGATTGCCCGCGGTCTTGTCGAAGACCGCGATCTCCAGGTTGCCGCCCATGCGGGCATGGATATCGTCGATGCGGCTGCGAAACAGGTCCACGCCGCCCAGCAGCTGCAAGGTGGCCTCGTACACCTGGTGTCCCTCGGGCGTGAGCGCGAAGCCCGCGCGCCCGCGCCGGCACAGCACCAGGCCCAGGCGGGTCTCCAGATCCTTCATGTGGCGGCTGAGCGTGGAGGTGCCGATGTTCAGCTCCAGCTCGGCCGCCGCCATGCCGCCGCATTCCACCACGCTCTTGAAGACCTGCAGCAGCCGCAGGTCCATGTCGCTGAGCTGGCCCAGCAGCGCGCGGGCGCGCGCGGCACGGTGGGTGGAGGGCGGCGGGGTGGACATGGGCGCCAAGCTTAGCGGGTTTTGTGATTATCGGAATTGATAGCTGCTAGCGCTTGGTATATCTTGTTTTCAATATAAAAGTGTTTTTGATTTGGCTTGTATCAAGCGCTGACAGCTATGAAATTCATTGTTCTGCCGGCCGGCGCCGCAGAAAGCGCTGCTCGGTCACGCGGGCGCCCCACTGCTCGCCTTCGGCCTCGTCGGTGAGCACGAAGCCCGCCGATTCGTACAGGTGGCGCGCCGCATCCAGGCCGCGGAAGGTCCAGAGGTAGGTCGCGTCGAAATGCGCGTCCACGAAGCGCATCGCCTGCGCCAGCAGCGCGCGGCCCATGCCAGTGCCGCGCAGCGATGCATCGACGATGAACCAGCGCAGGTGGGCCAGGCGCTCGGCGCCGTCCTCGTCTGCATCGATGGCCAGCGACGCCAGCGTACGGCCACCCGCCACGCACAGCCACAAGCCCTTGCGCGGGTGCGGCAGCGAGCCGGCGAAGGCCGCCAGCTCGGTGGCCACCTTCTGCTCGAAATACGGGCCGAAGCCCGCATGTTGCGCGTAGAAGCGCGCATGCAGCGCGGCCACGTCGCCAATGCAGCCCGGCACATAGCCCTGGGCGATGGCGGCACCGGGCGGCGGCGTGCCGCGTTGCCCGGCGGGGCCGGCGGGCGCCAGGGCGCCGGCATACAGCGCCAGCGAGCGCAGCAGCGCCTGCTGCTCGGCGGGCACCAGGCGCTGCAGGGCGTCCGAGACCTGGTCGGTGGCGAAGCGGTCGATCTTCTGGCGCAGCGCCTGGCCCGCGGCGCTCAGGTGCAGCGCGCTGGAGCGGGCATCGCCGGGCGCTGGGCGCCGCTCCAGCAGGCCCAGCGCCTGCAGCTTGGCCAGCTGCCGGCTGGTGTTGGATTTGTCCAGCCGCAGGATGCCGGCCAGCTCGCGCGCCAGGATGCCGGGCGCGGCGCCCACCTCCAGGATGGCGTGCACCGCCGAAGGCGCCAGGCCGCTGTCCGCCAGCGTGGTGCGCATGAAGCCCAGCTCGCGCACCAGCTGCCGCGATAGCGCGCGCAGCTCCTGCACCGTCTGGTCGCGGGTTGGGATGGCGGTGGTGTCCATCAGGTGCTCCGGTGGCGGGTTGGTAGTTGCGGTTCGCAACTCCATAATACTTGCGGATCGCAACCAATACCAGGCCCAATTGCAGCGCAAGAACAAGGGTGCTTGCGCTGCAATGTTTTTCTAAGCTGGCACCATTGCCAACTTCAAGGATGCGCCATGAGCACCGATCTTCCTGCCTTCGCCAGCGACGAACAGCGCTGGGCCGCGCTGCGGGCGCGCGACCCGGCGGCCGACGGGCATTTCGTCTATGCCGTCAGCACCACCGGCGTGTATGCCGCGCCCAGCGCCGCCGCGCGCCTGCCCCGGCGCGAGAACGTGGTCTTCTTCGCCAGCGCCGAGCAGGCGCGGGCCGCCGGCTACCGGCCCAGCCGCCGCGCCGCCAGCGATCGCCACGCGGTGGCCGCGCAGCATGCGGCGCTGGTGGCGGCGGCCTGCCGCCAGATCGAGGCCGCCGACGAGCCGCCCAGCCTCGACGCGCTGGCCGGGCAGGCCGGCATGAGCCCGTTCCACTTCCACCGCGTGTTCAAGGCCGAGACCGGGCTCACACCCAAGGCCTATGCCTCGGCCCAGCGCGCGCAGCGGCTGCGCGCGGCGCTGGCCGGCGAGGCCGCCACCGTCACCGATGCCATCTACGACGCCGGCTTCAACTCCAGCAGCCGCTTCTATGCCACCTCGCACGAGCGGCTGGGCATGGCGGCCAGCGCCTGGCGCCAGGGCGGGCGGGGCGCGCGCATCCGCTTCGCCGTGGGGCAGAGCCAGCTTGGCGCCATCCTGGTGGCGCAAAGCGCGCGCGGCATCTGCGCGATCCTCCTGGGCGACGACCCCGAGGCGCTGCTGCGCGAGCTGCAGGACCAGTTCCCGCAGGCCGAGCTGGTGGGCGCCGATGCCGCCTTCGAGCAGCTGGTGGCCCAGGTGGTAGGCTTTGTCGAGCAGCCGGCGCTGGGGCTGGCGCTGCCGCTCGACGTGCGCGGCACCGCCTTTCAGGAGCGGGTATGGCAGGCGCTGCGCGAGATCCCGGCCGGCAGCACCGTCAGCTATGCCGAGATCGCCGAGCGCATCGGCCAGCCCCGCGCGGTGCGCGCCGTGGCCCAGGCCTGCGGCGCCAACCGGCTGGCCGTGGCCATCCCCTGCCACCGCGTGGTGCGCCGCGACGGCGACATCTCGGGCTACCGCTGGGGCGTGGAGCGCAAACAGCAGCTGCTGCAGCGGGAGCGGGCGGCCTGAGCTGAGGCAGAATCCGCCGTGGACCCTTGTCCTCCCCCGCCTCTGATCCGAAAGACCGCCATGCTTCTGGGACTTGCCGCCAACCGCCTGCACCACCAAACCGAGGACGGCGCGCTGTTCGCGCTGCTGCGCGCCTGCGAGCACGGCATGCGCGAGCTGCAGCTGGGCCTGCACGTGGTGGGCCGCACGTATGACGCCATCGCCGCCGCGCGGATGCTGCAGGGCTATGCCGGCCTGGTGCGCTATCCCTATGGCCGCGACGGCGGGCTGATGAAGCTGGTGGCCGAGGTGGTGGGCATGGGCGAGGGGCGCACGCTCGACGGTGCGATCTACCTGATCGACCCGGTGGACCCGTCGTCCATCTTTCCCGAGGCGCTGGCGCTCAAGCGCCAGTGCGTGATCCATGGCAAGCCCTTTCTCTCCACCGTGGCCAGCGCGCGCGACTGGATCGAGATGGAGCGCATCCATGCCGGCATGCCGCGCGACCGCGGCGCCGATGGCCTGCACGACTACGAAAACCAGACGCTGGCGCTGATCGCCCACGACGCGATGAAACCCACGATGCTGGAGTTTGCCGGCCGCAATTTCGAGCTGCTGTCGCGCTTCAAAAGGCGCGTGGGCACCGGCACCACCGGCGGCAAGCTCAACGAGCTGGCCTGGAGCCGGGGCTGGCCCGCGGGCCAGCCCTGGGTGGAGCGCTACCACAGCGGCCCGCTGGGCGGCGACGCGCAGATCGCCGACCTGGTGCTCGAAGGCCGCTGCCACCGCGCCATCTTCTTCGAGGACCCGCACGTGGCGCGCCAGCACGAGGCCGACATCCAGCTGCTGGAGCGCGCGGTGACCACCGTCACCCTGGGCGTGGTCTGCACCACCTCGCCGGGCGTGGCCCAGCGCTGGTGCGATGCGGCGCTGAAGCGCGCCTGATCTAAGCCTGCACCCGTAGAAATCCCGGCGCCAGCCCGGCGAGCTGCATCGAGGCGCTGCGCAGCGCGGGCAGCACGTCCTGCACCGCCTGCTCGCGGCTGAAGTCCGAGCGCAGCAGGTTGGCGCTGATGGCGGCAACCACCCGGTTGTTTTCGTCGTAGATGGGCACGGCCAGCCCGGCCACATGCGGGTCGAACTCGCCCTCGACCCAGGCGAAGCCGTCGTTGCGGATGCGTTCGAGCGCGCCGAGCAGGCCCTGCTCGGTGGCCAGCGTGGCCGCGGTCAGCGGCTTGAGCTCGTGCGCGGCGAGGTAGCGCGCCAGCACCTCGGGCTCGCTGTAGGCCAGCAGCACCCGCCCCGGCGCGGTGGCATAGGCCGGCAGCCGGCTGCCCATGCCCAGCCGCAGCGACATGATCTTGGTGGACGGGATGCGCAGCACGAACACCGCCTCGCTGCCGTCGAACACCGCCAGCGCGCAGGACTCCTGCAGCTGCGCGCACAGGTTCTCCAGCACCCGTTGCGCATGGCCCCAGAACGGCAGCGAGGTGAGGTAGGTCGTGCCCAGGTTCAGCACCTTCGGCGTCAGGTGAAAGCTCTTGTCCGGCGCCAGCAGGGCATAGCCCAGCTCGCACAGCGTGAGCAGGATGCGCCGCACCACGGTGCGTGGCAGACCCGAGGCGGCGGCCACGCTGGCCACGGTGTGGGGGCCGCTTTTGCCCAGCGCCTCGATGACGGACAGGCCGCGCGCGAATGAGCGCACGAAGCTTTCGTTTTCCGGATTGGTCATGGTCTTCTTTCTGCGCCCTTTCTGGACCGCCGCCCGCATGGGTCCGGTGGTCCGGTCGCTCCAGGCGAAGGGCCCCTTAACGATACCCAAAGTACCGCCGCCCGCCCGCGATATTGACGGCCCGCGGAAAATGGCCTTAAATAACCGTCAGACGGATATATAAATCCGCTAGACGGACATTATAGCCATAAAGTCATTGGAAGGAGACAGATATGAAGCGACGTCCATTCGCCCTGGCCCTGGCGACGGTGCTTGCCGCCACGCTGCCCTGCGGCCTGCTGGCCCAAACCGCCGAGCTGCCCGCGGGCAAGCCCTACCGGATCATTGCGCCGAGCTCGCCGGGCGGCATCCTCGACCTCACCAGCCGGCTGCTGGCCAAGTCGCTGGGCGAGAAGATCGGCCAGCCGGTGATCGTGGAAAACCACCCGGGCGCCGGTGGCGCGCTGGGCATCCAGGCGATGCTGCGGGCCGAGCCGGACGGGCGCACCCTGGTGATGGGCAGCCTGGGCCCGAATGCCGCCAACTACGAGTTGCAAGCCAAGCTGCCCTATGCCTACAAGGACATGGCGGCGGTGATCCATGTGCTGTCCATGCCCGACGTGGTGGTGGTCAACCCCAAGCTGCCGGTGAAGTCGGTGGCCGAGCTCAAGCAGTACGCACAGGCGCGCCCGCAGGGCCTGTCCATGGCGGTGTCCACCAGCGGCTCGTCCGGGCACCTGGCCGGCGCGCTGCTGAACCAGCGCACCGGCATCCATGCGGTGGACGTGATCTACAAGGGCGCCGCACCGGCCTTGACCGACCTGATCGCCGGCCAGGTGGACTACATGGTGGACAACCTGATCACCGCGCTGCCGCTGATCCGCGGCGCCAAGATCCGCCCCATCGCGGTCACCACCCGCGAGCGCAGCGCCGAGCTGCCGGACGTGCCCACGCTGATGGAGCTGGGCTACCCGGATTTCGACGTGTCGGTGTGGCTGGGGCTGTTCGTCTCGTCCAAGACGCCGCCGGCGGTGGTGCGGGCGCTGAATGCCGAACTCAACAAGGTGCTGGCCGAGCCCGAGGTGCGCAAGACCATCGCCCAGCAGGGCGGCACGGCTGTCGGCGGCAGCCCCGAGGACTTCGAGCGCTTCGTGCAGGCCGAGAAGGACCGCTGGACCCAGGTGATCCGGGTCGGAAAGATCAAGACCGAATGAGCCCCCAGGGGCGCGCATGCAACAGCAGACACAGGGAGAGTGGGCGATGAAAGACAAGGTGGTGGTGGTGACCGGGGCCGGCAATGGCATTGGCAGGGCAACGGCACTGTTGCTGGGCGCGCTGGGCGCCAGGGTGGTGGTGAACGACCTGGGCGCCAGCGGCAGCGGCGAGGGGCAGGATGCCGGGCCGGCCCAGCAGGTGGCGCAGGAGATCGCGGCGGCTGGTGGCGAGGCGGTGGCGGATACCCATTCGGTGGCCACGCGCGAGGGCGCGGCCGCCATCGTGCAGACCGCGGTGGACCGCTACGGCCGCATCGACGGCGTGGTGAACAACGCCGGCATCCTGCGCGACCGCATCTTCCACAAGATGAACGAGGACGAATGGCGCGCGGTGCTGGATGTGCACCTGAACGGCTCGTTCTACGTGAGCCGCGCGGCCGCGCCCTTCTTCAAGGACCAGCAGGGCGGCGCTTTGGTGCACATGACCTCGACTTCGGGCCTGATCGGCAATTTCGGCCAGGCCAACTACGCGGCGGCCAAGCTCGGGATCGCGGCGCTGTCCAAGAGCATCGCGCTCGACATGGCGCGCTTCAACGTGCGCTCCAACTGCATCGCGCCCTTTGCCTGGAGCCGCCTGATCGGCACCCTGCCCAGCGAGACCGAGGCCGAAAAGCAGCGCCTGGCGCGCATGCAGTCGATGAAGCCCGAGCAGGTGGCGGCGGTGGCCGCCTTCCTGGTCGGCGACGGCTCGCGCGAGATCAACGGCCAGATCCTGGCGGTGCGCGGCAACGAGGTGATGGTGATGAGCCAGCCCCGGCCGGTGGCATCGGTGCACTGCGCGGCCGGCTGGGACCAGGACAGCCTGCAGTCGCATGCGCTGCCGGCCTTGAAGCGCGCCTTCACGCCGCTGGAGCGTTCGCCCGAGGTGTTCTGCTGGGACCCGGTGTGAGGCAGCCATGATCCACTACGACACCGTCAAGCATTGGCCTTTCGGCGAGGACATCTCGGCCTATGGCGTGGACGACTGCATCCGCTACGCGCTCAGCCTGGGCATGGCCGCTGACCCTTTCGACGAGGATGAGCTGCGCTTCGTGCTCGAAGACGGCATTCGCGTGCTGCCTACCTTGCTGGCCACGGTGGGCGCGCCAGGCGCATGGGCGAGCGACCCGGCGACCGGCATCGACTGGCTGCAGATTCTGCACGGCGAGCACCGCATGCGCTTTTTCGGCGCCTTGCCGGCCAGCGCCCGGGTGCGCAGCAGGACACGGGTGAGCGGCATTGTCGACAAGGGCGCGGGCAAGGGCGCGCTGGTGACTACGGTGCGCGAGGTGTCCGATGCCGACTCGGGCCGGCCGCTGGCCCATGTCGAGCATGTATCGTTTTGCCGCGCCGATGGCGGCTACTCGGCAGGCGGCGCGCCCAGCGATGCGGCGCTGGAGCCGTTGCCCGCCGCGCCGGCGCGCGCGCCGGATGCGCAGATCGAGATGCCCACGCAGCGCAACGCGGCGCTGCTGTACCGCTTGAACGGCGACCGCAACCCGGTGCACGCGGTGCCAGCCGCATGGCGCCAGGCGGGGTTCGAGCAGCCCATCCTGCACGGCCTGTGCAGCTATGGCATGGCGGCGCGCGGCCTGGTGAAGCTGGCCTGCGGCAATGATCCGGCCCGGCTGGAGAGCATGGCGGCGCGCTTTTCCGCGCCGGTGTACCCGGGCGAGACCCTGGTGCTGAGCCTGTGGCGCGATGGCGCGCGTGTGCAATTCGAGGTGCATGCCAGGGAGCGCGGCCTGAAGGTGCTGAGCCACGGCATGGCCACGGTGGCCGTGGCCTGAAAGGAGAACGCATGTCCGATATCGAGACCTTCGCCCGCGACAACCCCGACGGCGTGGCCTACCGCATGGTGCCGTCCGAGCAGGTGGTGACCTGGCGCGAGCTGGAGCAGCGCTCGCGCCAGTGCGCGGCGGCGCTGCGGGCGGCAGGGCTTGAGCAGGGCGACGTCGTCGCCATCCTGCTGGAAAACCATGTCCGCTATTTCGAGATCATCTGGGCGGCCTATCGCATCGGGCTGTACTACACCACGATCAGCCGCCACCTGAAGACCGACGAGGTGCGCTACATCCTGCAGGACTGCGGCGCGCGGGCGGTGTTCTGCTCGGCGCGCACGCTGCAGGACGTGGATGCCGGCGCGCTGCAGGCATTGCCTGGACTGTCGGTAGAGCGCATCCTGCTCGACGGCGCGCGCCCCGGCTTCACCAACTACGAGGCCTTCATCGCCTCGCAGCCGCCCGGCGTGGCGCTGCCGCAGACATTGCCGGGCATGGACTTCTGCTACTCGTCCGGCACCACGGGCCTGCCCAAGGGCATCAAGCGGCCGCTGGCGGATGCGAACAAGTTCTTCGCCGCCAAGGACGACCCGCGCATGCGCTGGAAGAACTTCGACGCCGGCACCGTCTACCTGTCGACCGCGCCCTTCTACCATACGGCGCCGGTGCGCTGGAACATGAACGTGATGAAGGTGGGCGGCAGCTGCGTGATGATGGAGCGCTTCGACCCGCTGGTCGCGCTCGAGGCCATCGACCACTACCGCGTGACCCACGCGCAGTGGGTGCCCACCATGTTCATCCGCATGCTGCGCCTGCCCGAGGAAGACCGCGCGCGCTTCAGCCTGGCGAGCCTGCGCTATGCGGTCCATGCCGCGGCGCCCTGCCCGGCGGCGGTCAAGCAGCAGATGATCGCCTGGTGGGGGCCGATCCTGTACGAGTTCTACAGCGGCACCGAGCTGGTGGGGCGTACCTCGCTCGACTCGCACGAATGGCTGAGCCACCCCGGCTCGGTCGGCCGGGCCGAGTTCGGCCAGGTGCACATCGTGGGCGAGCAGGGCCGGGAACAACCCGTGGGCACGCCCGGCGTGGTGTATTTCTCGGGCGGCGGCCGCTTCGAATACCACAACGACCCGGACAAGACCCGCCAGGCCTACAACGACCGGGGCTGGGCCACCTATGGCGACATCGGCTACCTGGACGCCGAGGGCTACCTGTACCTGACCGACCGGCTGGCCAACACCATCGTCTCGGGCGGCGTGAACATCTACCCGCAGGAGGCCGAGAACGTGCTGGCCGCGCACCCGGCGGTGGCCGACGTGGCCGTGGTGGGCGTGCCGCATGCGGAGTTCGGCGAGGAGGTCAAGGCCGTGGTGCAGCTGCAGGATGCGGCCGCCGCCAGCGATGCGCTCGCGGCCGAGCTGATCACGCACTGCCGCAGCCAGATATCGGCCATCAAGTGCCCGCGCTCGGTGGACTTCGTGGCCGAGCTGCCCCGGGCCGAATCGGGCAAGCTGCTCAAGCGCCTGGTGAAGGCCCGCTACTGGCCCGAGCAAAGCCAGATCGCATATTGAGATGAAACACCCCCTGAGTCGCTTCGCGCCTTCCCCCTCTCTGGCGCTTCGCGCCGGAGGGGAACCACGCCAGCGCGGCGGGGCGGCCCTTGCGCGGCGTGCGTCGATGGGTTGCGCCAGTTTCATGGATCACGGGCTGAGCCCAATGTCATGGATGAAAAGGAAAGAAATCACATGGTTAGCCAGTCCTCTGATCAGTCAATGAAGCGCACCGCGTTCTCGGCCGACCACGAGCTGTACCGCGCCAGCGTGGCCCGGTTCATCGCCGAAAAAATCACCCCGCGCCACCAGGCCTGGGAAGCGCAGGGACTGGTGCCGCGCGAGCTGTGGCGCGAGGCCGGCGCGGCCGGCCTGCTGCTGCCGGGCACCCCCGAGGAGTACGGCGGCGGTGGCGGCGACTTCCTGCACAGCGCCATCGTGGTCGAGGAAATCGCGCGCGCCTTGGCCACCGGCGTCACCGGCTTCACCACGCACTCCGAGAACGTGGCGCCCTACCTGCTGGAGTTCGGCAGCGAGGCGCAAAAGCGCCAGTTCCTGCCCGGCATGGCCCGCGGCGACATCGTGGGCTCGGTGGCCATGACCGAGCCCGGCGCCGGCAGCGACCTCAAGGCCATCCGCACCACGGCCGTGGCGGTGGACGGGGGCTTTCGGCTCAACGGCCAGAAGACCTTCATCACCAACGGCTACCACGCCGACCGGGTGCTGGTGTTCGCCAAGACCGACCCGGCAGCCGGTGCCAAGGGCATCAGCCTGCTGTGGGTGGACACGCGCAGCGAGGGCTTCAGCCGGGGCCGCCTGCTCGACAAGCTCGGCCAGAAGGCGCAGGACACGGCCGAGCTGTTCTTCGACAACCTGTTCGTGCCCCGCGACATGCTGGTGGGCGAGCTGAACCGGGGGTTCGCCTACGGCATGAGCGGCCTGGTGCGCGAGCGGCTGCTGATCGCGCTGCGCTGCGCGGTGGCGCTGGAGGTGGCGCTGCAGTGGACGGTGGACTATGTGAAGCAGCGCCAGGCCTTTGGCCACGCACTGGTCGAGAACCAGTTCATCCGTTTCCGGCTGGCCGACATCAAGGCCCAGACCTGGGCCACGCGGGCACTGGTCGACAGCTGCCTGCAGCAGTACCTGCAGGGCGAGCTCACGCCCGACGGCGCGGCCATGGCCAAGCTCTGGGCCAGCGAGGCCACGCGCGCCATCGACGAGCTGATGCAGTTCTTCGGCGGCTACGGCTACATGCGCGAGTACCCCATCGCGCGGGCCTACACCGACGTGCGGCCCAACCGGATCTACGGCGGGTCTTCCGAAATCATGCGCGAAGTGATCGCGCGGGCTTTGTAATGGGAGTGGAATACATGAGCCAATCGCTGTCCCGGTCCGTCGCCATCGCCGGCGTGGCCGAATCCGATCTCGGCAAGGTGCCGGGCAAGTCGGCGCTGGAGCTGCAGGCCCAGGCCGCCAGGCTGGCCCTGGCCGATGCGGGCCTCGCGCTGCGCGACGTGGATGCGGTGTTCGCGCACACGGACGACCGCTTCTCCAGCCTGCAGGTGTCCGAGTTCCTGGGCATCCGGCCCCGCTATGTGGACTCGACCAACGTGGGCGGCATGTCCAACCTGCTGCACATCCGCCGCGCCATGGCCGCGATTGCCGCCGGCATGTGCGAGGTGGCGCTGATCACCTATGGCAGCACCCAGCTGTCGGATGGATCGCGCAAGGGCGGCGCCGTGGCGGCCGATGCGCCGCACACGCCGCGTGGCCAGTTCATCCTGCCCTATGGGCAGCTGAGCCCCATCGGCTACTACGCCATGGTGGCGCAGCTGCACATGCACCGCTACGGCACCACGCCCAGGGATCTGGCCGAGGTGGCGGTGGCCGCGCGGCGCTGGGCCCAGCTCAACCCCAAGGCCTACCGGCGCGAGCCCACCAGCATAGACGAGGTGATGGCCTCGCCCGTGGTGGCCGAGCCGCTGCGCCAGCGCGACTGCTGCCTGGTGACCGATGGCGGCGGCGCGCTGGTGGTGGTGTCCGCAGCGCGCGCCCGCGACCTGCGCAGCAAGCCGGTCTATGTGCTGGGCGCGGCCGAGACCCATGCCCACCACTACACGCCCTTCAACACCGGCGACTGGCTCGACACCGGCGTGGCACCCACCGCCGGCGAGGCCCTGCGCATGGCCGGTGTCACGCGGGAGGACATCGACGTGGTGCAGATCTACGACCACTTCACCATCGGCGTGCTCCAGTCGCTGGAGGAGCTGGGCTTTTGCAAGCGCGGCGAGGGCGGGGATTTCGTTGCCGGCGGCGCATTGGGCCCGGGCGGGCGCTTTCCCATCAACACCTCGGGCGGCGGCCTGTCGTACGGGCACCCGGGCATGTTCGGCATGTTCGTGGCCATCGAGGCCGTGCGCCAGCTGCGCGGCGAGTGCGGCGAGCGGCAACTGCCCAAGGCCGAGCTGGCGCTGTGCCATGCGCCGGGCCTGGTTTTCTCCTGCAATACCACCATGATCCTGGGAGTCTAGAAATGACTGATGTTGTGCGCCCTTTGCCCCAGGCCACCGACCTGACCCGCCCCTACTGGGAGGCCGCCGCGCGCGGCGAACTGCAGATGCAGCACTGCAGCGCCTGCGGCCGCTGGCAGTTCTATCCGCGCCCCTTCTGCATCCATTGCGAGGCCGATGCGCTGCAGTGGCAGCCCGTGTCGGGCCGGGGCAAGGTCTACACCTATACCGTGAACCACCGCGCGCCCAACCCGTTCATGAAGGTGCGCCTGCCCTACGTGGTGGCGATGGTGGAGCTCGACGAAGGCCCGCGCCTCATGGCCAATGTGCTGGATGCGCAGCCCGGCGACATGGCCATAGGCCGGCGCGTCGAAGTCGTGTTCGAGCGCGTGTCAGGTGACATGGCGTTGCCGCAGTTTCGGCTGCTGGCCGAATAGCATCTGGTTTCTCAGCCTTTGTGTTCTCCAGGAGATGAATGCCATGACCCATCCGTTCTTCCCTACCGCATCCCTGCGCCGCCGCTCCCTGCTGCTGGGCGGCGGCACGCTGCTGGGCGGGCTTGCGCTGCCAGCACGGAGCCAGGAGATCGCGCGCATCTATGTGGGCTTTGCCGCCGGTGGCGTAACCGATCTGGCGGCCCGGATGCTGGCACCGGCGCTGTCGGAGGAGCTGGGCCAGACTTTCATCGTGGAAAACCGGACGGGCGCATCGAGCGCGCTCGCGATCAAGGCGGTGGAGGGCAGCGCACCCGCCAGCAACACTTTCGTGCTCTATCCCACGCTGGCGCTGCTGGGCTTTCTGCTGAACGGGCAGCAGCCTGCGCTTGACAGAATCACGCCGGTCTCGCTGCTGTACGAGCAGTTCGCCGTGCTGGCCATCAACCCGCAGGTAGCCGGCCTCGAGAATGTGCGCACGCTGCAGGACCTGCTGCAGGTGGCCAAGGTGAAGGCGGGCGCATTGACCTACACCAGCTCGGGCGTGGGCAGCACCGGGCACCTGGCCATGGAGTGGGTCTGCAGCCTGGCGGGAGTCAAGATGCAGCACGTGCCCTACAAGGGCGGAGCGCCCGCGGTGACCGACGTGCTGGGCGGCCATGTGGGCACGATCTTTGCCGACTCCACCATCATCGCGCCCCACGTCAAATCGGGAAAGGTGCGTGCCCTGGCCGTCAACTACCCGGCGCGCGTGCCGGGCTTTGCCGATGTGCCCACGGTGGCGGAGCAGGGCTTCAAGGAAGTCTCGGCCGTGCCCTGGGTGGTTCTGGCCGGTCCGCCCGGCATGTCCGATGCGGCGGCCGGCCGGGTGGCCGCCGCCGTGGGCCGGGCGGTGGCCCGGCCTGATATCGCCCGCTCCATGCAGGAGCAGAACATGGTGCCCAGACATTCGACGCCGCAGCAGACCCGCCAGCTCATGCAGCGCGACATGCTGGCCTGGAAGAAGATCATCGACGACAACGGCATCAAGCTGTGAGGCGCCACAGGCCTCTTGGCGCCACTCAATCGATCTTGATCCCCGCATCCCTGATCAGCGTGGCCCAGGTGTCGGACTGGCCGTCCAGCCATTGCCGGTAGTCGGCGGCGCTGCCGGGCTGGAACTCGGCCTTGAGCTGCGCCAGGCGCCGGGCCATGTCGGGCGTGCCCAGCACCTGGCCCACCGCGGCATTGATGCGGGCCACGGTGTCCGCCGGCGTGCCGGCGGGCGCGAACAGGCCCTGCGAGATGAAGGATTCGAATCCGGCCAGGCCGGCCTCGCCCATGGTCGGCACCTCGGGGGCGAATGGCGAGCGCCGGGCGGCGGCGATCGCCACCGCCTTGAGCTTGTGGCCCTTGATGTATTCGGACACCGCCGGCAGGCCGCTGAACATCATGTCCACATGGCCGCTGATGAGGTCGGAGAAGGCCGGGCCGCTGCCCTTGTAGGGCACATGCGTGAGCGAGAAGCGGCCCAGGCGCTGCATCATCACCGCGCTCAGGTGGGTGCTGCTGCCGTTGCCGGAGGAAGCGATGGTGAGCTTGCCGGGTTCCTGCTGCGCGGCGCGGATGATGTCGGCCATGCTGCCGAGGGGCGAGCCGGCCGGCACGACCAGCACATTGGCGAAGCGGGCGATATCGATCACCGGCTGCAGCTGGCTGCTCTTGTAGGGCAGGTGGGGGTAGAGGTGCGGATTGATCGCATACGCGGACGCATCCGACAGCAGCAGCGTATGGCCGTCGGGCTTGGCCTTGACCACATAGTCCGTGCCGATCACGCCGCCGGCGCCGGGGCGGTTCTCGACGATCACCGAAGCCTTGAGCGCCTCGGACAGGCCGGGCGCGATCAGGCGGGCGAACAGGTCCGAGCCGCCGCCGGGGTTGAACGGCACCACGATCTTGATGAGCGGCCTGCTGTCCTGCGCGGCGGCCGGGGCCGCCAGCGGCAAGGCGATGGCGCCCAGGCACAGCGCCGCCAGGCGCTGGAGCCAATGTATTTTCATGGTCTTGTCTCCTGAAACGAGCTTGGGTCAGTAGGCGGCGCCCGGCCGCGCGGCCACGGCGGGGCTGCCGCCGGCGAACTGGCCGCGCAGGCGGCGCGCGGCGCCCACGAACATCAGCACATCCACGCCCACGGCCACGAAGCTGCAGCCCAGGTCCAGGTAGCGCTGCGCCAGCGCCGGGTCGGAGGTCAGCGTGCCGGCGGCCTTGCCGCTGGCGATGATGGTCTTCATCGCGCCTTCGATGGCGGCCTGCACCTCGGGGTGGCCGGGGTTGCCGCGGTGGCCCATCGAGGCCGCCAGGTCGGCCGGGCCGATGAACACGCCATGCACGCCGTCCACCGCGCAGATGGCTTCGAGGTTGGCCAGCGCGGTGGTGGTCTCGGCCTGCACCAGCAGGCAGATCTCGTCATCGGCCACGGCCAGGTAGTCGGTGCGGCTGCTCCACTGCGAGGCCCGGCCCACGGCGCTGCCCACGCCGCGCACGCCGTGGGGCGGGTACTGCGTGGCGGCCACGATGGCGCGGGCCTGTTCGGCCGTATCGACCATGGGCACGAGCAGCGTCCTGGCGCCTATGTCCAGCATCTGCTTGATCAGGGCCGTGCTGCCTTCCACCACGCGCACCACCGGCTGGCCGGGGTGGGGGGCCACGGCCTGCAGCGCGGCCAGCGTGCCGCGCAGGTCGTTGGGTGCATGCTCGCCATCGATCAGCAGCCAGTCGTAGCCGCAGGTGGCGGCGGCTTCGGCCAGGTAGGGATCGGCCATGGACAGCCACAGGCCGATGCGGGGCTGGCGGGCGGCCAGGGCGGTTTTGAAGGGGTTGTGTGCGGGCATGGCGGATGGGGGAGGGGGTCAGAGCAAATGCCCGGCGGGCAGGGGCCTGCCGGCCAGGTGGTCGACGATGTTGGCGGCGGTGAGGGTGGCCACGCGCAGCGCGGCCTGGCGCGTCACGCCGGCCACATGCGGGGTCAGCAACACCTGCGGCAGCAGGGTGAGCGGGTGGCCTTGCGGCAATGGCTCGGTGTCGAAGGTGTCGAGCCCCGCGCCGGCCAGATGGCCGCCTTGCAGCGCGGCCAGCAGCGCGGCCTCGTCAACGACCGGGCCGCGCGCGGTATTGACCAGCAGGCTGCCGGGGCGCAGCAGCGCCAGCTCGGGCGCGCCGATCAGGCCGCGCGTGCGCTCGGTCAGCGGGCAGTGCAGGCTCAGAATGTCCAGCTGCGGCAGCAGCCGGTGCAGCTCGGGCTCGCAGGCAAAGCCATCGGCCTGGCCCGCGGGGCGCAGCACCAGCACCTTGGCGCCCAGGGCGGCGGCCAGCTGCGCGGTGGCGCGGCCAATGGCGCCATAGCCGACGATGCCCACCGTGGAGCCGCGGAAGTCGCGGCCCTGCCAATGGCTGCCGGGCCAGTTGCCGGTCCAGTCGCCGGCGCGCACCTGGCGGTCGAGCTGCGGCAGCTGGCGCACCAGGGCCAGCGTCAGCGCCAGCGCATGCTCGGCCACGGCCGGGGCATTGGCGCTCAGCGCCACGGCCACGGCCACGTCTTGGGCGCGGGCCGCGTCGATGTCCACGCTGTCCACGCCGGCACCGTTCTTGGCCACGATGCGCAGCGCCGGGGCGGCCTGCAGCACCCGGGCGGTCACGGGCTTGGAGCCGCGCAGCACCAGGGCCTGGGCGCCGGTCTGCGCCAGCCGCGCGGCCAGGCTGTCCTCGGTGATGGGCTCGGCCATGAATTCGATCCGCCCGCCGGCGGCCTGTACCAGGGCCTGGGCCTCGGGCGCCCAGTGCTCGGCGGTGACGAGGACCTGAAATGAAGGATGGCTGCTGCTCATGCTGGTGTGTCCGCCCAGTCCGGCTGCACGCGCACATGGCGGATGTGCTGGCGGAACACGGTATAGGCCAGGTGCAGCGCGCCATCGGCGCCCTGCCGGATCGAGGGATAGGAGTATTCGCGGTTGCGGCCGTGCTCGGAGTCGTTGCTCATGCACCAGCCGTCGCCCACTTCGAGCTTGCGCTGCCAGGGCCAGGTCAGGCCGTCGTCCGCCGACAGCGCCAGCGTCAGCGGTGCGCGCGGCGCACCCCAGAATGCACGGCGCTCGGCGGCCGATGCCGGCGCGGGCTTGGCCGAGGCATCGCCCAGCTCGTCGTACAGCGACTCGCGCCGCTCGGTGGCGTCGGCGGCGCTGCTGGCATTGAAGATCATGGCCAGGCGGCCATCGGCCAGGCGCAGCGCCTGGATGGACGAGTTGTTGTTCGGCAGCGTGGTGGGCTCGGGCGCTTGCCAGCTCAGGCCGCCATCGTCGCTGCGGCTGCGGTAGACATGGTCGGCCCAGCGGCTGCGAAAGAACGCCAGCAGGCCGCCGCTCGGGCCGGCATTCGATGCCGCCACGATGTTCATGTGCACGCAGCCCAGGCTGCCGGGCACGGCGATGCGCTGCCAGCTGCGGCCTTGGTTTATGGAGCGCAGCACGCCGCTGTCGTCATGGCTGCCGTCCCACGCCTCGCCGGGCCGGCTGCGGCAGTGGAACACCGGCAGCAGCCAGCTGCCATCCGCGTGCACATGGATGGGCTGGCGCACGAAGGTGCCGGCCGGCGCGTCGGCCAGCGTCTCGGTGGGGCCCCAGCTGTGGCCATGGTCGCGCGATATGCGCCGGCGCACCACCGAGGTGTCCTGGTGGCCCGAATGCTGCGCGGTGTGCAGCAGCCACAGCGCGCCGTCCGGCGCGGGGAAGAGCACGGGGTTCTGTTCGGAGCGTTCGGCGTCGTGCGACAGCTGCACCGGCTCCGACCATTGGCTGGCGCCGGGCGCGAGCCGCGACATGAAGACCGAGATGTCGGAGCGGCCCTCCATCGAGCCGCCGAACCACACGCAGCCGAGCGCGCCGTCGCCCAGCACCATCAGGTTGGCGGCATGGGCCTGCACGCAGGGCGAGGGCAGGCCGGCCACCTGGCGCGCCGGGTCTTCGGGATGCGGGCGCAGCAGTCCATCGAGCATGTGCATCTCCTCAATCCGCCTTGATCTTGGCGGCCTTGATCAGCTCGCCGACCCGCTGGTACTCGCCGGGGAGGAAAGCGCGCAGCTCGTTCGCATCGCCGCTGCCCGGGCTCACGCCCAGGTCGCGCAGCTTGGCGATCACATCGGGCTGCTTCAGGGCCTTGGCCAGTGCGTCCGAGAGCTTGGCGCTCACGTCGGCGGGCGTCTTGGCCGGTGCGAACAGCGCATACCAGGCCGAGAACTGGAACTGCGGGTAGCCGGCCTCGGCGAAGGTGGGCACGTTGGGCAGTTCGGGCAGGCGCGCGGGTGCGCCCACGGCCAGCGCGCGCACCTTGCCGCTGCGCAGCAGCGGCATGGAGTTGGTGGCGGTGTCGAAGATCACCGGGATGCGGCCGCCGATCAGGTCGACGATGTGCGCGTTGCCGCCCTTGTAGGGCACGTGCGTCATCTGGACCTTGGCGATGGACACGAACAGCTCGCCGGCCAGGTGCAGCGGCGAGCCGTTGCCCGAGGAGCCGTACATCACCGCTTGCGGGTCCTTGCGCGCCGCCTCCGCCACGTCCTTGAGCGACTTGTAGGGCGAGTCGTTGGCCGTGATGGCGATGATGGGCGCGCTGCCGATCATGCCGATGGGCTCGAAATCCTTGAGCGGGTTGTACTCGGCCTTGATCAGATGGGGGCTGGCGGCATGCGTGGCCAGCCCGCCTACCAGCAGGGTGTAGCCGTCGGCCGGCGCGCGCGCCACGATGCCCGCGCCCAGCAGCGCCCCGGCGCCGGGGCGGTTGTCCACGATGGTCGAGGCGCCCAGCACCTCGCCCATCTTCTGGCCCACCAGGCGCCCGAGCATGTCGTTGGCGCCGCCCGCGGGGTAGGGCACCACGAAGGTGATGGGCTTGCTGGGGAAGGACCCCTGCGCGTGCGCCAGCGGCATGGCGCCGGCCAGGGCCAGCGTGCCGATTGCGCCGAGCACGCCGAGCGCACCGAGGAAGGGGCGGCGGGTGAAGTGGTGGGGGTTGTTCATGCTTTTGTCTCCTGTTGTGAATGGTTCTGGCGAACGGGCCGTGTCAATCCAGCTGTCCCTGGCAGACGTACTTGGTGTGCAGGTAGTCGTCGAGCCCGTGGGTGGAGCCCTCGCGGCCGTAGCCCGACTCCTTGACGCCGCCAAACGGCGCGGCCTCGGCCGATATCGCGCCTTCGTTGATGCCGACGATGCCGGTCTCCAGCAGCTCGGCCACGCGCCAGATGCGGCGCACGTCCTGGCTGTAGAAGTAGGCGGCCAGGCCGAACGGCGTGTCGTTGGCGGCGGCCAGCACCTCGGCCTCCTCGTCGAACACGGTCAGCGGGGCCACCGGGCCGAAGGTCTCCTCGCAGGCGCAGGCCATGGTGGCATCGGCGCCGGTGAGCACCGTGGGCGCGTAGTAGTTGGGGCCGAGCCCGGGCAGCCGCCTGGCGCCGGCGAGCACCCGGGCGCCCTTGGCGATGGCGTCCTGCACATGGCGCTCGATCTTCTCTACCGCGCGGGCATTGATCATCGGGCCGATCTGCGCGGCCGGATCGCTGGCCGGGCCCACCTGCAGCGCGGCCACGCGCGCGGCGAGCTTGTGCGCGAACGCATCGAACACGGCGCGCTGCACGAAAACGCGGTTGGGGCACACGCAGGTCTGGCCGCCGTTGCGGAACTTGGCGGCCATGAAGCCTTCGACGGCCGCATCCACATCGGCATCCTCGAAGACGATGAAGGGCGCATTGCCGCCCAGCTCCAGCGAGAGCTTCTTGAGCGTATCGGCGCCGCGCCGCGCCAGGTGCTTGCCCACGGGCGTGGAGCCGGTGAAGGTGATCTTGCGCACGCGCGCATCGGCGAGCCACACGTCCACCACCTCGGGTGTCTTCTCGCGCGAGGCCGTGACGATGTTGAGCACGCCGGCCGGCACGCCGGCTTCGTGCGCCAGCAGCACCAGGGCGAGCGAGGTCAGCGGCGTGTCTTCGGCGGGCTTGCAGACCACGGTGCAGCCGGCGGCCAGCGCGGGCGCGATCTTGCGCGCGATCATCGCGGCCGGAAAATTCCACGGCGTGATGGCGGCCACCACGCCCACGGGCTCGCGCAGCGCGAACATGCGCCGGCCCGGCACGGGCGCGGGAATGATCTCGCCGTTCATGCGCGTGGCCTCTTCGGCGAACCATTCGATATAGCTGGCCGCATAGGCCACCTCGCCCCTGCCCTCGGCCAGGGGCTTGCCCTGCTCCAGCGAGATCAGCGTGCCCAGGTCCTCCTGGTGGGCGATGACCAGATCGTTCCAGCGCTTGACGATGGCGGCGCGCTGCTTGGCCGGCAGCCTGCGCCACGCGGGAAAGGCGGCGTGGGCGGCATCGAGCGCGGCGCGGGCCTCCCGGGCGCCGCTGTCGGGTACTTCGGCGATCAAGGCGCCGGTGGCCGGATCGGTCACGGCCAGGCGGGGGGCGGGCGCATCGCTCCACTGGCCGGCAATGAAGTTGGCGCTGCGAATCAGTTCGGGGCGGGTAAGGGTGAGTGGCATGGAATCGTCACATGGAATGGGGGAAGGGCCTCAGCTCACGATGCCCAGGTGCCAGGGCACGAACTCGTGGTCGCCCAGGCCGAGCAGCTCGCTCTTGGTGGCCTCGCCGCTGGCGTGGCGCAGGATCTGCTCGAAGATGCGCTGGCCCATCTCGGGCACGGTGCATTCGCCGTCCACGATCAGGCCGCAGTTGATGTCCATGTCTTCCGACAGACGCTGGTACATGGGCGTGTTGCTGGCCAGCTTGATGGTGGGCGCGGGCTTGCTGCCGAACATGGAGCCGCGCCCGGTGGTAAAGCAGATCAGCTGGGCACCGCTGGCGATCTGGCCGGTGGAGGCCACGGGGTCGTAGCCGGGCGAATCCATGAAGACGAAGCCGCTCTCGGTGATGGGCTCGGCATATTCGTACACCGCGCGCAGCGGCGTGGTGCCGCCCTTCATGGCCGAGCCCAGCGATTTCTCGAAGATGTTGGCCAGCCCGCCGGCCTGGTTGCCATGGCCCACCACGCCGTTGAACTGGGCGTTCTGGCCGGCGGTGTATTTCTCCCACCAGGCCAGGCGGTCCAGCAGCTTCTGGCCCACGGCCGGCGTGATGGCGCGGCGCGTGAGCATGAATTCCACGCCGTGGATCTCGGGCGTTTCGCTCAGGATCGCGGTGCCGCCGTGGCGCACCAGAATATCCATGGCCGCGCCCAGCGCCGGGTTGGCGGTGATGCCCGAGAAGCCGTCCGAGCCGCCGCACTCCAGGCCGATCTTGAGATGGCTGGCGCTCACCGTCTGGCGCCGCGCCTGGTTGGCAAGCGGCAGCATCTCCTCGATGGCCTTGATGCCGGCCGCGATGGTGGCACGCGTGCCGCCCACGTCCTGCATCACGAAGCTGCGCAGCAGCTTGCTTTCGTGCAGGCCCTGCGATTCCATCAGCCCATCGACCTGGTTGCGCTCGCAGCCCAGGCCCACGATGAGCACGCCCGCCAGGTTGGGGTGGCGCGCGTAGCCGGCCAGGGTGCGGCGCAGCACGTCGAAATGCTCGCTGGGCGAGGACATGCCGCAGCCGCTGGTCTGCGCGAAGGCGGCCACGCCATCCACGTTGGGAAAGGCCGCCAGCCGCTCGGGCGTGAAGTGCGCGGCAATGTTCTTGATCACCGTGGCCGAGCAGTTCACCGACGACAGGATGCCGATGAAGTTGCGCGTGCCCACGCCACCGCCCGCGCGCACAAAGCCCTGGAACGTGGCGCGCTGCTCTTCAGGCACATAGTCCACCGGCCGCACGTCGGCGCCGAAGGCCGGGTCGCGGTAGTAGTCCACCAGCTGCAGGTTGTGGCTGTGCACATAGTCGCCAGGCTCCAGCGCGCGCGTGGCCACGCCGATCACCGTGTCGTACTTCTTCACCTGCTCGCCCTGGGCGATGCGGCGCGCGGCGATCTTGTGGCCCGCCGGCACCTGGGCGCGCGCGCGCACGCTCAGCCCGGGAATCTCCTGGCCCAGCGCCAGCGCGGTCTTGGCGACGAGCACGTTGTCGTTGGGGTGCAGGTGAAGCAGAGGGGAGGCGGGGGGACGGGAGGTCATGTTCAACCCTTCATCAATTCACGCAGTTTCAGCCTGTCGATCAGCACCGTCTCCTTCTGGTAGACCGCGGCCACGTATTTTTCGTAGTCGGGGCCGTCCAGGTACATCACCGGGGCGTCGATCTTGTCGGTCACGGCCTTGAATTCGGGGCTGGCCACCGCCTGCCTGAAGGCTTCGCGCAGCTTGGCCAGGATGGCCGGCGGCACGCCCCGGGGCGCGCCGATGCCGTTGGGCGCATCGACCACCACGTTGTAGCCCAGCTCCTTGAGCGTGGGCGTGTCCTTGAAGCGCGGCGGGCGCTGCTCGCCCCAGGTGGCCAGCAGGCGCAGCTTGCCGGCCTCGACATGCGGGGCCCACGAGCTGGAGTCGGCCAGCGCATCCACATGCCCGCCCAGCACGCCGGCCAGCGCCTCGGCGCCGCCCTTGTAGGGCACCGGGTTCAGCTGGATGCCGGCCACGCCGGCGAACTCTTCCATGCCCACGTGGGTGGCGCCGCCCACGCCGGCATGGGCATAGGTCACCAGGCCGGGGCGGGCCTTGGCCGCCTCGACAAAGTCCTTCAACGTCTTGAAGGGCGAGTGGGCCGGCACCGCGATGCCGAAGGTCTGGCCCGAGGTGCGGGCGATGTAGCTGAAATCCTTGCGCGGATCGGCCGCCAGCATGCCCAGCTGCGAAAAGCGCGTCACCGAGATCGGTATCTGGCCGATGGTGTAGCCGTCGGGCTTGGCCGAGGCCAGCGCCTTGGTGCCGATCATGCCCGAGGCGCCGGCGCGGTTTTCCACCACGATGCCCTGGCCCAGCACCTTGCCGGCCACGGTGCACAGCGCGCGCATCGACTGGTCGGCCGTGCCGCCCGCGGGCCAGGGGCAGATGAAGACGATGGGCCGCTCGGGCCAGGCCTGCGCCATCAGCGGGCGCGCTGCCGCCAGGGTGGCGGCGCCGACGGCGGTGCACAGAAAATCGCGGCGGCTGGGCCGAAGGGGCTGCATGCGTGGGTCTCCTTGTTTTGTCGAACGCTTGTCGTACAGCCGTGATTGTTCAAAAATGCGCCATGACAATCCAATGAAAATGTGGACTGTCTTCATAACCAGAAGGTAATAAACCTACATCCGGCAGTTGACCGCTTGCTTTCCTCTTGGAGTCCACATGAATGCTTGCTTTTGTTGCTTTGTTCCCGTTCATCTGTGTGGCAGGCAGCGCTATGCGCCCGCCAGCACCGCTCTCGACGCGCCATGCTGTGTTGCTCCTCCTTGCAGGCAGAAGCCTGCCGCGTCGTCGCGCCTTGCCTGGCACACCGATAGCGGCACCGGCGAGTGCATCCAACTGCCGGATGTAGATTGATGAGCAAGATCGACCGCGTGCTGCGCAGCAACCTCAAGCTGCGCCACCTGCAGCTGCTGGTGGCGCTGGACCAGTTCCGCCATGTCGGCCGGGCGGCGGAGTTCCTGTCGGTCACGCAGCCGGCCGTCTCCAAGACCCTGGCCGAGGTGGAGCGCATGCTGGGCATGGCGCTGTTCGAGCGCAGCACGCGCGGCACCGAGCCCACCGCCGCCGGCGCGAGCCTGGTGCGCTTTGCACGCTCGGTGCTGGCGGGCTTCGAGCGCACCCGCGACGAGATCGCCGCCGAGGCCAGCGGCGCGCGCGGCCGCACCAGCGTGGGCGCCATGGTGGTGGCCACCCCGGTGCTGCTGGCCCAGGCGGTGGAGGGGCTCAAGGCCCGCTCGGCCCAGACCACGGTGCTGGTGGAAGAGGGCGACCTCACGCGCCTGCTGCCCAAGCTGCGCCTGGGCGAGCTGGATCTGTTCGTGGGCCGGCTCGAACCCGGCTACGCCGCGCCCGACCTGGAAACCGAGGCGCTGTACGAAGACCCGATGGTGGCCGTGGTGCGGGCCGGCCACCCGCTGGCGCGCAAGCGCCAGCCGTGCTGGGCCGACATCGCCGGCCAGCCCTGCGTGATGCCCCCGCCCTGGGCGTCGCTGCGCGTCAAGCTGGAGCAGCAGTTCTTCGCCCACGACCTGCATCCGCCGGCCGACATCGTGGAGTCGGCCTCGTTCCTGTCGCAGATCACCTTCCTGCACCAGCGCGGCGCCGTGGCCTTCATGGCGCGCACGGTGGCGCGGCATTTTGCGCAGCTGGGCATGGTGGCGGTGCTGAAGCTGCCGGTACGCATCGAGCTGCCGCCCGTGGGCCTGATCACGCTGCGCGGCCAGCCGATGACGCCGGTGACCGGGCTGCTGGTGGAGCGCCTGCGCGAGGTGGGGCAAGGGTTGCGCTGAGTGGCGGTGCGCAGCCGCCGCCGGATCGGCGCGCCCCGCCGCGCCTGCTACCATGTTGCATCGCAACATGGCTTGCGCAATGGAAATCATGCACCTCGACGACCCTTACCACGAACTTGGCCTGGCACCGGGCTCCAGCGATGCCGAGGTGAAGGCGGCGTGGCGCCGCCTGTCCGCGCGCTGGCACCCCGATCGCAACGACAGCCCGCAGGCGCTGCGAAAGATGCAGCGCATCAACCGGGCGCTGGAAGCGATCCGCCAGGCCCGCACCGAGCCGGAGGCTGAAGCCGAGGACTCCGCCCCCGGTGCGGAGGACTTCACCGTCGAGCACTCCGTGAGCCTCACGCTGGAGGAGGTGGTGAGCGGCTGCGCCCGGGAGGTGCGGGGCGAGGTGGTCGAAGACTGCGCCGACTGCGAAGGCAACGGCCTGCAGCCGCAGGCTGCCGAGTGCAGCGCATGCCATGGCGCCGGCCATATCCGGCAGCACCTCTGGTTCGCCTGGGTCTCGTCCACCACCGAGTGCACCGCCTGCCGGGGGCAGGGGAAGATGCGCCCAGCCTGCGCCGCCTGCGCGGGCAGCGGCAAGGCGCCGGCGCGCCAGTACCGCTGCCGGGTGCAGGTCGCGCCGGGTGCGCGCGCTGGCGACCTGCTCCATGCCATCGCCGGCGTGCAAGGCAGCCAGCGCAGGTTGGCGCTGCGCCTGCGCGTGGAACTGCAGCCGCACGAGTTCTTCGCGGCCGAAGCCGACGGCACCCTGAAGTGCGAGCTGCCGGTCGACGGCTTTGCATGGATGGCCAATCGCTGGATCGAGGTTCCAACCCCGCGCGGACTGCAACAGATGAAGCTGCGCCGGGGCGCGCTGAGCTATCGCATCAAAAATGCGGGCCTGCCGTGGACGGGCGCGGCAGAGGCCGCGGACTGCATCGTCACCGTCGTGCCGATGTTTCCGCAAGAGTTCAGCCCCGAGCAGGAGGCCGCGATCGACCAGCTGGTGAGCAGCAACTCCGGAGCGGCCGGCACCTCGGCCGGCGACCGCATGGCGGCATGGGCACGGTTGCTGGACCGCTGGCGGGAGCGGCGCGGGTGAGGCCCCTGAGCGCCATTGGATGGCAGGCGGATGATGGCCCGCCTTGGGTCGGAAGCGGCTGGGGCCGAGGCGTGCTCATGGCCCCAAGCGGTCTTCCACCCCGTGCAATAGCAGCCATCCCAAGCATCACCAGTCGATAAAAAAGCCACCTTTCGGTGGCTTGGTGTGCTTGCTTAGCAGCGCCTAGGCGTTGGCCTGCCTGCGCCTCCAGCGCAGCCCCAGAGCCGTCAACACCGCAGCCATCAAGTTCAGCAGCACGATGCCCAGCGCGCTCAGCGATGGAACCGGTGTTGGCGCCGTTGAACACGGCTTACGGCAATCTGCGCAAGCTGCTCAATCCCGCCCAGCAAAATTCGCTGAAGACGGGGCAGGTGGCGTGGATCAAGGAGCGCGACGACCAGTGCAGCTACGAAAAGCCGAATGGCTACTACGTCAACCTGACTTGCGCTGTGGCCCTGACCCGGCTGCGCCTGGATTTCCTCAAGGAGCGCGAGCGTGAATGCCGCAGCACCGGCTGCGAGGATGGCAAGCTGGGCGGGCAGTAAGCCCGGCCCTGGTCGCATGCCACGGCATTGCGGCATGCGCCGGCTCGTCCCATTTCGGGCGGGCCCATTCGGCGGGTGCCCGCTTCGGGATGGCGCTGCCGAACCCATATGGGCAGTGGCCGCGCGAATGACACGCCGACCAGCAGCCCAGCAGGCGCCAGGAGCCCGATCGCAGCGACAGGCGCCGCGATCCCCGCGGAGCCACGTCCGGCCGGATGGCTCGGACCTGCCATGTGCTATGGCCTATGCCTGGCTGGCCGCCTTCAAGGCAGCGTGCAGCCGCGCGGCGGCTGGGGAAAGCAGGCGGTCGTTGCGCGTGATGAGGCCGTAGTCATCCATCTGGCAAGGCATGGGCAGCGGCAGGATGGTAACCAGGCCATGCGCCGCATAGTACTGGGCGACGTCGGCGGCCAGCACGGCGAGCATGTCGCTGCGCTCCAGCAACCGGGTGATGAATAGCGGTGCCGAAGTCTCGACCACGCGGGTGGGTGGGCGCAGGCTGGCGCGCTGGAACATCAGTTCGAAGCGATGGCGCAGCACGGAGCCGGTGGGGGGCACGATCCAGGTGGAGTGTTCCAGCTGCCCCAGTGTGAGCGCCGCATGCTCCAGCAGCGCATGGCCGGGCCGGGCCACGGCATTCACGGGCTCAAAGGTCAGCGGCTCGTAGTTCAGGGCCAGCTTGTCGTGCTCGACCGATAGCCGGCCGATGACGAGGTCGAGCCTTTCCTGTGCCAGGCGCTCCAGCAGCAGGTTGCTGCTTTCCACCTCGACCGTGACGGTCAGGTTCGGCCACTGGTGCTTGAGCCGGGCCACCACGTCGGGCAGCAGGCACACGGCGGGCGAGGTGATGGCGCCCACGCGGACATGGCCGGCATGTCCGTCCTTGAGCCCGGCGATCTCGTCCTGGGCCTGATCCAGGCTTTCGACCAGCAGGCGCGCATGGCGGATCAGCGCCTGGCCGTAGTCGGTGGGTCGCACGCCGCGCGGCAGGCGCTCGAACAATGGCACGTCCAGCATCTGCTCCAGCTCGCGCAGCATCTTGGATGCGGCGGGCTGGGTCATGGACAGCACCTCGGCGGCACGGTGGATATTGCCTTCGTCCGCCAGGGCTACGAGCAGCAGCAGCTGGCGGGTCTTCAGGCGCGAGCGGATATACCGGGTGCCAGGGGTATTCATAGGGTTTTCATCGATATCGAAATTGATATCAAAAACGGTTTGATTTTCATTAGAAGAATAACAAAAGAATATCTACAGTAGCGCCATCCACCGCATGAGCGGCACCTGTAGACCCCACGGAGGCATCACGATGAACGACCAGCAAAAGCCCAGGCTGCGCTCCACAGAATGGTTTGGAACCAACGACAAGAACGGCTTCATGTACCGCAGCTGGATGAAGAACCAGGGCTTGCCGGACCATGCATTCGACGGCCGCCCGGTGATCGGCATCTGCAATACCTGGTCGGAATTGACGCCCTGCAATGCGCACTTCCGCAAGATCGCAGAGCACGTCAAGCGCGGCGTGTATGAGGCAGGCGGTTTCCCGGTCGAGTTTCCGGTGTTCTCCAATGGCGAGTCGAACCTGCGCCCCACCGCCATGCTCACGCGCAATCTGGCGGCCATGGATGTGGAGGAGGCCATCCGCGGCAATCCGATCGACGCCGTGGTGCTGCTGTGCGGCTGCGACAAGACCACGCCGGCCCTGCTCATGGGGGCCGCCAGCTGCGATGTGCCGGCCATCGTGGTGACGGGTGGCCCCATGCTCAACGGCAAGCTCGATGGCAAGAACATCGGCTCGGGCACGGCCGTGTGGCAGCTGCACGAATCACTGAAGGCCGGTGAGATCAATCTGCACAAGTTCCTCTCGGCCGAAGCGGGCATGTCGCGCTCGGCGGGCACTTGCAACACCATGGGCACGGCCTCGACCATGGCCTGCATGGCCGAGGCGCTGGGCACCAGCCTGCCGCACAACGCAGCGATCCCGGCGGTGGACTCGCGCCGCTATGTGCTGGCGCACATGTCGGGCATGCGCATCGTCGAGATGGCGCTGCAGGGCTTGACGCTGTCGAAAATCCTGACCCGCGAGGCCTTCGAGAACGCGATCCGCGTCAATGCCGCCATCGGCGGCTCGACCAATGCGGTGATCCACCTGAAGGCCATTGCCGGGCGCATCGGCGTGCCGCTGGAGCTGGAAGATTGGAGCCGCGTGGGCCAGGGCATGCCGACGATTGTCGACCTGATGCCGTCGGGGCGCTTCCTGATGGAGGAGTTCTACTACGCGGGCGGCCTGCCCGCCGTGCTGCGCCGCATGGGCGAGGCCGGGCTGCTGCCGCATCCGCAGGCGTTGACGGTCAATGGCCAGTCGATCTGGGATAACGCCAGGCAGGCCCCGATCTACGACGACGAGGTGATCCGTACGCTGGACAAGCCGCTGATCGCCGATGGCAGCATTCGCATCCTGCGCGGCAACCTGTCGCCGCGCGGCGCCGTGCTCAAGCCCTCGGCGGCCACGCCCGAGCTGCTGCGGCACCGGGGGCGCGCGGTGGTGTTCGAAAACCTGGAGCACTACAAGGAGCGTATCGTCGACGAGAGCCTCGACGTCGATGCCGACTCGGTGCTGGTGCTCAAGCACTGCGGCCCGCGCGGCTATCCCGGCATGGCCGAGGTGGGCAACATGGGGCTGCCCCCGAAGCTGCTGCGGCGCGGGGTCAAGGACATGGTGCGCATCTCCGACGCGCGCATGAGCGGTACCGCCTACGGCACCGTGGTGCTGCATGTGGCGCCCGAGGCCTCGGCGGGCGGGCCGCTGGCCATCGTGCGCGACGGCGACTGGATCGAGCTCGACAGCGATGCCGGCCGCTTGCACCTGGACATTCCCGAAGACGAATACCAGCGTCGCATGGCCGAGGTCCAGAAGAATGCCGCGCCCGCCGATGGCGGCTACCGGCGCCTGTATGTCGATCATGTGCTGCAGGCCGACGAAGGCTGCGATCTGGACTTCCTCGTCGGCTGCCGCGGGTCGGCAGTGCCGCGCCATTCCCATTGACTGCGGAGACTGCAGATGACGATCACCGGATCACTCCTCATCGCCGGCCAGGCCCGGCGTGGCCTTGGAGCCGAGTTTCAAGCCATGGATGCTGCCAGCGGCCAGCCTGTTGCGCAGCCTCTGTTCGCCAGTGCCACGCGGGACGACGTGGAGCAGGCCGCGCATGCCGCCCAGCAGGCCTTCGATGGCTACCGCAACACTGGCCTGCAAGCCAGGGCGGCCTTTCTTGACGACGCGGCTGCACGCATCGACGCATTGGGCGATGCGCTGACCGAGCGCGCCATGGCCGAGACCGGCTTGCCGCGCGCCCGGCTCGAAGGCGAGCGGGCCCGCACCGTGGGGCAGTTGCGCATGTTCGCCGCGCTGGTGCGTAGTGGCGATGCACTCGATGCCCGCATCGAGCCCGCCTTGCCCGAGCGCCAGCCGCCGCGCAGCCTGCTGGCAATGCAGCGCATCGCCATCGGGCCGGTGGCGGTGTTTGGCGCCAGCAATTTTCCGCTGGCCTTTTCCGTGGCTGGCGGAGACACCGCTGCCGCCCTGGCCGCGGGCTGCCCGGTTGTCGTAAAGGCGCATCCGGCCCATCCGGGCACGTCGGAAATGGTGGGGCGCGCCATCCAGGCGGCCGTGGCCGCGGCGCAGCTGCCCGCCGGAGTGTTCTCCATGCTGACCGAGGCCGGGCATGAGATGGGCGCCGCGCTGGTGGCGCACCCGGCCATTCAGGCGGTAGGCTTTACCGGTTCGCGTGCGGGCGGCCTGGCGCTGATGCGCATTGCCGCCCAGCGGCCGCAGCCGATCCCAGTCTATGCCGAGATGAGCAGCATCAACCCGACCATCTTTTTGCCCGCCGCGCTGGCCGCCCGCACCGAAGCCCTGGCGCGCGAGTATGTTGCATCGCTGACGATGGGCTCGGGCCAGTTTTGCACCAATCCGGGCCTGGCACTGGCGCTGGCCGGGCCTGAGCTCGACCGCTTCCTGGCGGTTGCGGCGGATGCCGTGGAGGCATGCGCGCCCGGTGTCATGCTGACGGCGGGCATTGCGCGCGCTTTCGAGGCGGGCGTGCAGCGCGAGGCCAGCCAGCCAGGGGCCGAGATCATCGCGCGCGGCGCGGCTCAGGCCGGCCGCGCGCAGGCGACCTTGATTCGCCTGCGCGCCGCCGATCTGCTGCAGGGCGGGCGTTTGCCTGAAGAGGTCTTCGGCCCGCAGAGCAGCTTCGTCGTCTGCAGCAGCCCGCATGAACTGTGCGCCGTGTTGCAGATGCTGGATGGCCAGCTGACGGCCACCATGCAGATGGACACCGGCAATGCGGCGGACCTGGCGCTGGCCGGCGCTCTTTTGCCCATCCTGGAGCGCAAGGTGGGCCGCATTCTGGTCAACGGCTTTCCCACGGGAGTCGAGGTCTGCGATGCGATGGTGCACGGCGGCCCGTTTCCCGCCACGTCCGACGGGCGCAGCACGTCGGTGGGCACGGCTGCGATCGAGCGCTTCCTGCGCCCGGTCTGCTACCAGAACCTGCCGCAGCAACTGCTGCCGCCTGCGTTGCGGGATTCCAACCCTTTGCACTTGCGCAGGCGCATTGCGGGCCGCAGCACCACCTGAGCCTGCGGCCGGAACACAAACCACAACAGGAGACTTTCCATGAGCATTTCCGCATCCGGCGGCCAGATGGCCACGCCCGTCGCAGCCGAGCGCAGCAAGGAGCAACGCATCATCGCGATGCTGGTGCGCAAGCTGCTGCCGTTTCTGGCGCTGATCTATGTCGTTGCCTATGTCGACCGCGCCGTGGTCGGCTTTGCCAAGCTGCACATGAATGCCGACCTCGGCATCAGCGAGACCGCCTATGGCGTTGGCGCGGGCTTGTTCTTCATCGGCTATTTTCTCTTCGAGGTGCCCAGCAATCTGGCGCTGGACCGGTTTGGAGCGCGGCGCTGGTTCGCGCGCATTCTGTTCACCTGGGGCGCGATCACCATGGCCATGGCCTTGATCCACGACGCCACCACGTTCTACATCGCGCGCTTTCTGCTCGGCGCGGCCGAGGCGGGGCTGTACCCGGGCATCCTGTACTTTCTGACCAAATGGTTTCCGCTGCGCCACCGTGCACGCATCATCGGCCTGCTGGTATTGGCCCAGCCGATTGCGCTGATCGTTACCGGGCCATTGGCTGGCATGCTGCTGCAAAGCGGGGGCTGGCTGGGCATGTCGGCATGGCAGACGCTGTTTGTCGTCAGCGGCCTGCCCGCCGTGCTGCTGTGCCTGCCCACGCTGCGCATCCTGCCCGAGTCGCCGGCCAATGCGCGCTGGCTGGCGGCCGAAGACCGCGCCTGGATAGAGCGCGAGCTGGCCGCCGATGCCACCGAGCATGGCCTGCGTTCGCACGGCAATCCTTTGCGAGCCCTGGCGGACAAGCGCGTGCTGATGCTGGCGCTGCTGTTCCTGCCGTTTCCGCTGGCCATCTATGGCCTGTCCATGTGGCTGCCAACCATCATCAAGCAGTTTGGCGTGAGCGACATGGCCACAGGCTTCCTGTCCGCCGTACCCTATCTTTTCGCGGTGGCCGGGCTGCTCATCGTGCCGCGGCATTCCGATCGCCGTGGTGAGCGCTACTGGCATATCGCCATCGTCTCCTGCGCGGCGGCGGTGACCATGGCCGCGAGCGCCTGGTTCAGCGCACCTGCCCTGCAGTTCCTGTTCATCTGCCTGACGGCGTTCTCGATCTACTCGATCCAGGCCGTCGTCTGGGCGCTGCCGGGCCAATTCCTGACCGGCGCCAGCGCCGCCGTCGGCATTGCCATGATCAATTCGCTGGCCAACCTGGGCGGCTACATCGGGCCGTTCGGCATCGGCTATATCAAGGACGCCACTGGCAGCACGGCCGGCGGCCTCTACTTTCTCGCCGTCATGCTGCTGTTCGCGGTGTTCATGACGTTTGTCGTGCGCGCTTCGCTCGATGGCAAGCGCTGAGCTCATTCCATCCACCGAACCAGGAGATCCAGCCCCATGGCCCATCCAGCGACGCCGTATGGCGGCATTTTTCCCGTCGTGCCAACCACCTTCCATGAAGACGGGACGCTTGATCTCGCCAGCCAAAGGCGTGCACTCGACTTCATGATCGACGCGGGTGTTGACGGCCTTGCGCTTTTGGCCAATTTTTCCGAGCAATTCTCGCTGTCGGACGACGAGCGCGAGACCATCACCCGTACCGCGCTTGAACATGTGGCCGGCCGGGTGCCGGTGATCGTGACCACCTCGCACTACGCCAGCCAGATCTGCGCCGCGCGCAGCCGCCGCGCACAGGACATGGGCGCAGCCATGGTGATGGTGATGCCGCCGTACCATGGCGCCACTTTCCGCGTGCCCGAGGCGCAGATCAGCGAGTTCTACGCCCGCGTCTCCGATGCCATCGGCATTCCGATCATGGTGCAGGACGCACCGGCCAGCGGCACCGTGTTGTCGCCAGCCTTGCTGGCGCGCATGGCGCGCGAGATCGAACATGTCTCTTACTTCAAGATGGAAACGCCGGGCGCCGCCAACAAGTTGCGCGAACTGATCCGTTTGGGCGGCGAGGCCATTGAAGGCCCGTGGGACGGAGAGGAGGCCATCACCTTGCTGGCCGACTTGCATGCCGGTGCCACCGGCGCGATGACGGGCGGCGGCTTCCCCGACGGCATACGCCCCATCATCGAGGCTTACCGGCGGGGCGACGCCGATGGCGCCTTTGCTCAGTACCAGCGCTGGCTGCCGCTGATCAACCACGAAAATCGCCAGGCGGGCATGCTGGCAGCCAAGGCATTGATGAAGGCCGGTGGCGTGATCGCCTGTGAGGCGCCCCGCCACCCGCTGCCCCCCATGCATCCCGAGACCCGGCGGGAGCTGCTGGAAATCGCACGCCGGCTTGAGCCGCTGGTATTGCGCTGGGGGCGTTGACCAGCCCTGGCAGCCAGGCTTGCGCAATCAGCGCCGCGATTGTCTTGGTCCCGGCACGGGCAGGGCCCGTGGTCAGACCCGGATCCGGCTCAAAGCGGCCGCTCCAGCTCCGCCACGCCGGCCCAGGGCTCGCGCGAGAACGATTGCACCAGGTGCTCGATGAAGGCCTGCACGCGCGCGGGCCGGTTGCGGCCCGGGGGCGTCAGGATGTGCAGCGTGATCGGCTCTACCTGCCAGTCTTGCATCACCACCTCCAGCGCGCCCGTCTGCAGCTCCTGCCAGACCAGGAAGGCCGGCTGCAGCGCCACGCCGAGGCCTGCAAGCAGCGCGGGCGTCAGGGCCTCGGCATTGTTGGCCTGCATTTGCACCGCCATCGCTTGGCTGAATTCACCGTGCTGCGGATGCTTGAAGCGCCAATCGGTGCCGCTGCGCTGATAGCTGTACTGCAATGCCTTGTGGTGCACCAGGTCGCTGGGGTGGCGCGGCCGGCCGTGGCGCTTGAAATACTCCGGCGAGCCCACCAGCAGAATCCGCACCTTGCACAGCTGGCGCGCCCGCAGGCTGGAGTCTTCCAGCTGGGCGATGCGCAGGGCCAGATCAAAGCGGTCGGCGACCAGGTCCACCTGCTGGTCGTCGAACTGCACGTCCAGCTCCACATCGGGCTGGGCCTGCAGGAAGCCGGGCAGCGCCGGCGCCAGCCGTGCAAGGCCGAACGACATGGGGGCGGACAGGCGTATCAGACCCCGCAGGCTGGTGGAGTGCTCCGCTACCTCGGACTCGACGGCCTGGCCTTCTTCCAGGATGCGCCTGGCGCGCTCCAGGGCCGTATGGCCGTTGGCGGTCAGCGAGACGCGGCGCGAGGTACGGTGCAGCAGCGTGGCCTTCATGCGCGATTCCAGCCGCGAGATGGCCTTGGAAACCGTGGCCTGCGACAGCGAGAACTCGGCCGCGGTGCGTGCGAAAGAGCCGGTTTCCGCAACCTTGGCAAAGATCGCCCATGCCTGCAGATCTGGCAGTTTGTTCATTGAGGAAACGAGTTAGCCTAAACCCCACAATATGCCAGCTATGCGCTGCCGGGAGCATGCAAAAAATGGAAAAGCTGGAATTCCATTTCTTGTCTTCTCAATGCTATATCCGGCTTATAGACTGGCATTATCGTTTTCGATATTTCTATCAGAGAATTTGCTGAAGTGCGCCATTTACTGGCCGATGCCGCCAAGCCGCGCTGAGCCAAATGGGCGCTGGTCTCTTCAGCATGCCATCACATCGGAAGCGGGGGCTTTGCACGGCAGCCCTCGCAGTCTGGCCTGGCGCAGGGCAGTTCGGCTCCGCGCGGGCAGCAAGCCGCCGTTGTCTTTCCATCCCCAAAGAGAGAAACCATGTCCAGCAAGTACCTTGAAGTCCTGACGCCGCAAAACAGCCAGATCATCTTCATCGACCAGCAGCCGCAGATGGCCTTTGGCGTGCAGTCCATTGATCGCCAGGTGCTGAAGAACAACGTGGTCGGCCTGGCCAAGGCGGCCAAGGTTTTCGGCATTCCGGCCACCATCACCACGGTGGAAACCGAGGGCTTTTCCGGCTACACCTACCCTGAGCTGCTGGGCGTGTTCCCGGACCACAAGATCCTGGAGCGCACCTCGATGAACTCGTGGGACGACCAGAACGTGCGCGACGCGCTGGCGGCCCATGCCGCGCAGGGCCGCAAGAAGGTGGTGGTCTCCGGCCTGTGGACCGAGGTGTGCAACACCACCTTCGCGCTGTCGTGCCTGCATGACACCGACTACGAGATCTACATGGTGGCCGACGCCTCGGGCGGCACCTCGCTGGATGCGCACAACTACGCCATGGACCGCATGGTGCAGGCCGGCATCGTGCCCGTGACCTGGCAGCAGGTGCTGCTGGAGTGGCAGCGCGACTGGGCCCACAAGGACAGCTATGACGCGGTGATGAACATCGTGCGCGAGCACTCCGGCGCCTACGGCATGGGCGTGGACTATGCCTACACCATGGTGCACAAGGCCGCCGAGCGCGTGCAGCACGGCGAGCGCATCGGCCCCAACCCTGCCAAGTAAGGCCGAGGCCGCCCCGCTCCGGGGCCGGCCCGGCGCGCGGGCCTCGGGGCCATCCATTTCCCGATTCCCGAGGCAAGCAATGAAACTCTATGCGTTATCACTCGGCGCCGGCCTGCTGGTCGGCATCGTCTACAGCCTGCTGAGCGTGCGCTCGCCCGCGCCGCCGCTGGTGGCGCTGGTGGGCCTGCTGGGCATCCTGGTGGGCGAGCAGATCATTCCCGTCGGCAAGCAGCTGCTGCAGGGCACCGCCTTCAGCACCGCGTGCGAGAAGGAGCAGGCCACCAGCCATGTGCTCGGCCAGCTGCCGGGCCGCAATGCCAAGGCCAAGGACGAGCAGGCATAGCAGGCCTTACAAGAGAGGAACACACCATGTCCGAGCATCCCGACATCATTTTCCGCAACGGCCAGATCATGACGCTGGACCGCTCCAAGCCGGTCGCCAGCGCGGTCGCCATCCGCGCAGGCCGCTTCGTTGCCGTGGGCGACGACGAGGAGATCATGCCCCTGGCGGGCAGCAGCACCCGCATCGTCGATCTCAAGCGCCGGCTGGTGGTGCCGGGCCTGTTCGACAACCATACCCACGTGGTGCGCGGCGGCCTCAGCTACAACCTGGAGCTGCGCTGGGACGGTGTGCGCTCGCTGGCCGATGCGCTCGACATGCTCAAGCGCCAGGTGGCCATCACCCCGGCGCCGCAATGGGTGCGCGTGGTGGGCGGCTTCACCGAGCACCAGTTCGTCGAAAAGCGCCTGCCCACGCTGCAAGAGATCAACGCCATCGCGCCCGACACGCCGGTGTTCCTGCTGCACCTGTACGACCGCGCGCTGCTCAATGCGGCCGCGCTGCGCGCCGTGGGCTATACCAAGGACACGCCCGAGCCGCCCGGCGGCGAGATCGTGCGCGATGCCTCGGGCAACCCCACGGGCCTGCTGATCGCCAAGCCCAATGCCACCATCCTCTACGCCACGCTGGCCAAGGGCCCCAAGCTGCCGCTGGACTACCAGGTCAACTCCACGCGCCATTTCATGCGCGAACTCAACCGCCTGGGCGTGACTGGCGTGATCGACGCGGGCGGCGGCATGCAGAACTACCCCGAGGACTACGAAGTCATCCAGAAGCTGGCCGACGCGGACCAGATCACCGTGCGCATGGCCTACAACCTGTTCACGCAAAAGCCCAAGCAGGAGAAGGAGGACTTCCTCAAGTGGACCTCCTCGGTCAAGTACAAGCAGGGCGACGACTACTTTCGCCACAACGGCGCCGGCGAGATGCTGGTGTACTCGGCCGCGGATTTCGAGGATTTCCGCCAGCCGCGCCCCGACATGCCGCCGCAGATGGAGAGCGAGCTGGAGGACGTGGTGCGCGTGCTGGTGCAGAACCAATGGCCCTGGCGCCTGCATGCCACCTATGACGAAACCATCTCGCGCGCGCTCGACGTGTTCGAGAAGGTTCACCAGGAAACGCCGCTCACGGGGCTGAACTGGTTCTTCGACCATGCCGAGACCATCTCCGACAAGTCGATCGACCGCATCGCGGCGCTGGGCGGCGGCATTGCCGTGCAGCACCGCATGGCCTACCAGGGCGAGTACTTCATCGAGCGCTATGGCGCACGCGCGGCCGAGGCCACGCCGCCCATCAAGCGCATCATGGAAAAGGGCGTCAAGGTCTCGGCCGGCACCGATGCCACGCGCGTCGCTTCGTACAACCCCTGGGTGTCGCTGTCGTGGATGGTCACCGGCAAGACGCTGGGCGGCACGCAGATGTACCCGCAGCGCAACCTGCTCGACCGCGAGACCGCGCTGCGCATGTGGACCGAGAACGTCGCCTGGTTCAGCAACGAGGAGGGCAAGCGCGGCCGCATCGCGGTGGGCCAGCTGGCGGACTTCATCGTGCCGAGCAAGGACTACTTCTGCGTGCCCGAAGACGAGATCGCCTTCCTGAGCTCGCACCTGACCGTGGTCGGCGGCCGCGTGGTCTATGGCGAGGGCGAGTTCGCCGAGCACGACGACAACCCGCTGCCGCCGGCCATGCCCGACTGGTCGCCCACGCGCAGCTTCAAGGGCTATGGCGCCTGGGGCGAGCCCGAAGGCGCGGGCCGCAACTCGCTGCACCCGCTGAACTACCGCAATCTGGCCGCCTGCGGCTGCGGCACCAGCTGTGGGCTGCACGGCCACAGCCATGCCAACGCCTGGGCGTCCAGCGTGCCGGCCTCCGATCCGAAGAGCTTCTTCGGCGCGCTGGGCTGCTCGTGCTGGATGGCCTGAGGCCCCGGAGCGCTGCGATGACAAGCCTTCGCATGCAAGACCGCCTGTCGGCCATGGCACGCCCCGTTTTCGGCGCCGCCGCCGTGCGCTGGCTCGCCTATCTGGGCCTGTGCGCAGCCTACCTGCAGGGCGGCCTGGTCAAGCTCACCGATTTTCCCGGAGCCATCGGCGAGATGCAGCATTTCGGCCTGGCGCCGGCGCCCTGGTTCGCGGCGCTGGTGATCGCGCTGGAGCTGGGCGCATCGGCGCTGGTGCTGGCCGGGCGGCTGCGCTGGCTCGGCGCCCTGCTGCTCGCGGGCTTCACCTTGCTGGCCACGTTCCTGGCGCTGCGCTTCTGGGAGCTGCCCGTGGGCCAGGAGCGCTTCATGGCGGCCAATTCCTTTTTCGAGCATCTGGGCCTGGTCGGTGGCTTTATGCTGGTGGCCTGGCTGGATCTGCAGGACAAGGAGGTTTCGTGACGGCTGCCGGCAACGCATCTCCCTCTTCACCCCAAGCGCCCGCCCCGGGCCTGTGGGCGCAGTGCCGCGCCCCGGTGCTGCTCACCATCGTGGGCGGCGCCATCGACACCATAGGCTTCATCGCGCTGCTGGGCTTTTTCACCGCCCATGTGACCGGCAACCTGGTGCTGGCCGGCGCGGCCTTCGTCAAGGGCGGGGCGGGCCTGTGGATCAAGCTCGGCGCGATCCCGCTGTTCATCGCCACCATCATGCTCACCAAGGCCTGGATCGACCGCTGCAGCCAGCTCCACCAGCCGCACAAGACTCTGGGCTGGCTGTTCGTGGCCGAGGCGGTGTTTCTCGCCGCCTTCATGCTGGCGGGCCTGCGGCTTGAGCCGTTTCGCGACCCCAATGCCGGCGCGCTGGCGCTGACCGGCGGCCTGGGCCTGATGGCGCTGGCCATCCGCAACACGGCCAGCAAGACGCTGATCAAGCACATCAGCCCCAGCACCATGATGACGGGCAATACCACGCAGTTCGGCATCGACCTGTCCCACTATGTGCGCAGCCCCGGCCGCGAGCAGGCGCAAGCCCTGTTCAAGAGCGGCAGCATCGTCGGCGGCTTCGTGCTGGGCGCCTTTCTGGGCGCGGTGCTCTACATGCGCCTGGGCTTTTGGAGCGTGCTGCCCTTCATGCTGGCCATCCTGTACCTGGCCAGCCTGTCTTTTCGCAAGCAGTTCATCTGATGCAGGCCGCGGCCATGAACAAGAGCCGGCTGGAGTCCTTCAGCGACGGCGTCATCTCGGTGAGCCTGACGCTGATGCTCTACCAGATCCAGCTGCCGTCCGAATTCACCTGGAACGGACTGTGGAAGGAGGCGCACAACTTCTTCGGCTATGTGCTCAGCTTCATCTATGTCGGCATCTACTGGAACAACCACCACCACATGTTCCAGGTGGTGCGCGGCATCAACGGGCGGATCATGTGGGCCAACCTCAACCTGCTGTTCTGGCTGACCATGATCCCCATCACCACCACCTGGGCCGGCAAGTCGGGGCTGCTTGCCTTTCCGACGGCGCTGTATGCCGCGGTGCTGTTCATGTGCGCGGCCTCGTACTGGATGCTGGAGCGCGTCATCATCGTCTCGGAGGGCCGGGACTCGGCGCTCGCCAGCACCATCGGCAAGGACTTGAAGGGCAAGATATCCCTGCCCGTATACGCCCTGGCCATCGCCGTCAGCTTCTACAGCACCACGGCGGCGTTTACCATTTTCACCGCGATGGCCGCGCTCTGGTTCTGGCCCGATTCGCGCATCGAGAAATACCTGGCGCAGCAGGGCGGCAAGCAGCCCTGAGCGCCTTTTGCCCGGAGCCTTCATCCATGCCCGAAACCCGCGCCGCCCCCACTCCCTTGAGCCATCTGCTGGGCTTCAACGCCGGCTATGTGGATACCGCCGGCTTCCTGGCGCTGAACGGCCTGTTCACCGCGCATGTGACCGGCAACTTCGTCACCTTGGGCGCGGCGCTGATCCATGGCAGCGCGGGCGCGCTCTCCAAGCTGCTGGCGCTGCCGGTGTTCTGCGTGGCCGTGGCGCTGGCGCGCCTGGCCAGCAACGCGCTGGCGGCGCGGCAGAAGGCGCCGATGCGCAGCCTGATCGCGGCCCAGGTGCTGCTGCTGGCGCTGGCGGCGGCGCTGATGCTGGGCTTCGGCCCGTTCAGCGACAGCGACGCGCCGCCCGCGTTTGCCGCCGGCATGCTGATGGTCTGCGCCATGGCGGTGCAAAACGCCATGCAGCGCATGCACCTGCCCCAGCTGCCGCCCTCGACCCTGATGACGGGCAACACCACCCAGGTGATGATCGATCTGGCCGACCTGCTCAAGGGCCTGCCGGGCGATGCGCGCGGCGCCGCCACCGGGCGCCTGCGCAAGATGCTGCCCGCCATCGCGAGCTTTGCGCTGGGTTGCGCGCTGGCGGCCCTGGCCTATGTGGCCCTGGGCATGTGGTGCTTCGCGCTGCCGCCGCTGGTGGCGGCGCTGACGCTGCGCCACAGCGCGGCGGCCTAGCGCCGCGCCCTGTCAGCCCTGGGCGATCAGCGCCGCGATCGCTTCGCCCACTTGCGTGGTATTGGCCGTGCCGCCGAGGTCGGGCGTGCGCGGGCCGCTCTTGATGGCCTCTTCGATGGCGGCCACGATCGCGTCGTGCGCCTGGCGGCCGGCGCCCTGGCCCTGGGTCAGGAAGTCCAGCATCAGCGCGCCCGACCAGATCATCGCGATCGGGTTGGCGATGTTCTTGCCGTAGATGTCGGGCGCAGAGCCGTGCACCGGCTCGAACAGGCTGGGGAAAGTGCGCTCGGGGTTGAGGTTGGCCGAGGGCGCCAGGCCGATGGTGCCGGTGGTGGCCGGGCCCAGGTCGGAGAGGATGTCGCCGAACAGGTTGGTGGCGGCCACCACGTCGAAGCGGCCCGGCTGCAGCACGAAGCGCGCGGTGAGGATGTCGATGTGCTGCTTGTCCAGCGTGACCTCGGGGTAGGCCTGGGCCACCTCCTCGGCGCGCTGGTCCCACCAGGGCATGCTGATGGCGATGCCGTTGCTCTTGGTGGCCAGGGTGACATGCTTGCGCTGGCGGCTCTGGGCCAGGTCGAAGGCGTACTTGAGCAGGCGCTTGGCGCCGTGGCGCGAGTAGACCGATTCCTGGATCACGATCTCGCGCTCCGTGCCCTCGTACATGATGCCGCCCAGCGACGTGTACTCGCCCTCGGTGTTCTCGCGCACCACGTAGTAGTCGATGTCGCCGGGCTTGCGGCCGGCCAGCGGGCAGGGCACGCCCTCGAACAGGCGCACGGGGCGCAGGTTGATGTACTGGTCGAACTCGCGGCGGAACTTGAGCAGCGAGCCCCACAGCGACACATGGTCGGGCACGGTGGCGGGCCAGCCTACGGCGCCGAAGAAGATCGCGTCCATGCCCTGCAGCTGTGCCTTCCAGTCGTCGGGCATCATCTGGCCGTGCTCGGCATGGTAGTCGCAGCTGGCCCACTCGAAGTGGTGGAAGTCGAGCTGCAGGCCGAAGCGCCGGGCGGCGGCCTGCAGCGCGCGCAGGCCCTCGGGCATGACTTCCTTGCCGATGCCGTCGCCGGCGAGGACTGCGATCTTGTACGCGGTGGGATGGGTGGTGGTGGTGGACATGGGCGGTTTGCGTCGTTGAAAGTGCTGGGCGGTATTTTCAGACCAGCAGATATTGAAGACAATCCCGGATTGGTAGTCTGATTATTTACGATTTGTGTTTAAAAACCTGTTGCCCGAAGACCTGCGCGTCTTTCTTTCGGTGGTGCGCCGCGCCGGTTTTGCCGCGGCGGCGCAGGAGCTGGGCGCCTCGCCCGCCTATGTGAGCAAGCGCATACGCCTGCTGGAGGCGGAGCTGGGCGTGCAGTTGCTGTACCGCACCACGCGGCGCGTGGCGGTGACGGAAGACGGCGAGCGCGTGTTCCGCTGGGCGCAGCGCATCCTCGATGACATCGACCACCTGGTGCAGGACGTGAGCACCACGCCCGGCGAGCCGCGCGGCCTGCTGCGCATGAGCAGCAGCTTCGGCTTCGGCCGCAACGTGGTGGCGCCGGCCATGTCGCAGCTGGTGGCGCGGCATCCGGGCCTGCAGGTGCGGCTGGAGGTGTTCGACCGCCTGGTCGACGTGGCGGCCGAGGGGATCGATCTCGATGTGCGCGTGGGCGACGAGATCGCGCCGCACCTGATCGCCCGCAAGCTGGCCGAGAACCACCGCGTGCTGTGCGCCGCGCCCGCCTATGTCCAGCGCCGCGGTTGGCCGCGGGCCATCAGCGAGCTGGCCGCGCACGACTGCCTGGTCATCAAGGAGCGCGACCACCCGTTCGGCGTCTGGAAACTGCGGGCCGGCACCGAGGAGCGCACGGTGAAGGTGACCGGGCCGCTGTCGGCCAACCATGGCGAGATCGCGGTGCAGTGGGCGGTGGACGGCCATGGCATCGTGCTGCGCTCGGTCTGGGACGTGGCCGCGCTGCTGCAGTCCGGCCAGCTGCTGCAGCTGCTGCCGGAATGGCGGCAGCAGGCCAATGTCTGGGCCGTCTACCCCACGCGGCTCGACCGCTCGGCCAAGGTGCGGGCCTGCGTGGAGTTCCTGCAGGAATATTTTGCCCAGGCCATGCCGGCGCCGGCCGATAACTTGCAGATTCCTGCAAGTAAACATTGATATTTCACTATTTGACGAAGAAAGCTTCGCGCCCACAATCCGGGTACGACGCAATGCGGCCCGTGGCCGCAGCGATGCATTCCCAGGAGGTCACCATGAGCTTTGTGCAGATCGACGATTCCACCACCGCAGTGCGCCAGGACGCCGCCTGGCTGGATGCCCACTGGATGCCGTTCACCGGCAACCGCGACTTCAAGGCCAACCCGCGCATGATCGTGGGCGCCCAGGGCGCCTACTACACCGATGGCGAAGGCCGCAAGATCTTCGACGGCCTGTCGGGCCTGTGGTGCGCCGGCATCGGCCACGGCCGCCGCGAGGTGAGCGAGGCGGTGAGCCGGGCTGTGGCCACGCTGGACTATGCGCCGGCCTTCCAGTTCGGCCACCCGGCGTCGTTCGCGCTGGCCAACAAGATCAAGGATCTCACGCCCGCCGGGCTGGATTATGTGTTCTTCACCGGCTCGGGCTCCGAGGCCGCCGACACCGCGCTGAAGATGGCCCGCGCCTACTGGCGCGCCAAGGGCCAGGGCACGAAGACGCGCCTGATCGGCCGCGAGAAGGGCTACCACGGCGTGAACTTCGGCGGCATCTCCGTCGGCGGCATGGTGGGCAACCGCAAGACCTTCGGCCAGGGCGTGGAGGCCGACCACCTGCCCCACACCCAGCCGGCGATGGGCTCGTTCTGTAAGGGCATGCCCGAGCAGGGCGGCCGCGAGCTGGCCGACAAGCTGCTGGATGTGATCGCGCTGCATGACGCGAGCAATATCGCGGCGGTCATCGTCGAGCCCTTCTCCGGCTCGGCCGGCGTGGTGATTCCGCCCCAGGGCTACCTGCAGCGCCTGCGCGAGATCTGCACGCAGAACAACATCCTGCTGATCTTCGACGAGGTGATCACCGGCTTTGGCCGCTGCGGCGCCTGGACCGGCTCCGACGCCTTCGGCGTGGTGCCCGACGTCATGACCTTCGCCAAGCAGGTGACCAACGGCGCGCAGCCGCTGGGCGGCGTGATCGCCACCAAGGAGATCTACGGCACCTTCATGGCGCAGGGCGGCCCGGACTACATGCTGGAGTTCCCGCACGGCTATACCTACTCGGCCCATCCGGTGGCCTGCGCGGCCGGCCTGGCGGTGCTGGACATTCTGGAGAAAGAAGACATGCCCGGCCGCGCGCGCGCGCTGGCACCGTACTTCGAGCAGGCGGTGCACAGCCTCAAGGGCGCCAAGCATGTGCTGGACATCCGCAACTATGGCCTGGCGGCCGGCTTCACCATCGCGCCGCTGGCGGGCGAGGCGGCCAAGCGGCCCTACGAGATCGCGCTGAAGTGCTGGGAAAAGGGCTTCTATGTGCGCTATGGCGGGGACACCATCCAGCTCGCTCCGCCCTTCATCAGCGAACAATCCGAGATCGACCGCCTGGTGAATGCGTTGGGCGATGCGCTGGCCGAGACGGCATAAGACACCTTTCCAATCCGAGACATCCATGAACCACGACAAGAACGTCACCGCCACCGTCGGCCACCTGATCGACGGCAAGATTGTCCATGACAACGGCCGCTCGCAGCCGGTGTTCAACCCCGCCACCGGCCAGTCCTCCACCAGCGTCGAGCTGGCCGGCAAGGCCACGGTCGAGGCAGCCATCGCCTCGGCCGAGAAGGCCTTCCCGGCCTGGCGCAACACGCCGCCGCTCAAGCGCGCCCGGGTGATGAGCCGGCTCAAGGTGCTGCTGGAAGAAAACGCCGACAAGATCGCCGCGATGATCACCGCCGAGCACGGCAAGGTGCTGGCCGATGCGCATGGCGAGCTGCAGCGCGGCATCGAGAACGTGGAATACGCCAGCTACGTGACCGAGCTGCTCAAGGGTGAGCTCAGCCGCAACGTCGGCCCCGGCATCGACAGCTGGAGCGAGTTCCAGGCGCTGGGCGTCACGGCCGGCATCACGCCGTTCAACTTCCCGGCCATGGTGCCGCTGTGGATGTGGCCCATGGCGGTGGCCTGCGGCAACTGCTTCATCCTGAAGCCCTCCGAGCGCGACCCGAGCAGTGCGCTGTTCGTGGCCCAGCTGGCGCTTGAAGCCGGCCTGCCGCCCGGCGTGCTCAACGTGGTCAACGGCGATAAGGAGGCGGTGGATACGCTGCTGGCCGACCCGCGCGTCAAGGCGGTGAGCTTCGTCGGCTCCACGCCGATCGCCGAATACATCTACGCCGAGGGCTGCAGGCACGGCAAGCGCGTGCAGGCCCTGGGCGGCGCCAAGAACCATGCGGTGGTCATGCCCGATGCCGACATCGGCAACGCGGTCAACGCCATGATGGGCGCGGCCTATGGCTCCTGCGGCGAGCGCTGCATGGCGGTGCCGCTGATCGTGGCCGTGGGCGACGACACCGCCGACGCGATGATCGCCGGCCTCTCGGCCGAGATCGCCAAGATGAAGGTCGGCCCCGGCACCGACAACGCCAACGACATGGGCCCGCTGGTCACCAAGCCGCATTTCGAGAAGGTGCAGGCCTATGTGGACAGCGGCGTGGCCGAAGGCGCGAAGTTGCTGGTCGACGGCCGCGGCCTGAAGGTGGCCGGCCATGAGGAAGGCTACTTCCTCGGCCCCTGCCTGTTCGACGAGGTGAAGCCCGGCATGAAGATCTACCAGGAAGAGATCTTCGGCCCGGTGCTCGGCATCGTGCGCGTGAAGACGCTGCAGGAGGCCATGAAGCTCATCGACGAGCACGAATACGGCAACGGCACCTGCATCTTCACCCGCGACGGCGAGGCGGCGCGCTACTTCAGCGACCACATTCAGGTCGGCATGGTGGGCGTGAACGTGCCGCTGCCGGTGCCGGTGGCCTACCACAGCTTCGGCGGCTGGAAGCGCTCGCTGTTCGGCGACCTGCACGCCTACGGCCCCGACGCGGTGCGCTTCTACACCAAGCGCAAGACCATCACCCAGCGCTGGCCCTCGGCCGGCCTGCGCGAAGGCGCGGTGTTCAGCTTCCCGAGCAGCCGCTGATCCCCGCCCCGCCCATGCACCCAGCCCAGGAGCCTCTCCTGGGCTTTTATTTTGATAGCTTCCAGCGCCTATTATTGCTTGTTTTCAGATATAAAAATATATGAAAACTAGAATTTATAAGCGCGAGCAGCTATCAAAAATGATTGTTCTCAATCCTGCGCCTTGCGTGCCATTGCCGGCCGCGGGCTGCGCAGCGAATCGGCATCGAGGATCAGCCGGCCCTGGATGCGGCCCTTCATGCGCTTGACCGCATGCGTGGCGTCCTGCATGTGCCTGAGCATCAGCTCGCGCACGCGCTCGGCGTCGCGCGCGCGCGCGGCCTGCACGATCTCGCGGTGGTAGTTGGCGTTTTCCTCGCCGAAGCGGCGGTGCTCGGCCTTGGGCGTGCGGTTGCCGAAGACGATGAGCTGGCGGATCATCTCGTTGATCAGCTCGCAGGTGAAGCGCAGGAACGGGTTGGGGTTGGCGGCCGCGAGGATGTCGTGGAAGTTCACGTCCTCGCGGCGCTGCACCAGCAAGTCGCTGCCGCTTGACGAGGGGTCGCAGCAGGAGATGCTGTGCTCCAGCGCCTCGAAATCCGCCTCGCTGAGATGCGGCACCGCGCCGGCCGCAAGCTCGGGCTCCAGCTTCAGGCGCACCGCGTAGATGTCGTCGATCGTCACCTCCTTGAAGAACAGGTAGTTCTGCATGAACTGCAGCGTGCGCTCCAGCGGCACCTCGACGATGGTGCCGCCGCCCGAGGGGCCGGTCGAGATCGTGATCAGCCCTTGCACTTCGAGCGACTTGAGCGCTTCGCGCACCGTGCCCTTGCTCACCTGGAACTGCTCTTGCAGCTCGCTCTCGCGCGGCAGGCGGTCGCCGGGGCTCAAGTTGCGCTCGGTCACCATGCGCTTGATTTCCTGCGCGACCAGGTCCGAGCGCTTGAGCTGCCGGATCGCCAGGGGGGAAGACTTCTTGGTTGCCATGTTGCTAGTGTTTGCTGTGCGTGCCCAGGCCGGTGCAGGACCCCGCCGCGCTTTTCGTGCAGTATGCACCGCGATCGTGCAATCGCCCACGCGTCTAGGGTTTATCCGCGTCATATTTGTTCTATTTATCACTATAAATATGAATAAGGAGCCTGTGCACGCGCCAAGCTGACGAGCTGCAAGCTGGCATGCATCGTGCTCTGAGAAGAAAGCAGGCCAGCCTCGGCCGCCACCCACCAAGGAGTCACCACCATGCATCGTCGCAACTTCCTGCAACTGTCCGCGCTCGGCGCGCTGCCTGCCGCGCTGGGCCTGTCGCACCAGGCGTTTGCCCAGGCCAAGGGGGCCATCCAGTTCGGCTGCCCGGTGCCGATGTCGGGCGCCTTCGCGGCCAACGGCAAGTTCGCCGACCTGGGCATGAAGCTGGCGATCGAGCAGTACGGCAAGGCGCTGGAGCGCCCGCTCGCCTACACCCTGCTCGACACCGAGGGCAAGCCCGCCACCGCGATCCGCAAGGTGCAGGACGCCTCGCAGCAGGGCGCGAAGTTCTTCGCCGGCGGCATCCTGTCGTCCGAGGCGCTGGCCATGGGCAAGGAGGCCGAGAAGGCCGGCGGCATCTTCATCACCACCGCCGGCGCCGACGAGATCACCGGCAAGGACTGCAACAGCGCCACCTTCCGCTGGTCGGTACCCACCTTCGGCGCCATCGAGCAGACGGTGCGCCCGCTGATCGAGGCCAATCCCAAGGCCAAGCGCTGGTACACGATCACGCCGCAGTACGTGTTCGGCGACGGCCTGCTCGGCGCGGCCAAGAACATCTTCAAGGAAAAGGGCATCGAGCATGTGGGCAACAGCTACCACTCGCTCACCGAGAAGGAGTTCAGCGGCTACCTGACCAACGCGGTCGCGGCCAAGCCCGATGTGCTGCTGATCCTGAACTTCGGCCAGCAGTCGTCCGACACGCTGCGCCAGGCCATCAGCTTCGGCATGAACAAGAACATGACCATCCTGATCGCCTGGGCCTCGGGCCTGGAGCAGTTCGAGTCGCTGGGCGCCGACCTGTGCGACGGCGTGTATTTCGGCGCGCAGTACTGGCACTCGGTGGATGCGCCGCTGAACCTGGAGCTGGTCAAGCGCAGCAACGACAAGCTCAAGTTCAACCCCAACTACAGCCTGGCGGGCTCGTACATCTGCACCAAGCTGCTGATCGACGCGATCATCAAGGCCGGCACCGTGGACCAGAAGGCGGTGGTCGCCGCGCTGGAGGGCATGAAGTACCAGGGCCTGACCGGCGAGGAGGAGGTGCGCAAGGCCGACCACCAGGTGCTCAAGAACTACTACTTGCTCAAGGGCAAGGCCAAGTCCAGGATGAAGAACAAGGACGACTACGCCGACATCGTGAGCTCGGGCAAGTCCTTCCTTCCGGTGGAGCAGACCGGCTGCAAGCTGGCTTGAGATGGAGGGCTCCCCCTGAGCGGCTGTGCCGCTTCCCCCTCTCTACCCGCTTCGCGGGGAAGGGGGACGACACCATCGGTGCGGGGCGGCGCGGCCGGCATAGGCCCTTCCTCGGTGTCCCTGGGTTAGGTCAGGCCAGTTTCATAGGCATCGCACGATGACCCTCGGCATGTCAGAGCCACCGGGCGCTTCTTCCCCCTTTGTCCATCGTTTCGGACCCTTTATGAGCATCTATCTGCTTCAGACGATCAACGGGATCGGCATCGGCATGCTGTACTTCCTGTTGGCAGTGGGCCTGTCCATCGTCTTCGGCCTGCTGCGCTTCGTGAACTTCGCGCACGGCACCTTCTACCTGCTGGGCGCCTATTTCTGCTACCAGATGACCCAATGGGGCATGAGCTTCTGGCTCGCGCTGGCGGTGGTGCCGCTCGCGGTCGGCGCGCTCGGCTGGCTCACCGAGAAACTCGTGCTGCGCCATGTGTACGCGAAGGCGCACGAGTTCCACATCCTCGTCACCGTGGGCTTCGCGCTCGTGGTGCAGGAGATCGTGATCATCATCTGGGGCCCGCTGGGCGACAGCGTCGCGGTGCCCGAGCTGCTGAACGGCGTGGTCATGTGGGGCAGCTTCGTCTATCCCAAGTACCGCCTGTTCGTGATCGGCTTCAGCGCGGTGCTGGCGGTGGTCATCTGGTATGTGCTCGAAGGCACGCGCCTGGGCAGCGTGGTGCGCGCAGGCAGCGAATCGACCGAGATGGTCTCGCTGCTGGGCATGAACGTGTTCGGCATCTTCAGCCTGGTGTTCGGCCTGGGCGTGGGGCTGGCGGCGCTGGCCGGCGTGCTGGCCGCGCCGATACGCGGGGTGAGCCCGTTCATGGGCGTGGAGGCGCTGGGCGTGGCCTTCGTGGTGGTGGTCGTGGGCGGCCTGGGCAGCTTCAGCGGCGCGCTGGTCGGCGGCCTGCTGATCGGCATCGTGCAGAGCCTGATGAGCACGGTCTGGCCCGAGGGCGCGAGCCTGATGATCTATGTGGCGATGGCCGCGGTGCTGCTGCTGCGCCCCAATGGCCTGCTGGGCCGCGCGGTTTGAGCGAAATGGGCACTACATCCATGTCAAAGCATATTCAATTCCTCGTCGCGTTGGCGATCGTGCTCGCCATGCCGCTGTTCATGAAGTCGGGCTCGCTGGCCAGCGAGGTGCTGATCTATGGCCTGGCCGCCATGGGCTGCAACCTGCTGCTGGGCTACACCGGCCTGCTGTCGTTCGGCCAGGGCATCTTCTTCGGCCTGGGCAGCTACACGCTGGGCATCCTGCTCACGCGGCTGCCAGCATTCATAAATCTTCCGATGCCGGTTGCGCTGGCGAGTGCCGTGCTCATGGGCGCCCTTGGCGCGGCCATCGTCGGCTGGGTCGCCATCCGCCAGCGCGGCACGTATTTCGTGATGCTCACGCTCGCCTTCGCGCAGATGTTCTACTTTCTGGCCTACAGCCTGCCCGGCCTCACCGGCGGCGACAACGGGCTGATGGACATCCCGCGCAAGTCGCTCGCGGTCGCGGGCCGGACCCTCGTTCCACTGGACTCGCCCTGGCAGTACTACGGCTTCGTGGCGGTGCTGTTCCTGATCGTCTATGCGCTGCTGCGCCGCGTGTGCGATTCGATCTTCGGCCGCACGCTGCTGGCGGTGCGCGACAACGAGGAGCGCGCCGCCGCCGTAGGCTACAACCTGCGCTTGCTGAAGCTGCAGGCCTTCGTGATCTCGGGCGCGGTCACCGGCCTGGCCGGCGCCCTGCATGCGCTGATGACCGGCATCGCGCCGCTGTCGAACGCCGAATACCACACCAGCGAGATGATCCTGGTGATGACCGTGATCGGCGGCACCGGCAATCTGCTGGCATCGCTGCTGGGCGCCGCGTTCTACGTGCTGCTGGGCGACTGGCTGTCCACGCTGTGGCCGCGCTGGCTGCTAATCCTTGGCGTGGTGCTGATGGCGGTGAGCCTTGGCATGCAGGGCGGCCTGTGGGGTCTGTGCCAGCGGCTGGGGCGGCTGGTGGGCGGCAAGGGCCACGATCGGGATGACGCCGCGCCGCATGGCGAGGCATCGGCGAAGGGAGGCCGCGCATGAACGCAGGCACAACGCGGCAGCCGGCGGTGCTGCTCGAAGCGGTGGGCGTCGAAAAGCGCTACGACAAGTTCGTCGCGCTTGGCGGCGTGAACCTCCAGGTCCGCGCCAACACCGTGCATTCGGTGATCGGGCCGAACGGCGCGGGCAAGACCACGCTGTTCCACATGCTCACCGGTACCAAGACCGTGAGCGGCGGCAGGATCGTTTTCGACGGCCACGACGTGACGCGCGAGCCCGACTACATGCGCGTGCGCCGCGGCATGGCGCGCTCGTTTCAGGTGACCAGTCTGTTCCTCACGCTGCCGGTGCGCGAGAACCTGCGCCTGGCGGCGCAGGGCATCGATCCGGCCAAGGCGCTCAATGGCTGGAGCGCGCCGCTGGGCCGGCTCTCGTGCGCGCAGACGGTGGATGCGGTGCTGCAGCGCGTGGGCATGCAGCGCCATGCGAACACGCCGGTCGGCAACCTGTCGCACGGCCAGCAGCGCCGCCTCGAAGTGGGCATGGCGCTGGCGGCCCGGCCCAAGGCCATCTTCCTTGATGAGCCGACCTCGGGCATGGGCATCGACGATCTGGACGAGATGAAGCACCTGATCAAGAGCCTCAAGCAGGACCACACCGTGGTGCTGATCGAGCACAACATGAACATCGTCATGGACATCTCCGACACCATCACCGTGATGCAGCAGGGCCGCGTGCTCGCGGAGGGCCTGCCGGCCGATATCCGCAACGACGAGCGCGTGCGCAAGGCCTATCTGGGCAACATGATCACCGGAGGCAAGGCATGAGCGGCAATGCACTCACGCAAGTCGAGAACGTGCACGCGCACTACGGCAAGAGCCATGTGCTGCAGGGCGTGACGCTGCAGGTGCGGGATGGCGAGCTGGTCACGCTGCTGGGGCGCAACGGCGCCGGCAAGACCACCACGCTCAAGACCATTGCCGGCGTGCTGCCGCCCACGCAGGGCCAGGTGCGCTTCGGCGGCGAAGCGCTGGGCCGGCTGGTCACGCACCAGGTGGCGCAGCGCGGCATCTGCCTGGTGCCCGAGCACCGCGGCATCTTCAAGCTGCTCACGGTCGAGGAGAACCTGCTGCTGGGCCAGCGCCGGCAGTCCAAGTGGCAGCTGGAGGACATCTACCGGATCTTTCCGCGCCTCAGGGAGCGCCGCAGCAACGGCGGCGGCCAGCTCTCGGGCGGCGAGCAGCAGATGCTGGCCATCGGCCGCGCGCTGATGAATGCGCCGCGCCTGCTGATGCTCGACGAGCCGGTGGAGGGGCTGGCGCCGGTGATCGTGGAGGAGATCGTCGCCCAGCTCAAGGTGATCAAGGCGGCGGGCGTCTCGATCCTGCTGGTGGAGCAGAACCTCGAAGTCTGCACCCAGCTGGCCGACCGGCACTACATCATCGAGCAGGGCAGCATCGTCTACGAAGGCTCGAACAGCGACTTCCTCGCCAACGAGGAGGTGAAGGACCGGTATCTCGGCGTGGGCATGGCCTGACGCGCAGATGGCATAGCACTGGAGTTTTCAGCATGGATACGAACCCCCTCGCCCCGGCGGCATCCCCGGACATCAAGGCGCTGCGCGTGAATGGCGCGCGCCTGTGGCAATCGCTCATGGAGCTGGCGCAGATCGGCGGCACCGAAAAAGGCGGCGTCTGCCGCCTGGCGCTCACCGAGCTCGACCGCCAGGGGCGCGACCGGTTCTCGCAATGGGCGCGCGAAGCGGGCTGCACGCTGCGCGTCGACGCCATCGGCAACATCTTCGCGCGCCGCGCCGGCGCGGACGACAGCCTGCCGCCGGTGATGACCGGCAGCCACATCGACACCCAGCCCACGGGCGGCAAGTTCGACGGCAACTATGGCGTGCTCGCGGGCATCGAGGTGCTGAGAACCTTGAACGATGCCGGCATACGCACGCGCGCGCCGCTCGAAGTGGCGGTATGGACCAACGAGGAGGGCTCGCGCTTCGTGCCGGTGATGATGGGCTCGGGCGTATTCGTGGGCGCGTTCACGCTGGAGCATGCGCTCAAGGCCGAAGACCACGAGGGCACCAGCGTGCGCGATGCGCTCAGGCAGATCGGCTATGCCGGCGAGGCCGGCGCGGCGCACCCGGTGGGCGCCTACTTCGAGGCGCATATCGAGCAGGGCCCGGTGCTGGAGAATCACCGCAAGGTGATCGGCGTGGTGCAGGCCGCGCTCGGCCAGCGCTGGTACGACGTTACCGTGCAAGGCATGGAGGCGCATGCGGGCCCGACGCCGATGGAGCTGCGCAAGGACGCGCTGCTGGCCGCCAGCGAGCTGGTGCGCGAGGTCAACCGCATCGCGCTCGAGCGCAAGCCGCATGCGCGCGGCACGGTCGGCTCGATGGAGGTGTTTCCCAATTCGCGCAACGTGATCCCGGGCAGCGTGAAGTTCAGCGTCGACCTGCGCGCGCCCGATGACGAGCAGCTCGGCGGCATGGACGCCGCGATCCGCGCCGCCTGCGCGCGTGTCGCGCAGGCCAGCGGCCTGAAGATCGATATCGAGCAGGTGGTCTACTTTCCGCCGCAGCCGTTCACGCCCGCGCTGGTCGAGGCGGTGCGCGCCAATGCGGCGGAGCTTGGCTACAGCGCCATGGACTGCGTGAGCGGCGCAGGCCACGACGCGGTGTATGTGGCCCGCGTCGCGCCGGCGGCGATGATCTTCGTGCCCTGCGCCGACGGCATCAGCCACAACGAGATCGAGGACGCCGAGCCCGAGCACCTGGAGGCCGGCTGCAACGTGCTGCTGCGCGCCATGCTGGCCAGCGCCGGAGTCGCGGCATGAGCGCAGCGCACAAGGCCCGGCCGCGGTTCCTCATCGCGCGGCTGAACCACGAGACCAATACCTTCTCGCCGGTGCCCACGCCCATCGAGGCCTTCGCGCCGGCCTATGGCGAGGACGCCTACCGCGCCAACAAGGGCATGCGCACCGCGATGGCCGCGTTCATCGAGCTCGCGCAGGCCGAGGGCGCGGAGCTGGTGACGCCGGTGTCCGCCATGGCCAACCCCAGCGGCCCGGTGCATGCCGATGCCTATGGCGAGCTCACCCGCCGCATCGTCGAGGCGGTGCCCGGCTGCGACGCCATCCTGCTCGACCTGCATGGCGCGATGGTGGCCGACAACAGCCTCGACGGCGAGGGCGACCTGCTGGAGCGGGTGCGCGCCGCCGCGCCCGGGGTGCCGATCGGGGTGGCGCTCGATTTGCACGGCAACATCACCGAGAAGATCGTGCGCAATGCCGACGTGGTGGTGGGCTTCAAGACCTATCCGCACATCGACATGTACGAGACCGGCGAGCACGCCGCCCGCCTGCTCATCGAGATGTGGCGCGGGCAGGCGCAGTACCAGGTCATCTGGAAGCCGCTGGCGCTGATGAGCCACACGCTGCGCAGCACCACGCTCGGCGGCGCGATGAAGGACGCCTGCGAGCGCGCCAGCCAGCTGGAGGCGCAGCAGGGCCTGCCCGCGGTCTCGGTCTTCGGCGGCTTCTCGCTGGCCGACATTCCCGCACCGTGCATGAGCGTGGTCGCCACCGTGCAAAAGGAGCGGGCCGGCGCGCAGCAGGCGCTCATCGATGCGTTTGCCGACGCTATCTGGCAGCGCCGCGCCGAGTTCGTCTACCGCAGCGAGCCGCTGGAGGCCTCGCTGCGGCAGGCGCGGCAGCTTGCCGCCACCGAAGGCCTGGCGCAGCGCAAGCCGGTGCTGCTGCTCGACCATGGCGACAACTGCATGTCCGGCGGCAGCTGCGACACCATGGACGTGCTGCAGACCGCGCTGGCGCTGGGCATGGACGGCATTGCCGTCGGCCCGCTGTGCGACCCGCAGGCGGTGGCGCAGATGTTCGCCGCGGGCGAAGGCGCCGGGATCGACATCGCGCTGGGCAACAAGCGCTCGCTGCAGCACCTGGGCATGCACAAAGAGCCGCTGCAGCTGCGCGGCACGGTGCGCCGGCTCGGCGATGGCCGCTACACCGTCTGCGGCCCGATCTACAACGGCATGCAATGCCATATGGGCCGCACGGCGCTGCTCGATATCGGCGCGGCGCAGATCGTGGTGACCGAGCAGACGCACGAGCCCTGGGACCTGGGCGTGTTCCACTGCGTGGGGCTCGACCCCACGCAATGGCGCTACCTGCTGCTCAAGTCGCGCATGTACTGCCGGCCGGTGTTCGTGCCGCTGTCGGCCGGCCTGGTCGAATGCGACAGCCCCGGCGCGACCACCTCGGACTACGCGCGCTTTGCGTTCAGGCAGGTGCGGCGGCCGGTGTTTCCGCTGGACGCCATTTGAGCCGCGCTGGGGCGGCTACCTGGCGCCGGTCAGCGCCAGGTAGGCCTGCCGGGTCTCGGGCGACACGCTTTGCAGCACCTGCTCGTAGCTGGTCTGGTTGCGCAGCTGCATGCGGGCCGAGGCCACGGCGCGCGACTTGCAGAACCAGTGGCAGGTGTGCTGCATCAGGTACAGCTCGGCCAGCAGGGTGTAGGCCTTGTCCTTGGGCGCGAGCCCGGCGGCGTTCTGCGCCACGCGGCTGATGCCGTCGGCATGCAGGTTGATCGCGGTGCGCAGGTCGAACCCGCCGCGGCTGCCCTGCAGCCTGGCGAGCAGCCGCGAGAACGGAAAGGCCAGCGGCTGGTTGTCGATGCGAAAGCCGCTGCCGCCGGGCTCGGGCGCCTGGGCCAGGGTGCCGGCAAAGCTGTTGAACTGGCTGGACAGGCTTTTTTCCACCGGCAGCTGCAGCTCCCAGATCTGCGCCTGCCGCGCCGCATCAGATTCGCCCAGGGCCCGCATGTAGCCGCCCACCAGGCGCTCCATGAGCTTTTCGATGTCGTAGTTGCGCAGGTAGTGCGCCAGCAACTGGATGCGCTGCTTCTGCGCCTTGGCGCGCAGCACGAAGGCGGCGCCCAGGGCTAGAACGACCAATAGCAGTAAATCCATAGGCAACGCGGCATCTCGGAGGCTGAAACCAGGCTGATTCTAGGGCCTGTTCACACAAAGCACGGGGATCGCGTTGAGTCCTCTTGGGAGG
>NZ_JBMDII010000019.1:0-101543 GCF_057808605.1 Comamonas sp. FG99
CCCCCGGCCGGGGCGGTGGGCCGATGGCCTCAGCGCGGCAGGCCGGGGGCGCGGGCTTTTTTTGCGGCCAGGGCCTCCATCGCGGCCTGCGCCAGGGCATCGGCCTGCGCCGCCGCCACCGGCGCGCTGGCCATGGGCTGCGGCTGGCCCCAGCCGGCGGGCGGCTGCTCCATGCCCTGGGCCGGAGCACCGGCCGGGCTGCAGCCGGCGCCGGGCTCCGGCAAAGGCGCCGATGGTGCTGGCGGCGGAGGTGGCGCCTGGGCCTGCTCGGCCTCGCCGGGTGCCTGGGTTGCGCGGTGCAGCAGCACCAGCGGGGCGACCTCGGCCACATGCTGCGTGCCAATGGCCTCGCTGCCCTCCCAGGCGGCCAGTGCACGCGCCGCGCGCAGCATCACCAGGTCGGCACGCAGGCCGTCCACCCGGGCCTCTATGCATTGCCGCGCCACCGCGTCGTGCACGGCATCGCTCCAGGGCAGCTGGCCGGCATCGGCACAGCGCTCACGCGCTTGCCGCAGGCGCTCGGCCATGCGGGCCTGCTCCCCTGCATGGGCCAGCAGAAAGCCGGCCGGGTCGAGATCGAAGCGCAGCCGCGCGCGCACGATGGCGCTGCGCAGCGCCGGCTCCTGCGCGTTGGCGAGCTGCACGCACAGGCCCAGCCGGTCCAGCAGCTGCGGGCGCAGCATGCCTTCCTCGGGGTTCATGGTGCCGATCAGCACGAAGCGCGCCGCATGACTGTGCGAGATGCCGTCGCGCTCCACGCGGTTCACGCCCGAGGCGGCCACGTCCAGCAGCACATCGACGATGGCGTCGGGCAGCAGGTTGATCTCATCGACGTAGAGCACGCCCCCATGCGCCTTGGCGACGATGCCGGGCGCGAAGGCCAGCTCGTGGCCCGCGAGCGCCTTGGCCAGGTCGAGGCTGCCGGCCACATGCTCGATGGATGCGCCCAGCGGCAGCGTAACGAACGGCGCGGGCGCGAGCACATCGGCCAGCGCGCGCGCCGCGGTGGATTTGGCGGTGCCGCGCGGGCCCTGGATGAGCACGCCGCCCAGCGCGGGCTCGATGGCGGCCAGCAGCAGCGCCTGTACCAATTGCGGCTGGCCCTGGATGGCCGCGAGCGGGAATGTCGGTGTCATTGCGGCGTTCGTCCTTCCATGAATTCCTCGTGCTCCAGCATCTGCGCCAGCAGCGTATCGTGCAGCGCGCCGGGCTGCTGCCACATGCCGCGGTCGATGGCCTCGAGCAGCCGGGCCACGATGTCGCCCAGGGCCCGGGGGTTGTGCTCGCGCAGGAAATGGCGCACGGCATCATCGCGCACATAGGCCTCGGTGACCAGCGCATAGTGCGTGTCGGACACGAGCTGCGTGGTGGCGTCGAAGCCGAACAGGTAGTCCACCGTGGCCGCCATCTCGAACCCGCCCTTGTAGCCATGGCGCATCGCGCCGGCGATCCACTTGGGGTTGGTGACGCGTGCGCGCACCACGCGGCCGATCTCTTCGGCCAGCGAGCGTATTTTGGCCGACTGCGGGTTGCCATGGTCGCCATGGTAGACGGCCGGTTCACCGCCGCCCAGGTGGCGCACCGCGGCCACCATGCCGCCCTGGTGCTGGTAGTACTCGCTGGAGTCGAGCAGGTCGTGCTCGCGGCTGTCCTGGTTCTGCAACACCACGTTGAGCGCCTGCATGCGCTGCTCCAGGGCCTGGCGCGCGGGCACGCCGTCGGCCTGGCGGCCGTAGGCAAACGCCCCCCAGTGCAGGTAGTGGCGCGCCAGGTCGCCGGCATCGCTCCACTGGCCCGAGCGCAGCAGCTCGTGCATGCTGGCGCCATAGCTGCCCGGCGGCGCGCCAAACACGCGCCACAGCGCCTGCTCGCGGGCCTGCTGTGGCGCCATGCCCTGCCGCGCCCAGGCGGCGGCATCGCGCAGCACGCGGGCGCGGATGGGGTTGTCGCCGGCATCCTCGTCCTGCTCGGCCACCGCGCGCACCGCGGCATCGAACATCTGCACCACGCCGGGAAACGCGTCGCGGAAAAAACCGCTGATGCGCAGCGTCACATCCACGCGCGGGCGGCGCAGGCCCACGCTGGGGATGACCTCGAAGTCCACCACGCGCTGGCTGCCCGGCGCCCACCTGGGGCGCACGCCCAGCAGCGCGAAGGCCTGGGCGATGTCGTCGCCGCCGGTGCGCATGGTGGCGGTGCCCCAGACCGAGATGCCGATGGCCGCCGGGTACTCGCCGTGCTCTTGCAGATAGCGCGCGATCAGCCGCTCGCTGGCCTGCTGGCCCAGCGCCCAGGCGGTCTGCGTGGGGATGGCGCGCGTGTCCACGGTGTAGAAATTGCGCCCGGTGGGCAGGGTGTCGCAGCGCCCGCGCGAGGGCGAGCCGCTGGGGCCCGGCGGCACGAAGCGCCCTTGCAGCGCGCGCGAGAACTGGCGCAGCTCTTCGCCGCCGCTGGCGTCGAGCGCGGGCGCGATCTGCTCGCGGATGCGCTGCAGCACCTGCCGCGTGCCGGCCCAGCCGCTGGCGATCCCGGGCTCGGCCAGCACGCGCAGCGCCAGCAGCTCCAGCCGCTCGCGGGTATCGCCGCCATGGCGCCAGGGGCCAGCGTCGATGTCGGCCAGCGCCTGCGGGCGCGGGCCGCTCCAGGCGGCGGCCGGGTCCATGTCGAGCGGGTTCCAGTCGCAGCCCGGCAGCAGGTCGGCGGCCAGCGCGTTCAACAGGCCCAGCTCGCCCACGGCCGGGTAGCGCGCCAGCGCCAGCAAGGTGCTGTCGCGCAGCCCGCCCGCGGGCGAGCTGCCGAAGATGTGCAGGCCGTCGCGGATCTGGGTTTCCTTGAGCTCGCACAGATAGGCATCGATGCGCTCCAGGATCTGCGCGTCCTGCGAGCGCCCGGCCTCCAGGCCCAGCTCGCGCAGCAGGTCCTGGTCCTTGGCGCAATCGAGGATCTGGCGGCGCAGCAGCGCGGCGCGGCGCAGATCCACCAGCAGCGCCTCGTAGTATTCGTCCACCAGCCGCTCCAGCTCCTGCATGGGGCCGTGGTTCTCGGCGCGCGCAAGCGGCGGCATCAGGTGGTCGATGATCACCGCCTGGCTGCGCCGCTTGGCCTGCGCGCCTTCGCCAGGGTCGTTGACGATGAAGGGGTAGACATGCGGCAGCGGCCCCAGGATGGCATCGGGCCAGCACTGCCGCGACAGCGCCAGGCTCTTGCCCGGCAGCCATTCGAGGTTGCCGTGCTTGCCCACGTGCACCACGGCATCGACGGCGAATACGTCGCGCAGCCAGAAGTAGAAGGCCAGGTAGTGGTGCGGCGGCACCAGCTCGGCGTCGTGGTACTGGGCGTAGTCGTTGCGGCCATCGAGGGAGCGCGCCGGCTGTATGCCAACGAAGACGTTGCCCAGCCGCAGCCCGGCCACCATGAACCAGCCTTCGCGCAGCATCGGGTCCTGCTCGGGCGCGCCCCACCGGGCGCCGATCGCCTCGGCCATGCCCGCCGGCAGCTGGGCCAGGCGCTGGCGGTAGGCCTGCAGCGAATAGCCTTGGCTGGCGGCGCGCAGCGGCCATTGCGCGGGGTCGTTGGCAATGCCCTGCTGCAGCCGCTGCATCAGCGCCTGGCCGTCGGCGGGGCGCTGGGCGGCGTCGCCCAGGCTCCAGCCGTCGTACTCCAGTTGCCCCAGCAGCGCGATCACCGAGGCCGGCGTATCCAGGCCTACGCCGCTGCCCATGCGCGCCTCGCTGCCGGGGTAGTTGGCCAGCACCAGCGCGGCGCGCTTGGCGGCCGCCGGCTTGCTGCGCAGCACGCACCAGCGCCGGGCCAGCTCGGCGATCCAGCGCACCCGGTCGGGCTCGGCCTGGTAGGCGACCACGTCGGTCTGCGTCAGCTCGCAGCGGTGCGCCAGGCCCTTGAAGCTCATGGCGCGCGTCATGATGCGGCCGTCCATCTCGGGCAGCACCACCTGCATCGCGATGTCGCGCGGGCGCAGGCCCTGGGTGTCGGCCAGCCAGTCGTCGCGGTTGGCGCCGCTGGCAATCACCTGCAGCACCGGCACATCGCCGGCCAGCGCCTCGGTGTCGCCGCCGGCGCGCGCATGCTCGCCCAGCGCGGCAAAGGCCGTGGTGTTGAGGATGAGCTGCACCCGGTGCGCCGCGCACAGCGCGCGCAGCGTCTGCAGGCACAGCGCATCCTTGAGCGATTCCAGCGCCAGCGGTAGCGGATTCAGGCCCTCGGCGAGCAGCGCCTCGGCCATGGCGTCGAAGGCCTCGGTGTTGGCCGCCAGCAGATGCGAGCGGTAGAACACCAGCATCACCACCGGCGCACCGGGCTGCCAGCGCGCCTGCAGGTCATCGAGGCCGGGGATGCGATCCGCGGACCCACTCCCCCAGGCCAGCGGCACATGCACGGCCACCGGCGGCAGCACGCGCACCGGCGCGCCTTCCACGGCCTGGCCCAGCCCCCAGGCGGCTGCCATGCGCAGAAACTCGCGCGCGTTGGCCAGGCCGCCGGCGCGCAGGTATTGCCACAGCGCGCGGCTGTGCGCGGGCGCCAGCGTGCCCTTGGCCAGCAGCTCGGCGTCTTCGTGGCTGTCGCCCGAGAACAGCGCCAGCTTCTGCCCCCGCTGCAGCGCCAGCCTGCGCAGCTGCTCTATGCCGTAGGGCCAGGCCGACTCGGCCCCCAGGTGATCGACGATGACCAGCCGGGCGTGCTGCAGCACCTCGTCGATGTACAGATCCAGCGACGCGCTCTGGCGCAGGTGCAGCAGGTTGGCCAGGCGCAGCGTGGGGGCATGGGGCTCGGCCTGGCGCCACAGCCGGTAGGCATCGGCCAGCAGCGACAGCGTGGTGTCGGCCGAGCTGAGCACCACCATCTCGGCGGGCGTCTGGTCGAGCCGGGTGATGATGCTGTCGTCTTCGACAAAGCCGCCGGGGCGGGTGCTGAGCAGGTGCATAACACGCTCTAGGCTTCCGCCACGGCCAGCGCCGCGCGCAGCGCCGCCGCGTCCAGCCCCTTGCCGATGAACACCAGCCGCGTGGCCTGGGGCTCGCCGTCTTTCCAGGCGCGGTCGAAGTAGGCGTCGAAGCGCCGCCCCACGCCCTGCACCAGCAGCCGCATCTTCTTGCCCGGCAAGGCGGCGAAGCCCTTGACGCGCAGCACCGCGTGCTGCTGCACGATGGCCTGCAGCGCCTGCATCAGGCGCTCGCGCTCCACCGCGCCCAGGTCGATGAAGAGCGAGTCGAATTCGTCATGGTCGTGGTCTTCATCATGGTCGTGGTTGGAGTGCCGCTGGTCGATATGCGCCTCGGCCGCGCGCTGCTGGCCCAGCAGCACGGCCAGCGGCACGCTGCCCTGCACCGCCTCGACCATCTTGACCGACGCCGGCACCTCTTCGGCCACCAGCGCGCGCACCTGGGCCAGCGCATCCGGATTCACCAGATCCGCCTTGGACAGCACCACCAGATCGGCGGCCGAGAGCTGGTCCTCGAACAGCTCGTGCAGGCTGGCCTCGTGGTCGAGGTTGGGGTCGGCCTGGCGCTGCTCGGCCACCGCCTGCGGGTCGTGGGCGAACTGCCCGGCCGCGGCGGCGGGCGTGTCGACCACGGTCACCACCGAATCCACGGTGAACACACTGGCGATCTCGGGCCACTGGAAGGCCTGCACCAGCGGCTTGGGCAGGGCCAGGCCGCTGGTCTCGATCAGCAGCACGTCGATGTCGGCGCGCCGCTCGGCCAGCGCCTTCATCACCGGAAAGAATTCTTCCTGCACCGTGCAGCACATGCAGCCGTTGGCCAGCTCGTAGATCCGGCCCTCGGGCGCATCGGCGCCGCCCTCTTCCTTGCAGCCGATGGCGCAGGTCCTGAGGATTTCGCCGTCGATGCCGAGCTCGCCGAATTCGTTGACGATGACGGCCACCCGCAGCCCCCGGGCCTGCTCAAGGATGTGGCGCATCAGCGTGGTCTTGCCGCTGCCCAAAAAGCCGGTGACGATGGTGGCGGGGATCTTGGTGGTTTGCATGAGGTGTTCTCTGTTGGTTGAAAATCAATAGCTACCAGCGCTTTTCAGCAAACGTTTTCCAATACATTTGTATATAAAACATTGCAATACAAGCGCTAGCAGCTATTCTTTTTGCGGTATGCGATCGGGTCCATGCACGCGCAGCGCGGCGTCGACCTCGCGCTGCAGCACATGCCGCACCAGCGTCTGGCGGATGCCTTCGGCATCGAGCGGCCCATACCACACGCCTTCGGGGTAGACGATCATCAGCGGCCCATGGTTGCACGGGTACTGGCAGCTGGTCTGCAGCGGGCGCACGCGCCGCTTGAGCTCGGGCGTGTCGTTGATGGCGCCGGTGAGCGCCGGCCACAGCGCCAGCGAGCCCACCGCCGCGCAGCGCGGGCCGGTGCACCACAGCGCATGGTGGCTGTGCTCGGGCACGCTGGACCAGCCCTTGGGATCGTGCTGCCAGTCGTCGTCGCCAACCACGCTGGGCACATCGGGCTGCCGCGCCAGCGCGGCGCGCACGGCATCGGCCAGCAGCCCGGCCAGCGGCACGGCCTGCGACAGCGGCTCGGCGAAGAACAGGCGCGGGCAGGCGGCGCCGCGCCCGGCCCGCCAGCGCATCGCCACCTTGTGCAGCCAGCGGCGCAGCGCGGCCTCGTCGGGCAGCATCAGCGGCACGATGGCGATGCGGCGCGCGCCGGCATCGGCGCAGGCGCTCAGCGCGGCGGGCAGATCGGGCTGCCAGCGGTCGACAAAGGCGGGCCGCACCTGCGCCGAGAGCTGCGTGGCAAGCCGCTCGGCCAGCCCCGCCAGCTCGGCGGTGGTGGAGCGCGCGACGCCGCCGCGCCCGAGCAGCACGACGGCGGTAGCGGATTCGCAATCAGTCATGGTCGATCCAATAGGCGATGCGCGGCCGCCCGGTGGCCGGATGGGCATCGACCGCGGCATGCACGCCGAAGACGCCGTGTATGGCCTCGGGCGTGAGCACTTCGCGCGGCGTGCCGCTGGCCACCAGCGCGCCCGCTTGCATCAGGTACAGCCGATCGCAGAACTGCGCGGCGATGTTCAGCTCGTGCAGCACCACGAGCACGGTGAGGCCCAGGCCACGCACCAGGCGCATCAGCTCCAGCTGGTAGCGCACGTCCAGGTGGTTGGTGGGCTCGTCGAGGAACAGCAGGCGCGGCTGCTGCGCCAGCGCCCGCGCCAGCAGCACGCGCTGGCGCTCGCCGCCGGAGAGCGTGGCCATGCCCTGCTGCGCCAGGCCCGCAGCGCCCACGCGCTCCAGGCTTTGCAGCACGATGCGCCGATCCTGCGCGCTGTCGGCGGCGAAGCGGCCCTGGTGCGGCAGCCGGCCCAGCGTCACCGCCTCGCGCACCGTGCTGTCGAAGGCCGGCGCGCTGTTCTGGGCCAGCACCGCGGCCTGCTGCGCGAAGGCGCGCGCGTCCATGCACCAGATGTCCCGGCCCTCGAACCAGACCTGGCCGCGCTGCGGCGCCAGCACGCGGTAGAGCAGGCGCAGCAGCGTGGATTTGCCGCAGCCGTTGGGGCCGATCAGGCCAACGCATTCACCCGCCCGCACGCTGAGCGCCGCATCGCGCACGATAGGCCGCCCGCCGGCGGCAAAGCACAGCGCTTGTGCCTGCAGCATCAGCCCTCCTCGCGCGCGGCGCCGCGCCACAGCATGGCGATGAAGAACGGCCCGCCGACAAAGGCGGTGATGACGCCGACCGGGATCTCCATCGGCGCGAACCAGGTGCGCGCCGCGCCATCGACCAGCACCAGGAAGAGCGCGCCCATCAGCGCCGCCACCGGCAGCACGCGCCGGTGGTCGCTGCCCACCAGCATGCGGGTGACATGCGGAATCACCAGCCCGACGAAGCCGATCGCGCCGCTGACCGCCACCATGGTGCCGGTGAGCAGCGACACCACCACGAACAGCTGCCGGCGCAGCCGCTCGGCCGCCACGCCCAGCGTGGCCGCGGCTTCGTCGCCCGCGAGCAGCGCATTGAGCGGCCGCGCCTGCGCCAGCAGCCAGGCCATGCCCGCCAGCAGCAGTGCGGCGGGCAGGCCGAGCGCGGGCCACTGCGTGCCCGCGAGGCTGCCCATGATCCAGACCAGCAGCGCATTCGCCAGGTCGCGCTGGCCGCTGGCGAGCATGATCAGGCTGGTGAGCCCGGTGCACATATAGCCCACCGCCACGCCGCTCAGGATCAGCCGCGCCGCCGGTATGCGCCCGCGCTGCTGCGCCAGCAGATAGACCAGCACGGTGGCCGCCAGCGCGCCGATGAACGCCCCCGCCGCGATCGCATACAGCCCCGCTGCCGCGAACACGCCCCAGGCCAGCACCGACACCGCGCCCACCGAGGCGCCCGACGACACGCCCAGCATGTACGGATCGGCCAACGGATTGCGCACCATGGCCTGCATCACCACGCCGACGATGGCCAGCCCCGCGCCCACCAGCGCCGCCATCAGCACGCGCGGCAGGCGGATCATCCAGACGATCTGGTACTGCGCCAGCGCGCGGTCCGGCTCCGCGGCCAGGCCCGCCAGCTGCAGCAGCTGCGCGCGCACGACGGCCCAGACCTGCCCCATGCCCAGCTGCGCCGAGCCCCAGCCCACGCCGGCCAGCACCGCCAGCGCCAGCAGCGCGAGCAGCACCAGCCCCCAGGGCAGCGCCTTCATGGCTCGAAGCGCACCGGCGTGATGCCGATGTGCCGCTGCGGGTGCAGCGCGGCCGCCAGGCGCTGGGCGGTCTCCACATTGCGCGGGCCGGGCGTGGCCTCGGCATAGCTCATCACGAAAAAGCGCCGGTTGCGGATGGCGCTCACCGCCTGCAACTCCGGTTTGCGCAGCAGGAAATCGATCTTGCCCTGGGCGCTGGGCTGGCCGTAGTCGATGATGACGATCCACTCGGGGTCGCGCAGCACCACATCCTCCCAGTTGCCCTTGGGCCAGTTGCTGGCGATGTCGTCGAAGATATTGCGCGCGCCCGCCGCCTCCATCATGGCCTGGGGCATGCCGTAGCGGCCGACGGTGGTGGGCGCCTTCTCGCCGCTGTCGAACACGAACACGCGCGGCGTGTGGCTGCTGCCCGCCATCTGCCGGCGCAACCCGGCCAGATCATCGCGCAGCCGCTGGATGCGCGGCGCCGCCTGCTGCTGCACGCCGAAGATGCGGGCCACGTTGTCCAGGTCGGTGAAGCTGTCTTCCATCGCCACGCTGGCGCGCTTTTGCACGCGGATGCACGACTCGGTCAGCACGTACGAGGCGATGCCGTAGCGCGCCAGCAGCTCGGGCGTGACGCCGCCCGGGCGAAAGCCGTAGCTCCAGCCGCCGAACACGAAGTCGGCGCGCGCGGCGACGATGTTCTCCAGGTTCATCTCGCGCGACAGATTGGGCACGCGCGCCAGCACCGGCGCCAGCTGCGGGCTGGCCTCCTTGCTGGCATAGACGCCCGAATAGCCTACCAGCTTGTGCGCCAGGCCGAGGAACAGGAACATCTCGGTGATGTTCACATCGTGCGTGATCGCGCGCTGCGGCACGCGCTCGTAGGTCTGCGGCTGGCCACAGACGTTCAGCGTCACCGGCTGCGCCGCGGCGGCCGCCAGGCGGGGCGCGGCGCATAGGACGACAGATAGCACGGCACACGCCGTCAGCAACCCCGGGGTGGCGCGGCGCATGCTCAAAAGCGCGTCTGCGCCATCAGCTCGACGCGGCGGCCCGCGCCCAGCAGCCACTGGTTGTTGTAGGCCGCGCCCGCGTAGACGCGATTGCCCAGGTTGCGGCCGATCAGGCTCAGCGTGGTCTGCGGGCTCAGGCTCCAGCCCAGCACCGCATCGAACACGGTATAGCCGGGCATGCGCTTGGCGGCGCTGTTGGCATTGTCGCCAAAGCGCGCGCCCACGTAGCGCAGGCCCAGCGAGGCGCGCCAGTCGCCCGCGCGGTAGTGGCCCCAGAGATTGGCCGTCACCTTGGGCACGTTGGCCGGGCGGTTGCCGGCGCGGTCGGCGCCGCCGGCCTCGATCAGCTCGTCGAACCTGGCCTTGGTGTAGGCCGCATTGGCCTCCAGGCGCAAGGACCTGCCCAGGTTGTAGGCGCCGCTCAGCTCCAGCCCGCGCGAGGACTGCTTGCCGCCCTGGATGGACAGCGCGGAGTTGTTCGGGTCGCGCGTGATGATGTCATCCTTGGCGATGTGGAACAGCGCGGCCGTCCACTCGCCGCGGCCGCCGGCCAGCTGCTGCTTGAAGCCGACCTCCTGCTGCCGGCCCTGGCTGAGCGTGAAGCCGGTCTGCGAGGCGGCGATCGACAGCAGGCTGGTCACCGGGTCGTGCCCGGTGGTCATCTGCGCGTAGACGCTGGCATGCTCGCCCAGCTTGCGCGTCAGGCCCAGGCGCCACGAGGTGCCGTTCAGATCCTTGTCGAAGCCCGCGCTGCTGAGCAGATCCAGGCGCGAGAACCGGTACCAGTCGCGCCGGATGCCGGCCATCAGCAGCCACTGCTCGCCGATCTTCCAGGCATCCTCGATGAACAGCGCGTTCTGCCGCAGCTCGGACGCCATGCGCGGCAGGTAGGGATCGGGGCTGATCCACGAGCCCAGCACCGGATCGAAGGCCGAGACGGTGGAGCTGCCGCTGTACGGCGAATTGCTGGAGTTGCGAAACCGCGCCTGCGACGCGTCCCAGCCCAGCGCCACCTGGTGCGCGCCGCCCTTCCAGTCGAGCGCCAGGCGGTTGCCGTTTTGCTGCAGCGCATGGCCGATCTCCAGGTAGTCCGAGCGCGCCACCGTGCCCGCGGCGGGGTCGTAGCGGTAATCCTCGATGTTCTTCCAGTGCCGGTCGGCGACGAAGTGGTAGAGCTCGTCGCGCACGGTCAGCGCATCGTTCACCTGCCAGCTGGCCTTGGCCTTGAAGCGGCGGTCGCGGTAGTGGACATCGCTGTCTTCGGTGTTGTAGCCGATGCCGATCAGCTCGCGCGCCAGGCGGCCGTTGGCCACCGGCGTGCCGAAATAGCGCGACGGCGCCTGGTTGCTGATGTCGGCCGTCAGGTCCAGCGTGAAGTCGCTGCGCGGCTGCCAGCGCAGCGCGCTCATCAGCTTGCCGCTTCGGGCATCGTCGAGCGCGCGCTGGCCATCGGTGTGCGCGCCATAGGCGTCGAGCCGGTAGGTCAGCGTATCGCTGAGCGCGCCGGTGGTGCCCAGGCCAATGCGCGCGGTGCCGTGGTTGCCGCCCGAGACCATCAGCTCGGTGGCGCGCTCGCGGCTGGGCTGCTTGCGGATCGCGTTGACCGTGGCGCCCATGCTGCCGCTGCCATACATCAGCGAGGCCGGGCCGCGCAGCACCTCGAAGCGCTCGTAGCCCCAGGTGTCCGCCGGATAGTTGATCGTGCCGGAGCCCACGCCCAGCGAGATGCCGTCCTCGGCCACGCCGACCGAGTTCACACCATAAAAGCCCCGGCTGGCGAACGACAGGCCGCCGTTGCCCGGCGTTGCCGCCGCCGACAGGCCGACGGTGCGGGTGACCGCATCCACCGCGCCGCGGTCGGCGCGCTCGTCGATCTGCTCGGCCGACACGCCGCTGACGCTGGCCGGCAGCTCCAGCACCGGCACGTCCAGCCGGGTGGCGCTGGTGGCGCGGCGCGCGCTATCGAGCGGCGGCGGCGCATCGCGGCTGTCGCTGACCACCACCTCGGGCAGGGTCTGCTGCGCCAGCACCACGGCCGGGCACAACAACAGGTTCAAGGCCGCGCAGCGCGCGGCATGGGGAAGAAGAGAAGCAGGCTTACGAACGCAGCGCATATCCACACCAGATGCAACTGCCTGAAGCGATGGCCACGGCAACAGCCGGACCAGGCGATGGCCACGGCATCGGCCGGGCCAGGCGATGGCCACGGCACCAGCCGCGCCAGGCGATGGCCGCCGCGGCGGCCTTCGCCAAGATCGCCATCCGCACCCCGCAGACAGTTGGAAGCGAGCACCCCCTGGGGGAGCGCTCCGAGATCATCGGCGGGCCGGTCTCCGGGCTCGCAGGCGGCTCGCTGAACGAGCCCCCACCCCACCTTCCCGGGCGGCGCATGGTGTTCGAGCTGGGATCGAATGCGCCTGCCCAGTGGTCGCGGGCGCGCTCGGCGCCTCCCTGGGGTGTTTTCCTGCATACCGTTGCGGGGGCAGCCAAGGCTTGGACCTTGTTCCCGTTTCACCCGCCGCGAACCCATGTCCACGGCAGGCACCTTCCGATACGAAGCACGCCCAGCCTGCAGCAGGCGGGGCGCGCGCGGCGGATTTTAGCAGCTGCTCACACGGCTTGGCCAACGGGAAACATGCCGGCGCGGTCCAGCTCAGCCCAGCGACTCGGTGATCGGCCGCAACGCCTGCGCGCACTCCAGCAGCGCCGGCATGATGCGCTGCTCGATCTCGGCCGTCGACCATGGCTCGCCGATCGAGGTCACGTTCAGCCCCAGCGCGCCGGAACCGGTGGCCCCCGGCAATGCAATCGCGACGCCGAACAGGCCGTTGACCAGCTCCGAGTTCACGAAGCTCCAGCCCCGCGCGCGGATCTGCGCGAGCTCCCGGGCCAGTTCGCGCCTTTCGGTGACGGTTCGCCGCGCCAGCTGCGACATTGCGCCCTGCGGCAAATGCGCCTGCAGCTGGTCTGCGGGCAGCTGCGCGAGCAGCACCCGGCCCAGCGAATGCGCATAGGCCGGCAGTCGGTCGCCCGCGCGCAAGTCCAGCTTGATCGGCCGATCCGCCTCCACGCGCTCGACGAACAGCACGTCGCTGTCGCAAAGCACGCCCAAGGCAGCGCCCACGCCCAGGCTGCGCGAGAGATTGCGCAGATGCGGTTTGGCCGCCCCCGCCAGCCCGAGCGAGCGGAAATAGCGGTAGCCCAGCTCAATGCACCGCGGCGCCAGCATGAACTGGCGCTCGCTTTGATGCAGATAGCCCAGCTCCACCAGCGTCAGCAGGATGCGCCTCGAAGCTGGCCGGGTGACGCCGAGCAGCTCCGCGGCCGACTGGATCGTGACGCTGTGCGTCTCCTCGTCGAAGGCCTCCATCAGCCGCAGCCCGTTGGCGAGGGCATCGAGGAATTCCTTCTTTCCTTCGGGCTCCGCAGCAGCGGGCATGGGGTTGTTTGGCATCTCTTCCTTGGTGGTGGCAACGACTGCGCCAAGGATAAATGCTCCGGGTAGTGACATGGCAGGAGATTTGATCTACATTAAATAGCGAACATATGTTCGCCAATTAAAGGAGACAACAGCATGCAGATATCCCCGCTTTCGCAGCGATTCGGCGTGGCCATCAGCGGCATCGATCTGGAGCAGCCGCTGGATGACACCGAGTTTTCCCGGCTGCACGAGATCTTCGTGGACAGCAAACTGGTGTGCTTCAAGGACCAGTCGCTGTCCGCCAGGGGACAGATCGAGTTCAGCCGCCGCTTCGGGCCGCTGGAAGTGCACCTGCTCACCCAGTACAACCATCCGGACCATCCGGAGATCTTCCGCCTGTCGAACCGGGTGGTCGATGGCAAGCCCATGGGCATAGCGGACGGCGGCTCCTACTGGCATTCCGACTTCGCCTTCCAGGAGCAGCCCGCCAAGGCGACCATCCTGAACGCACAGGAAATCCCGCCCGAAGGCGGCGACACGCTTTTCGTGGACATGGAGGCCGCCTACGAGGCCTTGTCTCCCGAGTGGAAGCAGCGCCTGGACGGCCTGCGCGCGGTGCACCGCTACCGCCGCAAGCCCGCCACCGACGGCCAGAGCACCAGCGTCGTGCTGAACGAAGCGCAAAAGGCGCAGACGCCGGACGTGGTGCATCCGCTGATCCGCACCAACCCCGACACCGGCCGCAAGTCGATCTTTGCGCACAAGGGCATGACCGCAGAGATCGTCGGCCTGCCAATCCAGCAGAGCGAGGAAATCCTGGACTTTCTGTTCGAACACACGCTGCAGCCGCAATTCCGCTACGACTTCCGTTGGAGCCCCGGCGATGTGGTGATGTGGGACAACCGCTCCACCATGCACAGCGCCACCACGCGCCACCTGCCGCCCGGGCAGCACCGCTCGCTGTACCGCACCACGGTGCGGGGCGAGCGCCCGGTCTGAGGCCGCCCAGGTGGACGCCACCCGCGTGCTGAGCGCACACACCAAGCTGGACGGCTTTCGCCTGGCGGATGGGCAGGCGGTCAGCCTGGCCCTGGCCTATACCCGATGCGGGCCGCGCGCCGCCCCCGCCTATCTGCTGCTGCATGGCTATACCGGCAGCCATTTCGCCCTGGCCGCGCATCCGGGCGCGGCAGATGCCGGCTGGGCCAGCCCCTGGGCAGGCGATGCCAAGGCGCTGGACACCACGCAGGTGCAAATCATCACCGTGAACCTGCCCGGCTCTTCCTACGGATCGCGGTGGCATGGCGCGGAGCATGGCCACGCCTCGGTGCGCGGCATGGCCGCCGCCATCGCCGCGCTGCTCGACCAGCTGGGCATCGGCGCTCTCGCAGGAGCGATCGGCTATTCCTTTGGCGGCTATGTGGCCCTGCAGCTCAAGGCGGACCATCCCCATCGGGTCAAGCGCGTGCTCGGCCTGTGCACCGCGCCCAGGGGCCGCGGCAGCGCCGGCGAGCTGCCCGCGCTACGCGCCCTCGTGCAGCCCAGCCAGCGCGCGGCCTTCCGGCTGGGCGTGCTGCAGCGCTCGGGCCTGAAGGAATGGGTGCGCGACCAGGGCGCTGCAGCACGGCAGGCCGAATACGGCCGCGTGCAGCAATGGGCGCAGGAGTTCAGCGCCGATTCGCTGTGGCGCCTGCGGGCCGCGGCGATTGGCTTCGACGTGGGCGACTGCCCTGCCGGCGCCACGCTGCTGTATGCGTCTTCCGACACCTTGTTCCCACCACCGCCGCCGCCGCACGGCAAGCCCATGCATGTGGTGCACACCCCGTACGGCCATCAGGCCCTGCTCTACCAGCCCGGGCCCTGGATCGCCCCGATCCGGTCATGGCTGCGGCAGGAGCCGCTCCCGACAAGCATCTGCTGATGCATCGGCCGCAAGCCGTTGCCCCAGCCACCAGAAAGAGACAATATGACATTCCCACGCCGAACCCTGATCCGCGCGCTGCTCGCCGCCGCTGTGGCCGCCCCGCTGCCCAACGCCGCCATGGCCGAGTCCACGAAATGGCCCAGCCGCCCGGTGCGGCTCATCGTCGCCTACCCGCCCGGTGGCGCCACCGACATCCAGGCCCGCGTCGTCGGCCAGTACCTGTCGGACAAATGGAAGCGGCCTGTGATCGTCGAGAACAAGCCCGGCGGCAACACCGTCATCGCCACCGAGACGGTCAGCAAGTCCCCGCCTGACGGGCATACGCTGCTGCTGACCGCCATGCCGTTCATGCTCAATGGCTTCTTGATGGACAAGCTACCCTACAGCCCCGCCAAGGACTTCATCCCGGTCACCGCGCTGACCACGATCTCCAACATCCTCGTCGCCGCGCCCGGCCTGGGCGTCAAGAACGTACGGGAATTGATCGCCAAGGCCAAGGCATCGCCCGGCGCGATCTCGTTTGCATCCACCGGCACCGCGACCTCGACCCACCTGTCCGGCGAACTGTTTTCCAAGGCCGCAGGCGTGCAGCTGATGCATGTGCCCTACAAGGGCAGCGCCGCCGCGCAGCAGGATCTGCTGTCGGGCCGCGTGGACATCATGTTCGACAACGGCGTGCTGCAGCAGATCAAGGCGGGGCGCGTGGTGCCGCTGGCGGTGACCTCGTCGCAGCGCCTGCCCTGGCTGCCCGAGGTACCCACCGTGGCGGAGCAGGGCCTGCCCGGCTTTGAGGCCTCGGCCTGGTACGGCATCTTCGTGCCGGCGGGAACCCCCGGGGAGATCGTGCACCAGCTCGCGGCCGATATCATCGAAGCCGTGCGCAGCCCCGGCCTCCAACCCAAGTGGGAGTCGATCGGCGCCACCGCGGGCGGCGGCACCCCCGAGGAATTTGCCCGCTACCTGGCCAAGGACACCGAGCGCTGGGGCCAGCTGATCCGGGAGCGCAATATCAGGTATTGACCGGCGCCGCAAACACCGGCTCGCCCAGGTTCAGCATCAGCCGGTTGGCCCAGGCGAAGATCGCGTCGGAATGCAGCAGGTCGAGGATCTCGGCCTCGTTCAGGCCCACGTCCTTGAGCGCCTGGATGTCTTGCGCGCCCAGCCCGGCGGGCTGCTCGGTGAGCTTGATCGAGAAGCGCGCAATGGCGCGCTCGCGCTCGCTGGTGCCGGCGGTGGCCGGGTTGTCGAAGACCTGGGCCACCACGTCGGTGCGCTTGGCCAGCTGCTCGAAGCGCTGCGCATGCACCGAGCCGCAGTACACGCAGCCGTTGACGCGCGAGACCACGGTGGCGCCCAGCTCGCGCTCGGCGCGCGGCAGGCCGCCGGGCGCATACATGATGGCGTTGTAGGCGGTGGAGCGCTGGCGCAGGATCTCGGGCTGATGCGCCAGGAAGCGGTAGTAGTCCGAGGTCTTGGCCTTGGGGTGGCTTTCCTCCAGGATGGCGATCTGCTCGGGCGTGGCCTGGGCCACGTCGATCACGTCCAGCCAGGCCTTCCATTCCAGCGTCTCGTTGGTGAAGCCGTTCACTTCGATGATGATGCTCATGCTGCCTCCTCCAGTGCTTTCATGGCCTTGAGGCCGGCCACCAGGCGCACCTGGTACGACAGGAAGGCGATCAGCTGCGACAGCGCCACCACCGCCGGCGTGCTGAGGCCCGCGGCGGGCAGCGCCTTGAGGGCGGACTCGTCGCCTTCGACCGGCTTTTCGATCAGCTTGCGCGTGAATTCCAGCATCGCGGCCAGGCGCGGCTCCGCGGCCTTGCCGGATTCGGCGGCCGCGATCTGCGCGGCATCGGCGCCGGCGGCCTGCAGGCGCTCGCGGTAGTGTGCGGCCAGCTCGGGCGCCGGCGTGAGCTGGCAGGCGTGCAGCGCCACCTGCAGGCGCTCCTGCAGCGACAGGCCCTGCAGGCCGGGGGCGAACAAGGCCTCGTAGCTGCCCTGCGTGGCCGCGGCCACCTTGTCGCGCTGGTGGCGCACGGCGTAGGTATTGCTGCCGGGGCTGAGGCCGGCGATGCGGTCGATCAGGTCTTGATCGGGTTGGTAGCTGAATGCTTCTGCCATGGGGGCGTCTCCTGCTGGATGGAAGGCGAATGGGTACGTTCAGCCCCGCGCGGCCACGGCGTTGCGCAGGAACTGCAGCACGCCGGCCCACGACTGCTCGTCGGCGCGCGCGTTGTCCGCCGCATGGCCGCCGCTGGTGCTGACCTTGCCCGACACCGGATGCGCGTAGACGAGCTGGGTGGTCGGCACGTAGGGAAAGAGGATGGAGTGGCCGGCGTTCTCGAAATCGAGCCACTGCACCGCGTGCGGGTGCCGCGCCTCGGCCAGCCGGTCGCGCACGATGCGCGAGTAGATGCTCGACGGCCAGGAGCCATCGTCGGTGGCGGACAGCAGCATCACCGGGCCCTGGATGGCTTCGACGCGGATGCGCGCCCGCGCCAGCGCCTCGGGATCCTGCAGCGCGGTGCGCATGGCGCGGTCGTGGCGGCGCGGCTCGGGGCCGTCGTCGTACGGCGCCCAGCTGGCGCTGCGGTTGTTCTCCCACAGGTGGGTGAGCGGCTTGCCGCCGAGCAGCCAGGTCGGGCCTTCGCGGCCGATCTTCGGGTCGCAGGCGTTCTGGCCGCTGTGCACGAAGGCGCTGGGCACATAGGCCACGACGGCGGAGACTTCCTGCGCAAAGCTCGCGCCCAGCAGCAGCGCCAGTTCGCCACCGCGCGACTGGCCGCTCACGGCGACGAAGCCGTGCAGCGGCTGCAGCTCGCGGCGCATCCAGCGCAGGCCTTGCTGGAAATACTCCAGCGGCGTGTTCGAGATGTAGTCGGACAGGCCGGGCGCCTTGAAATACGCCAGCGCCAGCGCGGCAAAGCCGCGCGATGCATAGAGCGCCGCACGCGGCTCGTTGATGCCGCCGCCCGAGCCGTTGAGCACCATCACCGCCGGGTGCGGGCCGGGGCCCGGCGGCAGGTACAGCGTGCCGACCAGCCCGTCCTCTCGCAGCTCGCGGCGCGTCACGCCCTCGGCCGCCAGGCGCTGCACCAGCGTGGCCGTGGCCTGGGCTCCATCCACGCTGGCCGTGACCTCGGTCAGCAGCGGCTCGGCCACCGGCTGGTTGAAGGCCTCGCGGCTGCTGGAGCCCAGCGGCGCTTGCGACCAGACCAGGCCCATGGGGCTGATGCCGGCATAGTCGCCAGACACAGGCGCATCGCGCTCCAGGTCCACCACGCCGTCGGCGCCGGCCACAAACGTGGCCTCGCTGCACCACTGCACGCCGTTGCGCGACGTGCGGGTGGCGATCACCACCTGCCGGCCCGGCGCCAGCCGCTCCACGCGGATGCGGCGCGGCACATCGATCAGCCCGTCCGCCGGCGTCACCGATAGCACCGGGGTGGCCATCACTTGCCGTCCCTGGTGACCATCATCGCGGCGGTGCGGTCGCTGGTCATGGGCGTGACCTTCAGGCCTTTCTTCGCGGCCCAGACGTTGCGGTAGTGGAACAGCGGGATCACGCCCACGTCGTCGCTCACCACCTTGGCCGAGGCGCGCAATATGGCCTCGCGCCTGGCGGTGTCGAACTCGGCGGTGGAGTCGGCCAGCGCCTTGTCCACCGCCGGGTTGCTGTAGTGGCCCCAGTTCGAGGCGCCCAGGCCCTTCTTGGCATCGACCGTGGCCAGCACGTTCACCAGCGCGTAGCTGGCCTCGCCGGTGCCGTTGCCCCAGGCCAGCATGCTCATCGCGTATTCGTTCTTGTTGGCCTTGCCGGAGTACACCGACCATGGCACCACCTCGACCTGGGTCTTGACGCCGATGCGGCTCCAGAACTGCGCCACCGCCTGCGCGGTCTCGGGGCCCTGCGGGTAGCGGTCGTTGGGCACGTGCATGGTCAGCTTGAAGCCCTCGGGAAAGCCGGCGTCGGCCAGCAGCTTCTTGGCGCGCGCGGCATCGAAGGCGATGTTCTTGATCTCGGGGTTGTAGCCGAAGGTGTTCCTGGGCATCCACTGGTTGGCCTCGGTGGCCGTGTCCTGCAGGATGCGGTCGGTGATGGCCTTGCGGTTGATGGCGATGCTCAGCGCCTCGCGCACGCGCTGGTCCAGCAGCGGGTTCTTCGCCAAGGGCTTGCCGGTGTTGTCGGCGAGGAACGGGGTCGGCGCCGGGTTGAAGCTGGGCTGCAGCAGCATCACGCGCAGGCCGTCGTACGGGAAGACGGAGACGCTGGGCGACTGCTTGAGCCTGGCAAGGTCGGACACCGAGACCTTGTCGATCACATCCACATCGCCGGCCAGCAGCGCGGCGGTGCGCGCAGCGGCATTGTTGATGTAGCGGTAGTTCACCTTCTCCCAGGCGGGCTTGCCGCCCCAGTAGGCGTCGTTGCGCGCCATCACCACCCGGTCGCCCGGCGTGTACGAGACGAACTTGTACGGCCCCGTGCCGATCACCGCCTTGCCCGAGTTGTAGTCGTCGGTCGTGGCCTTCTCGCCCACATGCTTGCTGACGATGTGCACCGAGGCCAGGTTCAGCGGCAGGTCGGGGTTGGGGATGTTGGTCTTGATGACGAGGGTGTGCGGGTCCTTGGCGGCAACCGACTCCACGGTGCGCAGGTAGCCGGCGAAGGTGGCCACGCTGCCGGGCACGCTGCGCGCGCGCTGGTACGAGAAGATCACGTCGTCGGCGCTGAAGGGCTTGCCGTCCTGCCACTTCACGTCCTTGCGCAGCTTGAACTCCCAGGTCTTGGGATCGAGGTTCTTCCAGCTCTCGGCCAGGCCGGGCTGCAGCTGGTTGGCCTTGTTCTCCACCAGCAGGTCCCAGAAATGCAGGTCCACCGAGCGGTCGCCCGCGTGGTTGTTGAGCTGCGGGTCGAGCGACGACAGCGGGTCGGCGAAGCCGATGCTCAGCGTCTGCGCATGGGCGGCCATGCCGGCGGTGAGCAGCGCGGCGCTCAGGGAGGAAAGCATCAAGCGTTTCATGGCGATCTCCTTATCAAAAACAATAGCTGCCAGCGCCTATCGCCAGCCAATTTCAAAAATAAAACCATCTAAAACCAAGCAATGGCAAGCGCCAGCAGCTCACTTTTTCAAGATCCATCGTTCAGATGGCAAGCACTGAAATGCCCGATGGCAATGCCCTTGAGCTGCGGCGCCTCGGCCCTGCAGCGCGGCATGGCATGCGGGCAGCGCGGGTGGAAGTGGCAGCCCGGCGGCGGGTGCAGCGGGCTCGGTATCTCGCCCTGGATGGCGGTATAGGTCTTGTGGCGCGCGCCCAGCTTGGGCACCTCGGCCAGCAGCGCCTGGGTGTAGGGATGGTTGGGGCGGCTGAACAGCTCCTCCACCGGCGCGGTCTCGATCACCCGGCCCAGGTACATCACCACCACGCGGTCGGACAGGTGTTCGACCACGCCCAGGTCGTGGCTGATGAACAAATAGGTCAGCTTCAGCTCTTCGCGCAGGTCCATGAACAGGTTCAGGATCTGCGCCTGGATGGACACGTCGAGCGCGGCCACCGCCTCGTCGCAGACCAGCACCCGCGGCTGCACCGCCAGCGCGCGCGCAATGCCGATGCGCTGGCGCTGGCCGCCGCTGAACTGGTGCGGGTAGCGGTGGCGCAGCGCCGGGTCGAGCCCGGCGCGCCGCAGCTGCGCGCACACATAGTCGTCGAAGCCGGCGGCATCGACCAGGCCGTGGATGCGCGCTGCCTCGCCGACGATCTCGTCGACCCGCAGGCGCGGGTTCAGGCTGGCGTACGGGTCCTGGAAGATCATCTGCACCTGCAGGCGCGCCGCATGGCGCTGGCGCGCATCCATGTCGGCCATGCGCTGCCCGCCGACCAGCACCTCGCCGTCCGAGGGCGCGAGCAGGCCGGTGGCCAGGCGGCCCAGCGTGGACTTGCCGCAGCCCGACTCGCCCACCAGGCCCACGACCTCGCCCGGCGCCACGGCCAGGTCAACCCGGTCCACCGCGCGCGTCACCGCCGGCGGCCGAGCCAGCCCCAGCCTGTCGAGCAGGCCCGGCCTGCGCTCGCCAAAGCGCTTGCTGACCTGGCGCAGCGCTATCGCTGCGGGTGTATCGGTCATGCCGCCTCCATCGGATAGAAGCAGCGCACCAGGCGCTGCGGTTTGGGCTGCGTCAAATCCGGCCGCTGCGCGCAGGCCTCGCCCACGCGCGGGCAGCGCGCGGCAAAGGCGCAGCCCGCGGGCAGCTGCAGCAGGTTGGGCGTCATGCCGGGGATCTGCCGCAGGCGCTCGCCGCGGCGGTTGTTGCTTGGCAGGCTGCCGATCAACCCTGCGGTGTAGGGGTGCAGCGGCGCGTCCAGCACCGCGTCCACCGGGCCGTGCTCGACGATGCGGCCGGCATACATCACCGCCACCTCGTCGGCCAGGCCGGCCACCACCGACAGGTCGTGGGTGATCCAGATCAGCGCGGTACCCTGCTGGCGCGCGAGCTTTTGCACCTCGGACAGGATCTGCGCCTGGATGGTCACATCGAGCGCCGTCGTGGGCTCGTCGGCGATGATCAGCTCGGGCCGGTGCAGCATGGCGATGGCGATCGCCACCCGCTGGCGCATGCCGCCCGAGAGCTGGTGCGGGTAGGCCAGCAGCCGCTCGTCGGGGCTGGGTATGCCCATCAGGCCCAGCGTGTCGCGGGCGCGCTCGCGCGCCTGGGCGTGGCTCACCCGCTGGTGCGCGCGCACCGCCTCGATCATCTGCGTGTCGATGCGCAGCACGGGGTTGAGCGTCATCATCGGATCCTGGAAGATCATCGCGATGCGGCTGCCCTGCAGCGCGCGCATCTCGCGCGGCGGCATTTTCGTAAGCTCGCGGCCCTGGAACAGCACCTCGCCGCCCACCACCCGGCCCGGCGGATCAAGCAGCCCCATGATGGAAAAGCCGGTGACCGACTTGCCCGAGCCGGACTCGCCCACCAGGCCCAGGATGCGGCCGCGCGCCAGCGAAAACGACACGCCGTCGACCGCGCGCAACACGCCGGCGCGGGTGTGGAAATGGGTTTGCAGGTTGCTGACCTGCAGCGTGGGGACGGTCGTCATTGTTGGCGCGTCCTGGGATTGAGCACATCGCGCAGCCGGTCGCCCACCAGGTTGATGGCCACGATGGTGACGAGCAGCGCGATGCCGGGGTAGAAGCTGATCCAGTACTCGCCCGAGAGCATGTACTGGTAGCCGTTGGAAATCAGCAGGCCCAGCGACGGCTCGGTCACCGGCACGCCCAGGCCCAGAAAGCTCAGCGTGGCCTCGAGCGTGATGGCGCGCGCGATCTGCAGGGTGCCGATCACGATCAGCGGCGGCAGGCAGTTGGGCAGGATGTGGCGCAGCATGATGCGCCAGCTCGGGATGTCCAGGCAGCGCGCCGCCTCCACATACTCGCGCCGCCGCTCCACCAGCGCCTGGCCGCGCGCGGTGCGGGCGTAGTAGGCCCACTCCAGCACCACCAGGGTCAGCACCACGTTGCCCACGCCCTTGCCCAGGTAGGCCAGGATCATCATCGCCACCAGGATAGACGGGAACGACAGCAGCAGGTCGACCACGCGCATGATGAGCGCATCGGTCTTGCCGCCGGCATAGGCGGCCAGCAGCCCGAGCAAGGTGCCCAGCACGCCGGCGATCAGCGCCGAGCCCACGCCCACCAGCAGGCTGATGCGCAGGCCGTACAGAATGCCTGAATACAGGTCGCGCCCCTGCCCGTCCGAGCCCAACCAGTAGTGGAACCTGCCCTCGCCGCTCGGCGCGCCCGGCGCCAGGCGCGCGTCCATCACGTCGAGCTGGTTCAGGTCGTAGGGGTTCTGCGGCGTGATCCACGGCGCCAGCAGCGCGGCCAGGATCAGCAGCAGCGCGATGGCCAGCCCCAGCACCGCCGTCTTCGAGGCGAAGAATTCGCTGGCGTTGCGGCGCCAGGGCGATTCGTATTTCAACGCTGCGCTGCTCATGCCGCGCCCTCCAGCCGCACCCGCGGGTCCAGCACCTTGTACAGGATGTCCACGATCAGGTTCAGCGTGACGAACAGGCACACCACCACCACCAGGTAGGCGACGATGACCGGCCGGTCCAGCGCATTGATGCTGTCCAGGATCAGCTTGCCCGCGCCGGGCCAGGCGAAGATGCTCTCGGTGACCACCGCGAAGGCGATGGTCGAGCCCAGCTCCAGGCCCAGCACCGTCACCAGCGGGATCAGCGTGTTGCGCAGCACATGCACCAGCACCACGCGCAGGGGCGACAAGCCCTTGGCGCGCGCGAACTTGACGAACTCCATCGGCATCACCTCGCGCACGTTGGCGCGCGTGAGCCGCATCACCAGCGAGGTCTTGAACAGCGACAGATTGACCGCCGGCAGCAGCATGTGGCGCAGGCCGTCGAGCGTGGGCCACGACCACTGCGCGCCCAGCAGCTGCACCGTCTCGCCGCGGCCGCTGGCCGGCAGCCAGCCCAGGCCCACGCTGAAGGCCATGATCAGCATCAGGCCGACCCAGAAGGTGGGCAGCGAAAAGCCCACGATGCTGCCCGCCATCAGCAGCTTGGACAGCGGATGCTCAGGGAACAGCCCGGCGAACAGGCCCAGCGGCACGCCCACCAGCACCGCGATGATCAGCGCGGCGATCGCCAGCTCCAGCGTGGCCGGCAGGCGCTGCAGTATCAGCGTGACCGCCGGCACGTTGTAGACGAAGCTGGTGCCCAGGTTGCCGTGCAGCGCGCCATTGACGAAGCCCAGGTACTGGCGCCACAGCGGCTGGTCCAGCCCCAGCTCGGCGATGATGCGGGCGCGCTCCAGCTGGTCCACGTCCTGGCCGATCAGGATGTCCACCGGATTGCCGATGGCGTGCAGGCCCACGAAGACGATGATGGTCATCAGCACCACCACCACTGCGGCCTGGGCCAGGCGGCGCAGCAGCCAGCCGGTCATGCGGCGGCTCCCGGCGGCTCGGCCGGCACCCATTCGTCGCCGAACACCTCGGGCTCGCTGAAGGCCTGCAGGTTGGCGTAGTGCTGCTCCACGTCCTCGGCATAGAGCTGGGCCGCCAGGCCCTGCGCCAGGCGCTCGGCGCCCACGCTGATGGCCGGGATGTCGCCCGAGACGGTGCCGTGCGTCAGCGCCGCCGGGTAGGAGAAGCAGTGCACGCGCGCCAGCCCCGGGCAGGCGCCGGCCACCTTCTCCCGCAGCTCGAAGGCCGGGCCCAGGTCGGGCGAATCCTCCAGCTCCTGGTCGGCCTCGCCCAGCGGGCCCTGGCAGCGGTCCCGCCACGAGCGCACATGCGGCGCCAGCGCGGCGAACTCGGGCCGGGCATTCCAGTCGATGCGAAAGCCGGTGGAGCACACCAGGAAGTCGAGCGCGAACACGCCGCGCGAGGTGTGCACGCGAATCTCGTCGCCGCTCCAGCGCACGTCCTCGATGGCGCAGCCCAGGTTGAAGCGCGCGTTCGGATGGCGCGACACGCGCAGCGTGCTGCCGCGCGGCGGCGGCACCTGCTGCTGGTTGATGTAGTGGCGGATCTGCCACTTCCACGCATCGGGCAGCGCGAGGTGGCCATGGGTGAGCCCCGGGTTGCCCGCGCCCTTGCCCTTGTTCACGCGCGGTATGTCGGTGCGGCGGATGATCAGGTCCACGCTCGCGGCGCCGGCTTCGAGCGCGGTGGCGGCACTGTCCATCGCCGAGGCGCCGGCGCCGATCACGCCCACGCGGCGGCCGGCAAGCGTGGCGTAGTCCATCACGTCGGACGAATGCGCCCAGCGCTCGCGCGGCAGCGCCTGCACGAAGGCCGGCACATGGGCGCCGCCCAGCCCGTCGCGGCCGGTGGCCAGCACCACATGGCGCGCCAGCACGCTCTGCGCTCCGGCGGGCGTATGCATGTCGAGCTGCACCACGCCGTCGGCGCGCGGCAGCACCGCCCGCACCTCGTGCAGGTTGCGCACATCCAGCGCCAGCGCCTGGCGGTACCAGCGCAGGTAGTCCATCCACTGCAGGCGCGGGATCTTGTCCAGCGCATCCCAGGCCTGCAGGCCGAACTGGGCCTCGAACCAGGCGCGGAAAGTCAGCGACGGCATGCCCAGCGCCGGGCCGGTGAGCTGCTTGGGCGAGCGCAGCGTCTCCATGCGCGCGGTCGTGGCCCAGGGGCCCTCGAAGCCTGCGGGCGAGCGGTCGAACAGCGGCGCGGGCACGCCCAGGAACTTGAGCGCGGCCGCGGCCGCGAGGCCCGCCATGCCGCCGCCGATGATCGCGACCGGCAGCACGGGCTGGCCATCCAGCTGGCGCTCGGGCACCCAGTTCTTGGCGGGCAGCTCGAGCCAGGCCATGTCCTGGCGCAGGCGCGCCTCCAGATGGGCCAGGCCCTGCAAGGTGGTGAGAGGTTCGGTGTTCATGGGTGCTTGTCCATATCGCTGGTGCCGGCGGATGCCTCCTGCGCGGCCTGCTGCAGCAGCGCAGCGTGCGCGGCCGCGTCGTGCAGCACGAAGCCGGGCAGCAGCGCGGCGGCGGCATCGGCCAGCGCCGCCATCAGCGCATCCGCGCAAGGCAGGGTTGGCGCGGCCTGCCGGGTGACCACGCCAAACAGAAAGGGAATATCGGTGTCGAGCGCGCGCGTGACCACGCCTTGCAGCGGCACGCCATGGGCGGTGACCGGCTCCAGCACCGCCACACCCAGGCCGGCGCGCACCATCATCATCGCGTTCAGCGACGAATTGGTCTCGATCATGCGGGGCATGGCCTGGGCCTGGCCCTCCGAGCCCGAGTCAAGGCTTGCATTGGCGAACGCGGCGTCGAGCCGGTGGCGCAGCCGGTAGGGGTTGGCCATGGTCACGATCTGCCGCCCGGCCAGCGCCGCCAGCGGCACAGGGTCCAGCCGGGCCAGCGGGTCGGACGCCGGCAGCACCGCCACGCAGGCAGCCTGGCCGATCCAGTGCACCTGCAGGCCGCGGTGCTCCAGCGGCAGGCTGGTGACGCCCAGGTGGGCCGCGCCGCACAGCACATCGTGCACCACGCGCTCGGGCGCGGCACTGCGCAGCTGGATCGCGCCGGCGGGCTCGCTGCCCTCGATGCGGGCCAGCGCCTGCGGCACCAGGCCCGCGGCCAGCGCCGTGGTGGCCACCACGCGCAGCGGCCGGCGCAGGCCCCGCTCGATCTCCTTGGCGCGGCGGCGGATCTGCTGCAGCCCGGTGAGCGCATGCTCCACATCCTCGAACAGCAAGAAGCCCTGCTCGGTGGGCGTGACGCGCGGGCCATTGCGCGCGAACAGCTCATAGCCGATCTCGGCCTCCAGCTCCTGCACCAGGCGGCTGACCGCAGGCTGCGAACGCCCGAGCAGGCGCCCGGCGGCGGTGACGCTGCCGGTGGACATCACGGCGGCAAAGGCTTCCAGCTGACGCAGTTCCATGGGTTATCTATGCAAAGCACGCATTCTCTGCGATAGATCATACGTTCTGCAAATACTGAATGGGCATAAGTTAATACCCTTGCAGCGCCCGCCTGGCGCCGCTGCCGATAAGCGCAGGCATTGGCCGCCACCGGTGTGGAGACCTCATCGATATCAAAAAAATAGCTGCCAGCGCTTTATGCATCAGCGCTGGCAGCCATTTCGGCCATAGATCTATTGCACAACCGCGCCGGCTCAACTCCCCAGCCGGTACCAGGCCACCCCGTCACGCAGCTCCTTCACCACCTCGCCCTGCTGCATCAGGTAGTTGAGGCAGGCAATCGTCTCGCCGGTCGCCAGGTGGAAGTTCGGCGAGCTCGGATCGATGGGCCGCGAGAACAGGCTGCCAAACACATCCACCACCCGCTGCGGCTGCTGCAGCGCGCCGCGCAGGCGCGCGAAGGCCTCCATCTGGCCGTCGTGCAGGCGCTTGAGGCGCGCATGCAGGCCGCGAAAGCAGTTGTCGTGCGCCGGCAGCACCAGCACATCGTCGGGAATGCGCGCGTGCAGCTTCTCGATCGACGCCAGCCAGTCGGCCATGGGGTTGGCCTCGGGCTCGATCGGGTGCACCGAGACGTTGGACGAGATCTTGGCCAGCACCTGGTCGCCCGAGATCAGCAGCTTCTGCTCGGCGCAGTACAGGCAGGCATGCTCGGGCGAATGGCCGTTGCCGGTCACCACCTCCCACTCGTGCGCGCCGATGGCGATGCGCTGGCCATCCTGCAGGCGGCGATAGCTGTCGGGCAGGGTGTAGATCAGCTTGCCGAAGCCGCCGAAGCGCATGCGGTACTTCTCGATGGCCGCGGCCGGCCAGCCCGCCTCGGTGTAGAAGCGCAGCGCATCGGGCGGGGCCTCGCGATGCGAGTCGGACACCAGCGCCCGGCACGACAGGTATTCGAGTGCCGAGATCCACAGCTGCACATCGAAGCGGCGCGTGAGCCAGCCGGCCATGCCCACATGGTCCGGGTGCATGTGGGTGACGAAGACCCGGGTCAGCGGCCGGTCGAAAGGCGCGCTCGCCAGCAGCGACTCCCAGGTCTCGACCACCTGGTCGGTGCGCACGCCGGTGTCCACCAGGGCCCAGCCGTCGCCATCATCCAGGGCCCAGATATTGATGTGGTCCAGGCTGAAGGGCATGGGCAGCCGTATCCAGCGCACGCCGTGCGCCACGGCCTTCCACTGGCCCATGGCCGGGGGTTCGATGGGGTAAGTCAGGTTTGCAGCGGGCATATGGACGGAAACGATAGCACCAATTGCACCGGCAGGCCTGTCGCCAAAAGGCAAGGACCCGGGGCGCGCTCAGTGGCCGTGGCCGGGCCCGCCGCCGTGCGCAGGCGCCAGCAGCCGGTCGGTCAGCGCGATCGCCAGCGCGGAGGTCAGGAAGACCACATGGATGATGGTCTGCCACATCAGCACCTTCTCGTCGTAGTTGCCGGCGTTGATGAAGGTCTTGAGCAGGTGGATCGAGCTGATGCCGATGATGGACAGGCCGAGCTTGACCTTGAGCACCGAGGCGTTCACATGGCCCAGCCACTCGGGCTGGTCGGGGTGGCGCTCCAGGTTCATGCGGCTGACGAAGGTTTCGTAGCCGCCGACGATGACCATGATCAGCAGGTTGGAGATCATCACCACGTCGATCAGCCCCAGCACCACCAGCATGATCACCGTCTCGTTCAGCGACTGGACCGCCGCGTCCGGCGCATAGCCGATGCTGGTGCTCAGGATGCGCAAGGCCTCCTCGCTGCCGAAGGCCGCCTCCACCAGGTGCAGCAGCTCGATCAGGAAATGCCAGACATAGACGCCCTGGGCCACGATCAGGCCGAGGTACAGGGGCAGCTGCAGCCAGCGGCTGGCGAAAATCAGGGACGGCAAAGGGCGCAGGGGCGCGTTCGAAGGCAGGGACATGGCAGTAAGAGATGGATGGAAAGCCCGCTGCGGCAGCTGCGCCAGTGTGATTCGTGCTTATGCGGCGCATGCGCTGTGCGGGGCCTCGGCAAAAATGCGCGGCGGGTGATTTTAGTGGCGCCAGCGCGCCCGGCAGCGCAGGCAAACGTAAAAAGCCGTACCATCCGCGCCATGAAGCAATGGCTGCGCACTCAGGGCGTCTGGTGGCTGGGGTGGCTGGCGCTCGCGCTCGCCGCGGCCGGCGCGCTGGTGCGCGCCGAGCTGGCCCGGCTGCACGAGGATTTCGACACCCAGGCCCGCATCGCCCACCGGCTGATGAGCCAGCAGGTGGTGCAGTACGACGCGGTGCTGGCCACGCTGGCGCTGCTGGACGTGGGCGGTGGCGGCGCGCGCGCCGAGCAGCGGCTGTCTGGCGTCTACCCCGCCATCCTCGGCATTGCGCGGCGCGATGCGGCCCGGCAATGGCCCAGCCCGGCGCTGGCGCAGGCCGAGGCCCGCTCGCGCAGCGCCCACCGGGCGGAGCTGGCGGCGGTCGACCTGCCCGCGGGGCGCTACCAGCTGGTCATCGGCGCCGATCCGGCCAGCTATGCGCTCAGCATCGACCTGGCGGCCAGCGTGCCCTGGCCCGACTGGCCCATGGATGCGCGGCGCAGCCCGGTGCGCGTGGCGCTGGAGCGCGGCGGCCGGCAGTACCTGATCCAGCCCGGGCGCGGCGGCGCCGGCCCCTGGCATTTCGAGATGCGCAAGACCCTGGCCTCGGCCAGCCAGGATTTCGACCTGCTCGCCTCGCGCAGCGTGGGCATCGCCGACCTGCCGTGGGGGCACATCGCCGCCGCGGCGCTGGCCCTGGCCGCCCTGCTGTGCAGCGCCCGCTGGCTGCTGCGCCAGCGCGCTGCGCGGCGGCGCGCCGAGGAGCTGCTGCGCCTGGGCCAGGTGGCGCGGCTCAATGCCCTGGGCGAGCTGGCCGCCGGCATGGCGCACGAGCTGAACCAGCCGCTGACCGCGGTGGTGGCCAACACCCAGGCCGCGCGCCGCCTGCTGGACGACGATGAACCCGATCTGGACACCGCGCGCGGCGCCATGGGCCAGGCCGTGGCCCAGGCGCGCCGCGCCGCCGAGGTGGTGGGCCGGCTGCGCCGCGCCATCGAGCGGCCCGGCGGCGGTATCCAGCCCGTGGTGCTGCAAGAGGCGGTCTCCGCCACGCTGCACCTGCTGGAGCCCGACTGCGCGCGGCGCGGAGTGGCCGTCGCTCTCGACGCCGGCGCGCCGGTGCGCGTGCTCGCCGACCCGGTGGCGCTGGAGCAGATCGTGCACAACCTGCTGCTCAACGCGCTGCAGGCGCTGGACGGCATGCCCGCCGGCGAGCGCCGCATCGCGCTGCAGGCCTCGGCCTCGGGGCGCCATGGCCGGCTGCAGGTCTGCGACAGCGGCCCGGGCATCGCGCCCGAGCTGCTGCCGCGCCTGTTCGAGCCCTTCTCCAGCACCCGCGCCGGCGGGCTCGGCCTGGGCCTGAGCCTGTGCGAAACCCTGGCCGGCGAGATGAACGGCACGCTGCGCCTGCGCGGCCACGCGCTGCGCAGCGAGACGCGCGGCGCCTGCTTTGAACTCGAACTACCGCTTGCCCCATGAACCAGCCGCAATCCCCGCTGATCCAGCTCATCGACGACGACGAAGCCGTGCGCGACAGCCTGGCGCTGCTGATAGGCACCGTGGGCCTGCGCGTGCAGGCCTGGGCCGATCCGCAGGCGTTCCTGGACGGTTTCGATCGCCGCGCCGTCGGCGCCATCGTGCTCGATGTACGCATGCCCGGCCTGGGCGGGCTGGCGGTGCTCGATGCGCTGGCGGCCCAGGGCGTGGACCAGCCGGTCATCATGCTCACCGGCCATGGCACGGTGGACATGTGCCGCCGCGCCTTCAAGGCCGGCGCGGCCGAATTCCTGGAAAAGCCGGTGGACGACGAGCAACTGCTCGAAGCCCTGCAGCACGCGGTGCGCCAGCATGTGCGCACGCGCGAGCGCAGCCAGGCCGACCAGGCGGCGCGCGAGCGCCATGCCCAGCTGTCCGAGCGCGAGCGCGAGGTGCTGGCCTATATCGTCGAAGGCTTCACCAACAAGGAGATCGCGCGCGAGCTGGCGCTGTCGCCGCGCACCGTGGAAAGCCACCGCGCCAGCCTGTTCGCCAAGCTCGCCTGCGACTCGCTGGCGCAGCTGATCCGCGGCTATGCGGCCCTGGTGGCGGAAGGCCCGCTCCGTATTTCTACGCAGCCGCGCGCGTAGCCGTACGAATGGCGCGCGGGCGGCGCAATTTCTACAGTGGCGCTACCGCCTGGCCAGCGCCGGGCGCCCGACCAACCACTGGAGATTCTTGATGAAAGCCTTTGCCGCCGCCGCCCTGCTCGCCGCATCCACCCTGGCCGCCCACGCCGACACCGCCGTGCGCACCGAGAAGAACATGACGCTGGAGCTGGCCAACCAGATCGCCGCCGGCGCGGTGGCCGCCTGCGCCGCCAATGGCTATGCGGTGGCCGCCACCGTGGTGGACCGCGCCGGCACCGTGCGCGTGGTGCAGCGCGCCGACAACGCCGGCCCGCACACGCTGGGCGCCAGCGAGCGCAAGGCCTTCACCTCGGCCTCGGCCAAGGCCCCCACGCAGGCCATGATGGAGAACGCCCAGAAGAACGCCGGCGCCGCCAACCTGGTGCACATCCCCGGCTTCCTGCTGCTGGGCGGCGGCGTGCCGGTCAAGGCCGGCAACGAAGTCATCGGCGCCGTGGGCGTGGGCGGCGCGCCCGGCGGCCACCTGGACGAGCAGTGCGCCAACGCCGCGCTCGAGAAGCTCAAGGGCCTGCTGGGCTGATCCAGCCCCTTCCTCCGCCCGCAAGCCCGCCGCCCGGCGGGCTTTGCCTTTTTACCGCTGCGCGGCCAGCATGTAGTCCAGCGCCATGTTCGACAGCGCACGCACGCCGTAGATCAGCGCCGACTCATCCGCGTAGAACAGCGGCGAGTGGTTGTTGGGCGCGGTGTTCGGGTCCTTGTCCCGGGGCGTCACGCCCAGGTAGAAGAACATGCCGGGCGCTTCCTGCTGGTAGAACGAGAAATCCTCCGAGGCCGAGGACTTGGGCTGCAGGCCGAAGTTGCCCGGGCCGGCCACGCGCTCGAGCGTGGGCGCCATCTTCGCCACCAGCGCGGGCGGGTTGACCACGGCGTTGTACAGCTCGACCACCCTGACCTGGGCCTTGGCGCCCGAGCTTTCGGCGATGTGCTCGGCGGTGTTGGCCAGGCGCTTGTGGATGTCCTTCTTCATGCCTTCGTCATAGGTGCGGATGGTGCCGATCATCGAGACCTTGTCGGGAATGATGTTCATGCGGTTGCCGCCGTGGATGGCGCCCACCGTCACCACGGCCGGCTCCAGCGCGATGTTGGACTGGCGGCTGATGATGCTCTGGATGCCGGTGACGATCTGCGCGCTGGCCACGATCGGGTCGATGCCCGACCAGGGGCGTGCGCCGTGCGTCTGCTTGCCCGTCACATCAATCCAGAACTGGTCCACCGCCGACATGGCCGGGCCCGGGCGCCAGGCGATCCAGCCCGCGGGATAGGCGCTCGACACATGCAGGCCAAAGACCGCATCGACCTTGGGGTTCTGCATCACGCCTTCCTTGACCATCTGCTTGGCGCCCCAGATCTTCTCGCCGTCGGGCTCGAAGGTGGCGGGCGATTCCTCGGCCGGCTGGAAGATGAACTTCACGCTGCCGGGCAGCTGCTCCTTCATGCCGGCCAGCACCTCGGCGGTGGCCATGAGCATGGCGGTGTGGGTGTCGTGGCCGCAGGCGTGCATCACATCCACCTCCTTGCCCAGGTACATGCCCTTGGCCTTGGAGGCGAAGGGCAGGTCCACCTGCTCCTTGACCGGCAGCGCATCCATGTCGGCGCGCAGCGCCACCACCGGGCCGGGCCTGCCGCCCTTGAGCAGGCCGACCACGCCGGTCACCGCCACGCCGGTCTTCACCTCCATGCCCAGCTTGCGCAGGTGCTCGGCCACCAGCGCGGAGGTGCGGCTCTCGAGGTTGCCCAGCTCGGGGTGCTCGTGGATGTCGCGGCGCCAGGCGATGAGCTTTTGCTCGATGGCCTTGGCACGCTCGTCGATCTGCGCATGCAGGGCCTGGGCAGCCTGCGCCGGGGCGATCGTGGCGGATGCGGCAGGCGTTGCAGGTGCGGCCGGCGTGGCCGGGACTTGCGCGTGCGCCGTGCCGGCCGCGAGCGCGGCGGCCAGCGCCAGCTGCTTGAGATGGGGGACGATTGCCATGGTGCGGGTTCTCCTCGAAAAACAAAGGCGGCGATGCTAGCAAGCATTGCCTGCCAGCCGTGCCGCATCGGAGACTGCGCCCAGCGCTCGGCGAAACGGGCCCGGCGCCGCGCTCAGGCCGGGCGTTCGAAGTCGCCTCGCACGAGCCCGCGCAGGCTGGCCTCGTAGCGGCCGGGGTCGCTGCCCAGGCCCTGCGAGGCATCGCGGGCGGCCCGCAGCACGCTTTGGCAGGCGGCCTGCATCGCGTCGGGCGATGACAGCCTTTCCCTCGGGCCGGACAAGGCGATCGCGCCCTGCAGCTCGCCGGTCACCGCGAACACCGGCGCGGACACCGAGGCCGTGTCCGGATCGCGCTCGCCGTAGGAGACGGCCCAGAGCCGCTCGCGGATGCGCTGGCCCACCTCGCCAGCAAGCGCCGCGGACGCGCTGAAGGCGCTCAGCACCTTGCCGGATGCGCCCTGGGCGATCGGGTATTCCTGGCCGATGGCGACCGAGGCCCGGATGGAGCGGGCCGGCTCCACCCGGAACAAGGCAATGCGCGCCGCGCCATGGCGCACGTAGAACGACGCGGTCTCGCCGCTTTCGCTGCTCAAGGCCTTCAGCACGGGCTCGATCACGTGGCCGACCTGGAAGGAGCGCTGGTAGATGGTGGCCAGGCGCAGCGGCTGCGGCCCGATGGCGTACTGCCCATCGGCCAGGCGGCGCACGAAGCCGCCATGCTCCAGCGCCGACAGCAGCCTGAGCACCGTGCTCTTGTACAGGCCGGTGCGGCGCGACAGCTCGGCCATGGACAGCCGCTCGTCCATCGGGCCGAAGGCGGCCAGCAGCGCGAAGGCGCGGTCAAGTACGGCCACTCCACTCGATTCGGGAGATGCGGGTTCTGGTGCTGCGGGCATGGCTTGCGAAATCAATCAGGGAAACGAGCACGCAGTGTGGCATGGCGCCCGGGCGCGGCAGCCCAACCCGCCCACAAGCCGGCCGCCGCACCAGGGTTAGTACCCATTTTTCTGGAAAAAAATCTCTTTATAGTTCCACTTGACAGATCAGAGTTCTATTAGATAGAACAACAAAGAGACATCGACCCTGAAATCGCCCATGAGCAACTACCTGCCGGTACGCAATGCATGGCTTGCCCTGCAACAGGAGGACATCCTGGAGCCGGACCTGCCCATCGTCGACGCCCACCACCACTTCTACGACCGCCCGGGCTGGACCTACCTGGTAGATGAATACCTCGCCGACATGCGCAGCGGCCACAACCTGCGTGCCTCGGTCTATATGCAGGCGCTGACGCGCTATCGTCCCGGGGGCGCCGAGGCGTTCAAGCCGGTGGGCGAAACCGAATTCGTGCTGGCCTCGGCCCGCGCCCTCGATGGCTCGGCGCCCCGGGTGGCGCAGGCCATCGTGGGCCATGCCGACCTGCGCCTCGGCGCCGCGGTGCGCGAGGTGCTGCAGGCGCATCTGGATGCGGGGCAGGGGCGCTTTCGGGGCATTCGCCACCTGAGCGCCTGGGATGCGCAGCCCGCGCTCGTCAACCCGCTGTCGGCCGCGCCGCGCGGGCTGCTGCTGGAGCCGGCCTACCGCGAAGGCGTGGCGCAACTCGCCGCGTTGGGCCTGTCGTACGACGCCTGGCTGTTCTTTGCGCAGCTGCCCGAGCTGCTGGAGCTGGCCCGGCGCTTCCCCGGCCTGCCCATCATCGTCAACCACTGCGGCGGCATCGTGCGCATCGGCGCCTATGCGCAACACCAGCCCGAAGTCTTCGCCACCTGGTCGCGGTCCATGCGCGAGCTGGCCGCCTTGCCCAACGTCTACGTCAAGCTGGGCGGGCTGGGCATGCGCATCAACGGCTTCGGCTTCGAGCAGGGCGAGCTGCCCCCGAGCTCCCGGCAGCTGGCCGACACCTGGAAGCCCTGGATGCACACGCTGATCGAAGCCTTCGGCGCCGAGCGCTGCATGTTCGAGAGCAATTTCCCGGTGGACAAGGGCTCGTACAGCTATGCCACCGGCTGGAACGCATTCAAGCGCCTGGCCGCCGGCGCCAGCGCCAGCGAGCGCCAGGCGCTTTTCTCAGGCACCGCCAGCCGCGTCTACCGGCTCGGCTGATCTTCACCACCCCGGCTTCAACTTCCCCAGGAGACAAGCATGCAGATCCGATCCATCCTCGCGCACGGCGCCATCGCGCTCGGCGTCGGCCTTGGCCTCGCGGCCACGGGCAGCGGCGCCCAGGCGGCCTATCCGGACCACCCGATCAAGCTGGTCGTGCCCTTTCCCCCCGCGGGCGGCACCGACGTGCTGACGCGGCTGGTCGCCAACGAGGTGACGCTCAAGCAGCAGTGGAGCTTCGTGGTCGACAACAAGCCCGGCGCGGGCGGCAACATCGGCCTGGAGGCGGTTGCCAAGGCCAAAAAGGACGGCTACACCCTGGGCGCAGGCCAGACCGCCAACCTGGCCATCAACCCGGCGCTGTACACCAGGATGCCCTTCGATGCCGGCAAGGATTTCGCGCCCGTGATCCTGCTGGCCTCGCAGCCCGTGGTGCTGGTGGTCAAGGCTGGCTCGCCCATCAAGACGCTGGCCGATCTCAAGTCCCAGGCGCAGGCCCGGCAGCTGACGATGGCGTCCGCCGGAACCGGCACGGTGGGCCATGTGGGCGGCGAGATGTTCGCCAAGCGCGCCGGCATCAAGGTGCTGCATGTGCCCTACAAGGGGGCGGGCCCGGCCACCACCGACCTGCTGGGCGGCAACACCGACATCTATTTCGCCACGCCGCCCAGCGTGCTTTCCCTGATCAAGGCCGGCAAGCTGCGGGCGGTGGCGGTCACCTCGCCCGGGCGGCTGGAGGTGCTGCCCGAGGTGCCCACGGTTGCCGAATCGGGCTATCCGGGCTTCGTGGCGGAAGACTGGAAGGCGCTGGTCGCCCCCGCCGGCACTCCTGCCGAGGTGATTGCACAACTCAACCAGGCCATGAACGACGCCCTCGCGCGCCCCGATGTCATTGCCCGCCTGCGCGACGAAGGCAGCGTGGCGCGCGGCGGCACGCCCGCCGAACTCGGCGCCCTGCTCAAGAGCGAGCAGGCCCGCTGGGGTGCGGCCGTACGCGATTCCGGCGCCAAGCTCGATTGATCCCACTGGAGACACTTCCATGCCATTGCATACCACCCGCCGCCGCCTTCTCCTGGCCGGCTGCGCCTGCGCATTCGGCGCCCCCGCCCTGGCACAGGGCAGGCCCATCAGCATCATCGTGCCCTACTCCCCGGGCGGCAGCGCAGACATCGCCACCCGGGTGATTGCCCAGTTCGCGGCACCCGGCGTCGGCGCGCCCATGGTCGTGGAAAACCGCACCGGCGGCGGCGGCGTGGTCGGCTGGAGCGCGGCCTCGCGCGCCGCCCCCGACGGGCACACGCTGCTGGCGCTCGAGCTGTCATACGCGATTGCCGCCGGCCTGCTGCCGAACCTGCCTTTCGATCCGCGCAAGGCCTTTGTCCAGGTGACGACCGCGGTCAAGGTACCCCATGTGCTGGTGGTCAATCCCGCGGTGCCGGCCAAGAGCGTGCAGGAGTTCATTGCCCTGGCCAGGGCCCGGCCCGGCAAGCTGAACTATGGCTCGGGCGGCAATGGCACCAATACCCACCTGGCCGGCGAGCTGTTCAAGAGCGTGACCGGCACCGACATCGTGCATGTGCCCTACAAGGGCGCGGGCGCGGTGCTCGCCGACCTGATGAGCAACCAGGTGCAGGCGCTGATCACCTCGGTGCCGACCGCGCTGGCGCACATCCGGGGCGGCAAGCTCAGGGCGCTGATGGTGACGGGCGCCGAGCGCAACCCGCTGCTGCCCGGTGTGCCAAGCGCCAAGGAGGCCGGCATTCCCCAGATGGACATGGACTACTGGATCGGCATCGGCGCGCCGGCGGGCACGCCCCAGGCGGTCGTCGACAGGCTCAGCCAGGCCATCGACGCATCGCTGCTGCAGCCCGAGGCCCGCAAGAAGATCGCGGACATGGGTTTTACCGTGGTTGCCAACACCCCCGCCCAGGCCGCACAGTTCGTGGCCAGCGAAATCCAGCGCTGGAGCGCTGTCATCCAACAGGCAGGCATCAAGCCTGAATAAGCATGGCCATCCAACCTCTGAAAGGCGTGCGCGTCCTCGATCTCACCAATGTGCTCGCCGGCCCGTTCTGCTGCCACCAGCTGGCGCACATGGGCGCCGACGTGATCAAGGTCGAGGCCCGGCTGTGCGGCGACCTGGCGCGGCAGCTGGGTGCGGACGTGGAGCTCAACCGCGGCAACATGGGGGTTTCCTTCCTGGCGCAGAACCCAGGCAAGCGCTCGATCACCCTGGACCTGAAGAAGCCCCGGGCCAAGGAGGTGTTCCGCCGCCTGGTGCGCACGGCCGACGTGGTGGTGGAGAACTTCCGCCCCGGCGTGATGGACCGGCTGGGCCTGGGCTACGAGGCGCTGCGCGAGGCCAATCCCCGGCTGGTCTACTGCGCGATCTCGGGCTTCGGCCAGTCGGGCCCGCTGCGCGACCTGCCGGCCTACGACCAGATCATCCAGGGCATGGCGGGCGTGATGAGCATCACCGGCACCGAGGACTGCGCCCCGCTGCGCGTGGGCTATCCGATAGCCGACACCATCGGCGGCATGACCGCCGCCTTCGCGGTGGCCGCCGCGCTGGCCGACCGCCAGCGCAGCGCAGGCGTGTTCATCGACGTGTCGATGCTGGAGGCCACCATGGCGACCATGGGCTGGGCGGTGTCCAACTACCTGGTCGCGGGCCGCGAGCCGGCCCCCATGGGCAACGACAACGTCACCGCCAGCCCCTCGGGCACCTTCAGGACGGGCGACGGGCTGCTCAACATCGCGGCCAACAAGCAGGAGCAGTTCGAGGCCGTCTGCCAGGTGCTGGGCCATCCCGAGTGGGCCGGCGACGAGCGCTTCGCCGACCGCTTCGCGCGCCTGAAAAACCGCGACGCGCTCAAGGCCCTGCTGGAGCAGGCGATGCAGCAGGGCTCGACCGAGCACTGGTGGCAGGCGCTCAACGCCGCGGGCGTGCCGGCCGGCCCGGTCTATTCGGTGCCGCAGGTGCTGCAGACGCCGCAGATCGCCACGCGCGGCATGGTAGCCACCTACGAGAACGTGCCGGGCGTGGGGCGCGACGTGCGCCTGCTGCGCACCGGCTTCAAGCTCAACGGCGAGGCCCCCTCGGTCGCCTCGCCGCCGCCGCAGCTGGGCCAGCATACCGACGAGGTCCTCGCGGACCTGGGCTATGGCGCGGCAGACATCGACTCGTTGAAACAGGAGCAGGCAGTATGACTGGCAGGACCGTAGAAGCAGTGCAGCAGGGCGTGAGCGACTGGTGGCGCACCTCGATCATCGAGATGCGCCCGGGCATGATCCGCTACCGCGGCTATGCCATCGAGGAGCTGATCGGCAAGCTGAGCTTCGCGCAGATGATCTGGCTGATGACGCGCGGCGAGCTGCCGACCGAGGGCCAGGGCCGGCTGCTCGATGCGGCGCTGATGGCGGCGGTCGACCACGGCCCGCAGGCGCCCAGCATCGCGATCGCGCGCATGGCCGCGACCTGCGGCGTGGGGCTGAACAATGCCATGGCCTCGGCGGTGAACGTGCTAGGCGACGTGCACGGCGGCGCCGGCGAGCAGGCCGTGGCCATGTACGAGCACATTGCCGCGCTGCAGGACGGGGGCGCGGCGCTGCCGGATGCGGTGCGCGCCGGCCTGGAGCAGGCCGTCGAGCTGCATGGCAAGTTCGTCTCGGGCTTCGGCCACCGCTTCCACCCGGTGGACCCGCGCGCGCCGCGCCTGCTGGAGCTGGTCGACGCGGCGGCGCGCCAGGGCGTGGTCGGCGGCCGCTTCGCGGCCATCGGGCGCGCGGTGGAGGATGAGCTGGCGGCGCGCAAGGGCGGGCGGCGCATCCCGATGAACATCGACGGCGCGACCGCGGTGATCTATGCGGAGCTGGGCTTTGCGGCCCCGCTGGCGCGCGGGCTGTTCTGCCTGTCGCGCTCCGTGGGTATCCTGGCCCATGCCTGGGAGCAAAGCGGCCAGGGCGGGCGCAACAAAGGGCCGATCCCGCGCGAATACCTCTGGAGCTACGACGGCCCGGGCCCGCGCGAGCTGCCCGGGCGCGGCACGCCCGCTACGCCTTGAGCACCGCCTGGCCGCCCATGTAGCGGCGCAGCGGCTCGGGCACGGTCACCGAGCCGTCGGCGTTCTGGTAGTTCTCCAGCACCGCCACCAGGCAGCGGCCCACCGCCAGGCCCGAACCGTTGAGCGTGTGCACCAGCTCGTTCTTGCCCTGCGCATTCTTGAAGCGCGCCTGCATGCGCCGGGCCTGGAAGGCCTCGCAGTTGCTGACCGAGCTGATCTCGCGATAGGTGTTCTGCGCCGGCAGCCACACTTCCAGGTCATAGGTCTTGGCGGCGCCAAAGCCCATGTCGCCGGTGGACAGCAGCACCACGCGGTACGGCAGGCCGAGCTTTTGCAGCACCTGCTCGGCATGGCGGGTCATCTCCTCCAGCGCCTCGTAGCTGCGCTCGGGGTGCACCACCTGCACCATCTCGACCTTGTCGAACTGGTGCTGGCGGATCATGCCGCGGGTGTCGCGGCCGTAGCTGCCGGCCTCGGAGCGAAAGCACGGGCTGTGGGCGGTGAGCTTGATGGGCAGCTCGTCCTCCGCCAGCACGGTGTCGCGCACCAGGTTGGTGAGCGGCACCTCGGCCGTGGGAATCAGGTACAGCGCCGCGTTGTCGGGCACCGGCTCGGCGTCCTGCCCGCCCTTCTTGGCCGCGAACAAATCGCCCTCGAACTTGGGCAGCTGGCCCGTGCCCTTGAGCGAATCGCTGTTGACGATATAGGGCACGTAGCACTCGGTATAGCCGTGCGCCTCGGTCTGCAGGTCGAGCATGAGCTGGGCCAGTGCCCGGTGCAGGCGCGCGATCTGGTGCTTCATGACCGTGAAGCGCGAGCCGGTGATCTTGGTGCCGGCGTCGAAATCCAGCCCCAGCGGCGCGCCCACGTCCACATGGTCCTTGACCTCGAAGTCGAACTGGCGCGGCGTGCCCCACTGGCGCACCTCGACGTTGGCCGCCTCGTCGGCCCCCACCGGCACGCTCTCGTGCGGCAGGTTGGGCACGGCGGCCAGCATCGCGGCCAGCTCGGCCTGGATCTGCTCCAGCCGCGCGGCGGAGCCATCGAGCTCGGCCTTCATCTGGTTGACCTCGGCCTTGGCGGCCTCGGCGGCGTCTTTCTCGCCCTTGCCCATCAGCGCGCCGATCTGCTTGGACAGTTGGTTGCGCCGGCTTTGCAGCTCCTCGGTGCGGGTCTGGATGGTCTTGCGCTCGGCCTCCAGCGCCGTGAACGCCGCCACATCCAGGAAGGACTGGGGATTCTTGCGCGTTTGCAGGCGCGCGACCACCGAATCCAGGTCTTTGCGAAGCAACAGAATATCGAGCATGGAGAAAGCCTTTGAAGTTTTTTATAGCATCTGGCGCATGGTATACGCCATTTTCAATATGAAATCACCTGCATTTGCTTGTATACCAAGCGCCAGCAGCTATCAAAATAGGGTTTATCGATTCAGCGCCCCGTCTCCGGGGATCGGGCCGCGATCTGCAGCCCGCCGACATCGATCTTCAAGCCCTTGGGCAGCGGGAACTTGACGGTTTCCTGGATGCCGTCCATCTTGCGCACCGACACCGCGCCCAGCGCCTTGAGCCGGTCGATCACCTGCTGCACCAGCACCTCGGGCGCCGAGGCGCCGGCGGTGAGCCCCACGCGCGCGGCGCCCTCGAACCACTGCGGCTTTATCTCGTCGGCGCTGTCCACCATATAGCCCGGCGTGCCCAGCTTGACCGCCAGCTCGCGCAGCCGGTTGCTGTTGGAGCTGGTGGGGCTGCCGACCACGATCACCAGGTCGACCTGCGGGCTCATCAGCTTGACCGCGTCCTGGCGGTTCTGCGTGGCATAGCAGATATCCTGCTGCTTGGGCTCGCGGATGCGCGGAAAGCGCGCCTTCACCGCGGCGGTGATCTCGGCCGCGTCGTCCACGCTCAAGGTGGTCTGCGTCACCACGGCCAGCCGCTCGGTCTGCGCGGGCAGCACGCGGGCCACGTCGGCCACGTCCTCGACCAGGTGGATGCCGGCGGAAAGCTGCCCCATCGTGCCCTCGACCTCGGGATGGCCCTTGTGGCCGATCATGATGAACTCGTAGCCCTCCTTGGCCAGCTTGGCGACCTCGACATGCACCTTGGTCACCAGCGGGCAGGTGGCGTCGAACACCTGAAAGCCGCGCGCTGCCGCCTCGGCCTGTACCGCCTTGCTCACGCCGTGGGCCGAGAAGATCAGCGTCGCGCCGGGCGGCACCTCGGCCAGGTCCTCGATGAAGATCGCGCCCTTGGCCTTGAGATCGTTGACCACGAAGGTGTTGTGCACGATCTCGTGGCGCACGTAGATCGGCGCGCCGAACTTCTCTATCGCCCGCTCGACGATCTCGATCGCCCGGTCCACCCCCGCGCAGAAACCGCGCGGCTCGGCCAGCACGATGTCCTGGGGCTCGCTCATAGCACCCCGATCAGCTTGACCTCGAAGGTCACCGGCTGGCCGGCCAGCGGGTGGTTGAAGTCGAACAGCACCGCGCCGTCGCCCCCTGCCCCATTGCGCACCTGCTGCACCACGCCCGCATAGGTGCCCGTGCCGTCAGGCGTGGGAAACTGCACCACGTCGCCGGCCAGGTACTGCTCGTGCGGATCGCCCAGCTCGTCGAGCAGCTTGCGCGCCACCCACTGCTGCATGTCGGGGTTGCGCTCGCCGAAGGCCTGGCCCGCGGGAATCTCGAAACTGGTATGCGCGCCCTCGGGCAGGCCGATCAGGCACTGCTCCACCGCGGGCGACAGCTCGCCCGCGCCCAGCGACAGCGTGGCCGGCTTGCCCTCAAAGGTGTTGATCACATCGCCGGCCGGCCCGGCCATGCGGTAGTGCAGCGTGAGGAACGAGCCGGCTTGCACCACCGGCGCGTCGGGCGAAACGGGCGAAACAAAGGCCGTCGAGCTTGTCATGAAAATCCCTATAAACTGGCCGCTATTGTAAAAAGCCTGGGCATTCCCCTACGCATTGCCTCTGCGATAGGCCCAAGACGTTTCCATGAAGCAACTCCCCCCGCAAGCCCGCCCGCGCGAAAAGCTGCTGGCCCGCGGCCCCGGCGCGCTCAGCGATGCCGAGCTGCTGGCCATCCTGCTGCGCACCGGCATGGCCGGCAAGGGCGTGCTGCAGCTGGCCGCCGAGCTGCTGGCGCCGCGCGGCGAGGCCCAGGGCAGCGCGGGCTTTGGCGGCATCGCCGGGCTGCTGCAGGCCAGCCTGGCGGATCTCAGCAGCATCAAGGGCCTGGGCCCGGCCAAGCGCGCCGAGCTCATGGCCGTGCTAGAGCTGGCCCGCCGCGCCATGGCCGAGCAGTTGCGCCAGCGCCCGGTGCTGGACGGCGTCGACACCGTCAAGACCTATGTGCAGCTGCACCTGGCGCACCGCGCGCACGAAGTATTCGCGGTGCTGTTCCTCGATGCGCAGCACCGGCTGATCGCGCTCGAAGAGCTGTTTCGCGGCACGCTCACCCACACCAGCGTCTACCCGCGCGAAGTCGTCCTGCGCGCGCTGCACCACCACAGCGCGGCCCTGATCCTGGCCCACAACCACCCCAGCGGCCAGGTGCAGCCCAGCGCGGCCGACCGGCAGCTGACCCAGACCCTGCGCTCGGCGCTGGCGCTGGTGGATGTGCGCGTGCTCGACCATGTGATCGTCGCGCCGGGCGCCGCGCTGTCGATGGCGCAGGAAGGCCTGCTGTGAGCCGGCCCGCCACGCTGCGCGACCTGCGCCAGCTGCGCCAGGCCCTGGGCGCCCAGCAGCAGCGCGCCGCCGCCGAGAAAAAGCTGCGCCAGCAGCAGCGCGAGGCCGCGCTGGCCCAGGCCGAGCGCGACCGCCAGCTGTTTCGCCGCGCGGTCGGCGCGGTGCGCCCGCTGCGCCACGCCAACCGGGCGCGGCTGGCCGCCGAGCCGCCCGAGCCCCTGCCGCTGCAGCACTGGCTGGACGAGGAGCGCGCGCTGCAGGAAAGCATGAGCGACGCCTTCGACGCCAGCACCCTGCTCGACACCGACGACCAGCTCAGCTTTCGCCGCCCCGGCATAGGCCGCGACGTGGTGCACAAGCTGCGCGCCGGGCACTGGAGCATCCAGCGCCAGATCGACCTGCACGGCCTGCGCACCGACGAGGCCCGCGACCAGCTCGGCGCCTTCATCCGCCAGGCCCACCGCCACGGGCTGCGCTGCGTGCGCGTGGTGCACGGCAAGGGCCTGGGCTCGCCCGGCCGCACGCCGGTGCTCAAGAGCCGCGTGCACGGCTGGCTGGTGCAGAAAAACGAGGTGCTGGCCTTTGTGCAGGCCCGCCCGGCCGAAGGCGGCGCCGGCGCGCTGGTGGTCCTGCTGCGCCCGGCACTGCCGGCCGGCGAAGCCGCGCGGCGCCTGGCCGAAAGCAGCGGCGAGCCGCCGGATACGCCCAGCGCCACGGCCACTGCAGCCACCGATGCGGCCCAAGCCCGCCTGGCCAGCCAGGCCCGGGCCCTGGCCCGGCAGCTGGCATCCGCCCGGCGCAAGCCCGGCGCGGCGCATTGAGCGCAGGCCCGCCCCGGCCTTGGCGGCTGCTGCCTACGGCAGCATTCCCGCCAGCTCGGCCTGCATCGCCACCTTGCGCACCGTCTGCGAGGTATTCAGGCGCCCGGTGTCGATCACGAAGTGCGCGGTCTCCTGGTACAGCGGCGCGCGCTGCGCCAGCAGCTCCTTCAGCCGGACGAGCGGGTCGGCGCCCTGCATCAGCGGCCGCGTCGTATCGTGGCGCAGGCGCCGGGCGATGTCTTCCGGCGCGGCCTGCAGGTAGAACACCGTGCTTTGCTCGTGCAGCAGGCGCCGGTTCTCCTCGCGCAGCACCGCGCCGCCGCCGGTCGACAGCACGCAGCCCTGCTGCTGCAGCAGCAGGCTGCGCAGCACATCGGTCTCCACATCGCGGAAGGCGCTCTCGCCATGGCTCTCGAAATAGCTGCGGATCGAGCCCCCCAGCGCATCCTCGATCGCGTGGTCCGAATCGACGAATGGCAGCCGCCACTTGCGGGCCAGCTGGCGTCCGACGGTGGACTTGCCGCAGCCCGGCAGGCCGATGAGGGTGATGATGGGAAGCATGGGGATTCGAGAAAAGGCCAAGCCCCGATGATAGGGGCTATGCGGGCCGGCCCGGGAAAAGCCGGCACGGCCGGGGCCCGCGAGGGGTCGTGCTGCACCCCTACTCAGGCTTGCGGCACTGCGGGCTCAGCCGGCGCAACGGACAAGCGCATGCCCAGCGCATGCAGCACAGCAAGCAGCGTCTTGAGCGTCGGGTTCCCCGTTGGCGACAGGGCCTTGTAGAGCGCTTCGCGGGCGATGCCCGCCTCCTGGGCGACCGCCGCCAACCCGCCATAGGCCTCGGCCACATCGCGCAGCGCGAGCAGGCCGACGGCGCGATGCTCCGGGCCGTCCAGCGCTTCGAGCGCGGATTTCAGGTACTCCAGCGCAAAGCCTCGATCGGCACGCAGCTCGGCAATGGTAGCTTCGCTATGGGAGACCGAGGCAGCATGCCTGCGATTGCTCATGTGCTTCTCCGTTTCCAATCAAGCCAATATTCCTTGGCCCGTTTGATGTCTGCATCCTGCGAGCGTTTGTCGCCGCCACACAGCAGGATGACCAGCTCCGCGCCATGCCGGCCGAGATACACGCGATAGCCGGGGCCAATGTCCTCACGCAACTCCAGAACGCCTTCGCCAACCGCCTTGATGTCCCCCAGGATGCCCAAGGACACTCGACGAAATCGGATTTCGAGCTTGGCCCGAACCCGGGCATCCCGCAGATTGGCCAGCCATTCGGTCAGAGGAACCGCCCCATCCACTTGCTGGTATCGCCGTACATGGATCAGCATCATGGCTCACACCCATTGTAACTTATAAATCACAATCATGTGATTGCAGCGTAGTGGGCGCATGTGCCAGGGTCGGCACCGCCTGTCGTGTCTTATGCTCTCTCATGCCCCCTCCTATTCAAGACTCCCCCGCTCGGAAATCATCTTGGGCGTGATGAACACCAGCATCTCCCGCTTTTCCGATTCGCGGGTCTCGCTCCTGAACAAATGGCCGAGCACTGGCAAGTCGCCCAGCAGCGGTATCTTGTTGCTGGACTGGGTTTCCTGCATCTCGAAGATGCCGCCGATCACCACGGTGCCGCCGTTTTCCACCAGCACCTGGGTCTTGATGTGCTTGGTGTCGATGGCGGGCACGCCCATTGCGGTATCCGTGCCCCTGGAGTCCTTGGCCACGTCCAGCTCGAGGATGATGCCGCCCTCGGGCGTGATCTGCGGCGTCACCTCCAGCTTCAGCACCGCCTTCTTGAACTCCACGGTCGTGGCGCCGTTCTGGGCGGACGAGGTATAGGGAATTTCCGTGCCCTGCTCGATCAAGGCCTTGGTCTGGTCGGCGGTGATCAGGCGCGGGCTGGAGATGATCTTGCCCTTGCCATCCGCCTCCATGGCCGACAGCTCCAGCGACAGGAAGCGGTTGGCCGCCGCATTGAAGATGGACAGGGCAAAGGTTCCGGCGGCGGGCGCGCCCGACAGCATCGCCGGCAGGTTCACGAAATGGCCGCTGCTGCTGGTGCTGCCGCCCATGCCGCTGCTGGCCACCGCATTGTCGTAGCTGGTGCCGAAGGCGATGCGGTTGCCGCCGCCGATGCCATGGCCGCCTTCGCCGCCGCGGTTGGCCCGCAGGTCGGCACCGCCCAGGCGCACGCCCAGGGCGCGGCCGAAGGTGTCGCGGGCCTCGACGATGCGCGCCTCTATCATCACCTGGCGCACCGGGATGTCCAGCCTGGCGAGCAGCTTCCTGAACTCCTCGATCTTCGGCGCGATATCGGTGACGAAGATCTGGTTCGTCCGGGGCTCGGCCATGACCGAGCCCCGCGGCGAAAGAAAGCGGCCGCGGCCGGCCGCGCCCTCGCCCGCCAGCTGCCGCGCCAGCGCCGCCGCCTTGGCATAGTTCAGCTGGAACGCCTCGGTCTGCAGCGGCTGCTTCTCGGCGACCTTGGCGGCGGCGTCCAGCTCTTTCTGCAGGCGCGCGTCGATCTCGTCCCTGGGCGCAATCCACAGCACGTTGCCCGATCTGCGCATGCCCAGGCTTTTCGCATCGAGCACGATCTGCAGCGCCTGGTCCCAGGGAACCTGCTTGAGCCGCAGCGTCAGCGAGCCGCCGACCGTATCCGAGGCCACGATGTTGAAGCCTGTGAAATCGGCGATCACCTGCAGCAGCGCGCGGACCTCGATGTCCTGGAAGTTCAGCGACAGCCTCTCGCCGCTGAACGAGCCGCCCGCCTCCAGGCGATGGGGGTCGACGCGCCGCTGGCGCACCTCCACCACGAACTGTGCATCGCGCTGGTAGGCGCTGTGCTCCCATTCGCCGCTGTTGTCCAGCTCGATGCGCGTGCCCGCTGCACCCCGGGTGGCACTGACCATGCGCACCGGCGTGCCGAAATCCCCCACGTCGAGCCGGCGCCGCAGGCGCTGCGGCAGCGCGACCTGCGGCAGATCCAGCACCAGGCCGCCGGCCTGCCGGGCGATGCTCACGGCGGCGCGGTCATGGGGCAGCGCCAGGATCAGCCGGCCGGCGCCGTCGGCGCCGCGCCGGAAATCCAGGCCGGCGAGCTCGTCCACCGGCGGTGCGTCGGGGCTGGCGCTTTCCGCGCCCTGCAGCGAGACCAGCAGATCGCCGCCCTCGATGCCGATGGCAAAGCCGGCGCTGTTCTTCAGGTTGAGCACGATGCGCGCCCTAGAGCCGGCCTGCGCCACCTGGATGGAGCGCAGATTGCCCCGGTTGACCTCGATCCTGCCGGCCCCCAGCGCATTGCGGTAACCCGGCAGGTCCAGCACCACCCGGGGCGGGTCGTCGATGAAAAAGCCCTGCGGCTTTTCCAGCAACCGGCCGTCGGTTTCGATCCTGACCAGGTCCACGCCATCGCGCAGGCTGGCGGCAATGCGGGTGATCTCCGCCGCCAGCGCCTGGGCCGGCAACAGCGGCATGGCCAGCAAGGCCATCCAGGCCACGCGGGTCCGCAGCTTGGCACGCTTCGTCATCTGGCCTCCTGCAGCGGCAGCACTGCCTCCCGGTGCACCCATTCGCCCAGGCTATTCTGCACGGTCTCGCGCAGGCTCAGCGCGTGCTCGGCAATCTGGATCACCTTGCCGTGGTTCTGGCCCATGTGCATGCCCTCGGCCACCTGGTGGATCAGCCCGCCGTGCCGCACCAGGGCCACGCGGCTGCCGCGCTTGTCCAGATAGCCCACCATGGAGAAGCTGTCCAGCGGATAGGCTTCCAGCGGCTGCGCTTTGCGCGGACGCGGCGCGGCCGGCAACCCCGCGGCTGCGCGGCCGTGCGGCGGCCCCGCCAGGCGCTGTGGGCTGAAAGGGTCCGGCGCCTGCGCGGCCCGATAGTCTTGCGGCCGGAATTCCCTGGGTGGATCGATAGGCGGGATGGATGAAGTGGGCAGGACAGGCATGGCCGGCCCGGTGGAGCTTGCGGCGGCGGCCTGCTGGCGGGCGCGCTCTTGCTCGTCCAGATGGCGAAAAGCGCGCACCGAGGCTTCCATGGTGAGCATGCCGCTGTCCCTGGCGCCCGGCGCCAGGGACAGATCGGCGAGGGCGACGATGCGGGGCAGCCTGGCGATATCCGCCGCGAACCCTGCGAGATCGTGGTATTTGCCGTGGACCCGGATGGCGATCGGCAGCTCTGCATGGTGCTGCCCGAGCAGCTCCTGCCCCGGCCGGAAAAGCTCGAACTGCAGGCCGCGCCCCCTGCCGGCCTGGGTGATGCCGGACAGCAGCGCGGCCATTTCCGCCCTGCCCGGCAGCTGCTCCTCCAGCTGCCGCACCTGGCGCCAGGCCTGCTCGCGCTGCGCTTGCAGCGCTTCGAGCGGCGCGGCCTGGCGTGCGTGCTCGCGACAGCGTTGCTGCAGCTCGGCTGCCTGCGCCCGCCCGGCCTGCAGGCTGGCCGCAAGATCGCCCAGGTGCGCCAGCCAGGCCAGGGCGATAACCGCGGCGGCCGTCAGCGCCAGCACCAGCGCCCGGGGCAGCGCCGGCCAGGCCGAGGGATCGTTGCGGTCCAGCCTGGCGAACTGCTGCTGGACCAGCCACGCCCAGCGCTGGGCAGGCCCGCCGCTAGCCACGGGAGTCCTCCGGCTTGCGAAGCGGCCCGGATTCGCCGGCGCGCAACAGCTGCATGCGCAGGCTGAAGCCGGCCCGCGCCGTCCCCCGCTCTAGCTTCTCCACCTCCACCAGCTCCACCAGCTCGGGCCGGGACAGCCAGGGCGCGCCGCTGGCCAGCCCGTCCAGCAGCTGCGACACCCGTTCGCTGGATTGCGCCACGCCGCGGATCTGCACGGTTTGCCCGGCCTGCTTCACGCTGTCCAGGTAGATGCCTTCGGGCAGCCGCAGCGCCAGCTGGTTGAGCAGCTGCACGGGCAGGTTGCGCTCGGCCTGCACATCCTCCACCGCTTGCTGGCGGGCGCGCAGCGCGGCGATCTCCTGGCCGATCCGGGCGATGCCGGCCACCCTGGCATCCAGCGCCTCGATTTCCGCGCCCAGATGCGCGTTGCGCGCCTGCTGCCGGCCAATCTGGTGCCGGTAGGCGAGATCCATGCCCGCGCTGCCCAGCAGGCCGCCCAAGGCGGCGCCCGCCAGGGCCAGCTTGAAGGCTTGCTGGCGCCTGCGCCGGGCCCGCTCGCGGTGGGGCAGCAGATTGATGAGGATCATGCGGCAAACCTGCGCAAGGCCAGGCCGCAGGCCGTCAGATAGCTGGCGCTGCCCGCATCGCCGCGGCGATTGCCCGGCGCGCCGCGCAGCGCCATGCCGTCGAACGGATTGGCCACCGCGGCGGGCAGCCCGGTGGCCCGGGCGATGGCCGGCGCCAGGCCGCCGAGTGCGGCGCCGCCGCCCGCGAGCAGGACCTGGTCGATCCGGCGGTAGGGCGTGCCGCTGAAGAAGAGCCGCAGCGCGCGCCGCAGCTGCTCGGCAACGGTCTCGACGAACGGGCGCAGCACGGCCGCCCCATAGTCCGGCGGCAGGCCGGCGCCGCGCTTTCTTTGCTCCGCCTCCTGCTCGGACCAGCCGTAGCGGCGCATGATCATGCGCGTCAGCTGGCCGCCGCTGAACGCCTGGTCGCGCTCGTGGAGCAGCTCGCCGTTGCGCAGCACCTGCAGGGAAGCGGCCCGCCCGCCGATATCCACCAGCGCCACCAGCGCATCGCGGCCCTGGTGCGGCAGCCGGCCGATCAGGCGCTGCGCGGCCAGGGCCGAGGCATTGGATTCGAGTTCGATCGCGACCGGCCGCAGCCCCGCGGCCTCGGCCAGGCCCTGGCGGTCCTCGACCATCTCCTTGCGGGCGGCGGCGATCAACACCTCCACCTCGCCCGCCACGCCTGCGGCAGGCCCGATGACGCAGTAGTCGAGCGCCACCTCGTCCAGCGAAAACGGCAGGTATTGGCTGGCCTCGGACTCGGCCTGGAACTCCATTTCCAGCTCGGACAGGCCAGCGGGCAGCGTGGCCCGCCGCTGGATGACCGCCGAGCGCGGCAGCGCCAGCGCCGCCCGCCGAGTGCGGCTGCCGCTTTTGCCGACCAGCCGGCGCAAGGCATCCGCCACCTCGTCGAAGCGCTCGATGCCGGCGCCGCTCACCCAGCCCGGCTCCAGCGGCGCCTGCGCGCAATGCAGCACGGTGCAGCGGCCGCCAGTGCCGCGCGCAAGCTCCACCAGCTTGATGCTGGTGGTGCCCACATCGATGCCAAGCAACGCCGGTGGCTGCCGCTGAAACAGCGACATCATGGTCTCCCCCTCTCTATCTATCTGTTTTTATTGAAAACCCCACTCCAGCGGCATGCTATCAGCATGCCTGGCCGCAAGCAAAGCAATACGCTACGATCTGTATCTGCGCCGGGCGGCTAAATTGGTAAGAATCATTGGGTTACGCCGCGCCGGGCTCGCAATTCATGCCGACGTGATAGCATGCGCCCCTTATGCACGCATCCCCAGACGGCCTGACACGATGACCACCGACAAGGCCAATCCCCGCAAGTCCTCCAAGCCCAGCGCATCGCTCGGGGGCAAGATTCTCAAATTCTTCGCAACACTGGCCGGCCTGCTGGCCGGCTGCGCGCTGGCCGCGGTGCTGGTCGTGGGCGTGGGGCTGGCCATGGCCTACCCGAACCTGCCCGACGTATCGCAGCTGGCCGACTACCGCCCCAAGCTGCCGATGCGGGTCTACTCGTCCGAAGGCGCGCTGCTGGGCGAGTTTGGCGAAGAGCGCCGCAACCTCACGCCGATCGCCGAGATCCCCAAGGTGATGGTCGATGCGGTGCTGGCCATCGAGGACACGCGCTTCTTCGAGCACAGCGGCGTGGACTACAAGGGCATGCTGCGCGCGGTGCTGGCCAACCTGGGCCGGGTCAAGAGCCAGGGCGCATCCACCATCACCATGCAGGTGGCGCGCAACGTCTACCTGTCGTCGGAGAAGACCTATACCCGCAAGATCTACGAAATCCTGCTGACGCTCAAGCTCGAACACTCGCTGACCAAGAACCAGATCCTGGAAATCTACATGAACCAGATCTACCTGGGCAACCGCGCCTACGGCTTCTCGGCGGCCTCGGAAACCTATTTCGGCAAGCCGCTCAAGGACATCTCGGTGGCCGAAGCCGCCATGCTGGCCGGCCTGCCCAAGGCCCCCTCGGCCTACAACCCCATCAGCAACCCCAAGCGCGCCCGCATCCGCCAGCTGTACATCATCGAGCGCATGGAGGAAAACGGCTTCATCTCGCACGCCGAGGCCGAAAAGGCCCGCGGCGAGCCGCTGCACCTGCGCTCCAGCTATGCCGACAACCAGGTGCATGCCGAATACGTGGCCGAGATGGCGCGCCAGCTGATCTTTGCCCAGTACGGCAGCGAGGCCTACACCCGCGGCCTCAACGTCTACACCACCCTGGTCGCCAGCGACCAGAACGCGGCCTACGATGCGCTGCGCGACGGCATCATGAACTATGAGAAGCGCCAGCACTACCGCGGGCCGGAAAAGTTCATCAACCTGCCCCAGGACCCGCAGGAGCGCGACGATGCCATCGACGAGGTGCTGGCGCAGCGCCCCGACAACGGCAACATCCTGTCCGCCGTGGTGCTGTCGGCCACGCCGCGCAAGCTGGTGGTCACCCGCTCGGACGGCGACCCGATCGAGATCACCGGCGATGGGCTCAAGCCCGCGCAGTCGGGCCTGAGCGACAAGGCCCCGCCCAACCTGAAGCTGCGCCCCGGCGCGGTGGTGCGCATCATGGAGACCGCGAAGAAGACCTGGGAAATCACCCAGCTGCCCGAGGTGGAGGGCGCCTTCGTGGCCATGGACCCGGCCACCGGCGCGATCAAGGCCCTGGTCGGCGGCTTCGACTTCGACAAGAACAAGTTCAACCATGTGACGCAGGCCTGGCGCCAGCCGGGATCGAGCTTCAAGCCCTTCATCTACTCGGCGGCGCTGGAAAAAGGCTTCACCCCGGCCACCATCATCAACGACGCGCCCATCTCCTTCCCCGGCTCCACCGGCAGCCAGCCCTGGGAGCCCAAGAACTACGACGGCCGCTTCGACGGCCCGATGACCATGCGCACCGCGCTGGCCAAGTCCAAGAACCTGGCCACCGTGCGCATCATGCAGGCCGTGGGGCCCAAGCGCGCGCAGGAATGGATCACCCGCTTCGGCTTCGATGCCGACAAGCACCCGCCCTACCTGCCGATGGCGCTGGGCGCGGGCTCGGTCACCCCGATGCAGATGGCGGCGGCATATTCGGTGTTCGCCAACGGCGGCTTGCGGGTCAACCCGTACCTGATCGCCAAGATCACCGACTACCGCGGCCGGGTGCTGTCCGAATTCACCGCGCCACCCCCAAGCGAGCTGCCCCGCGCGATCGATGCGCGCAACGCCTTCATCATGGGCTCGATGCTGCAGGAAGTGGCCCGCAGCGGCACCGCGGCGCGGGCCCAGGCCATGCTCAAGCGCCCCGACATCTACGGCAAGACCGGCACCACCAACGATGCGATGGACGCCTGGTTCGCCGGCTACCAGCCTACGCTGGTGGCCATCACCTGGATCGGCTACGACACGCCGCGCAACCTGGGCAGCCGCGAGACCGGCGGCGGGCTGAGCCTGCCGGTGTGGATCAGCTTCATGAGCCATGCGCTCAAGGGCGTGCCGGTCACCCAGCCCACGGCGCCGCCCGGCGTGGTCAATGCCGGCGGCGAGTGGTACTACGAGGAATACGCCCGCGGCGGCGTGGCCAGCGTGGGGCTGGACAGTGCCCCCGCCTCGTCGGTGCCGCCACCCGCGCCCGAGGAGCGCAACAAGATCCTGGACCTGTTCAGGAACTGATACCGCTTCGTCTGCAAAGCGCCAACGACCAAGCCGGGCCCTGCCCGGCTTTGCTTTGGCCTGGCGCAGCTCAGGCGGCGGTGAACTCCAGGCGCTGCCCCGCCTGCCTGGAGGCATCGCGCGTCAGATCGGCGAAGAACTCGCTGCCGGCCTTGGTGTCGCGCCAGCACTGGCCGTCGTATTTGTAGTGGTAGCCGCCGGACTGGGCCGCCATCCACACCTCGTGCAGCGGCTTTTGCAGGTTCACCACGATCTGGCTGCGGTTGGCGAAGGTCAACGTCACCATGCCGCCCACGCGCTGGCTGTCGATGTCCGCATCGGTGTCCTCGTTGATGCGGTCGCAGCACTGCTCCACTGCGAGCAGGAGCTTTTCCGCGGCGTCCAGGTAGTCCAAATCGTTCATTACAATGCGCTGATGTTGAGAATGCCCCAAATTCTAGTGAGAACCATTGCCCTTGGTGGCATTGCGGCAGTGCTGGCCGGCTGCGGGCAGAAAGGCCCGCTGTACCATCCCACCGAGCCCGCAGCGGCCAGCCGCGCCAGCCTGCCGCAGACGCTGGACCCCAGCGCCGACCGGCCCGAGCCGGATCTCGCCCCCGCGCCGCAGCGCTGAGCCGGCGCCAACGGTTAGCGTCCGCGAAAGCGCTGCACCACGCGCCACAGCAGCAGCGCGGCAACGATGGCCGCATAGAACCATACGTCCGCGAGGTTGTTCTTGCCCTCGCGCATCCACAGGAAATGCACCAGCGCCAGCACCGCCATGCCATAGACGGCGCGGTGCAGGCGCTGCCAGCGCTTGCCGCCCATGGCGCGGATCAGCCGCGGGATCGAGGTGACGGCCAGCACCAGCAACACCAGCCAGGCCAGCGTGCCCAGCAGGATGAAGGGGCGCTTGCCCAGGTCGGCCAGGATATCGCCCCAGTCCAGCCCCATGTCGAACACCACATAGGCCAGCCAGTGCGCGCTGGCATAGGCAAACGCATACAGGCCCAGCATGCGCCGGTAGCGCGCCAGCAGGTTCCAGTGCAGCAGCTGGCGCAGCGGCGTCACTGCCAGCGCGATGCACACGAAGCGCAGCGCCCACAGGCCCAGGCCGCGGATCAGGGCCTCAGCCGGGTTCGCACCCAGGCCGTCGCTCGCCGCCAGCCAGACCAGCCAGGCCAGCGGCAGGCAGCACAGCAGGTGCAGGGCCAGCCGCAGCGCGGACTGGCGCCGCAGCCCGGGCAGCAGGGATGATTTGCCATTGATGGCAGAACTGTTCGCGCTTGCCACGACGATTCCCCCAGCCGTTTCCGCTAGTAGTTCTTGCGCAGGTCCATGCCCGCGTACAGCTGCCCCACCTGGGCCTCGTAGCCGTTGAACAGCAAGGTCTTGCGCTTCTTCGCGAACAGGCCGCCCTCGCCGATGCGGCGCTCGCTCTCCTGGCTCCAGCGCGGGTGCGGCACGTCGGGGTTCACATTCGAATAAAAGCCGTATTCATTGCGCGCGGCCTTGTTCCAGGCGGTGGGCGGCTGCTTGTCGAGCAGCCTGATCTTGACGATGCTCTTGGCGCTCTTGAAGCCATACTTCCACGGCACCACCATGCGCACCGGCGCGCCGTTTTGCTTGGGCAGCTCGCTGCCGTACATGCCGAACGCGAGCAGCGTGAGCGGGTGCATGGCCTCGTCCATGCGCAGCCCCTCGGTGTAGGGCCAGTCCAGCACCGAGCTGCGGATGCCGGGCATGGCCTTGGCATCGGCCAGCGTGACGAACTCCACATACTTGGCGCTGCCCATGGGCTCGACCTGGGCCAGCAGCCTGGACAGTGAATAGCCGATCCACGGAATCACCATCGACCAGCCTTCCACGCAGCGCAGGCGGTAGATGCGCTCCTCCTGCGGGCTGAGCTTGAGCAGCTCTTCGAGGCTGAATACCCGGGGCTTGTGCGCCAGCCCCTCCACCGCCACCGCCCAGGGCGTGGTGGGCAGCGTGTGCGCATAGCGGGCCGGGTCGGACTTGTCCAGGCCGAACTCGTAGAAGTTGTTGTAGCTGGTCGCGTCCTTGAGCGCGGTGGCGGGCTCCATGGTGAGCGCGCCGGGCAGCGCCGACTTCACCGCCGCCAGGGGCCTCGGCGCCTCGCCCTCCTTGGCCCAGGCGCCGCCGGCCGCCGCCAGCAGCCCGGCGCCAGCCATGGCCTGCAAATAGGCCCGGCGGCGCAGGTAGACGGCCTGCGGCGTGATTTCGCTGGAGCGGGGATGCACGAAGCCCGACGACGATGTCTGTATCAGCATGATGGTCCTTTACACCGGCGACCGCCGGAACACCATCACCATAAGATACCCGCACCGGCACAGGATTCAACTTTTTATAACAAAAGCTTCGCTAGGGCCTGTTCACACCAATACGGGGTCGCGCAAGCCCGACAGGGCTGTCAATGCTAGGCACGCGACGCCGTGCGTGTGCCCACCCGCACAAGGAGCGCAACGACGCAGTGGCGGCCCTGCCGCACTTGCCCGAAGGGTTGAGCCCTCTTGGGCGCTCTGCTGCGTTGCTGTCCCTTGCAAGCTGCCTAGCTTGCTGCGGGCCAGCGCCTTGCAGCCCATCCCAAGAGGACTCAACGCGATCCCCGTATTGGTGTGAACAGGCCCTAGCCCTTGCGCGCGTAGGCCAGGCGCCGCACCACCGCCACCAGCTGGTCGATCTCGTCGAAGGTGTTGTAGAACGCGAGCGACGGGCGCACCGCGGTCTCCACGCCGAAGCGGCGCAGAATGGGCTGGGCGCAGTGGTGGCCGGTGCGCACCGCGATGCCCTCGGCATTGAGCGCCTGCCCCACCTCGTCGGTGCTGTAGCCATCGAGCGTGAACGACAGCACGCTGGCCTTGCCCGGCACGGTGCCAATCAGCCTCAGCCCGGGCAGCGCGCCGAGCTGCTGCATGCCGTAGTCCACCAGCGCATGCTCGTAGCGGCTGATGTTCCCGATGCCGATGCGCTCCACATACTCCAGCGCCGCGCCCAGGCCGACCGCGTCGGCGATGTTGCCGGTGCCGGCCTCGAAGGTGTTGGGCAGCGGCTGGTACCGGGTCTTCTCGAAGGTCACATCGGCGATCATGTTGCCGCCGCCCTGCCAGGGCGGCATCGCCTCCAGCACCTCGCGGCGGCCCCAGAGCACGCCGATGCCGGTGGGCGCGAAGATCTTGTGGCCCGAGAAGACGAAGAAGTCGGCCCCGATGTCCTGCACGTCCACCGGCGTGTGGGCGATGGACTGCGCGCCATCCACCAGGGTGGCGATGCCGCGGCCCCGGGCGATGGAGACGATCTCCTTGACCGGCACCACGGTGCCGAGCACGTTGGAGACATGGCCGATGGCGACGATCTTCGTGCGCTCGTTCAGCAGCTTGTGGTATTCATCGAGCCGCACCTGGCCCTGGTCGTCGACCGGAATCACGCGCAGCTTCGCCCCCTTGGCCTGCGCCAGCTGCTGCCACGGCACGATGTTGGCATGGTGCTCCAGGTGACTGACGATGATCTCGTCGCCCGCGCCCAGGTTGTGCCCGCCCCAGCTCTGCGCCACCAGGTTGATCGCCTCGGTGGTGCCGCGCACGAAGATCACCTCGCGCGCCTCGGGCGCGTTGATGAAGCGGCGCACCACCTCGCGTGCATGCTCGTAGGCATCGGTGGCGCGCGCCGCCAGTTCGTGCGCGGCGCGGTGGATGTTGGAGTTCTCGTGCTCGTAGAAGTGGCGGATGCGCTCTATCACCTGGCGCGGCTTGTGCGTGGTGGCGGCATTGTCCAGCCACACCAGCGGCTTGCCGTTGACGCGCTCGGCCAGGATGGGAAAGTCGCGCCGCACCGCATGCACGTCGAAGCCGGCGGCGCGCCCGCGCTCGGCCGCTGGCTGCGCACCCGGCGGATAGGCCTTGGCCGGCGTGACATGGCCATCGGGCAGCCGCACCGCATCGACGAAGTAGAACTGCGGCGCGCCGGAGGTGGGCAGCGCCTGGCCCCACACTCCAGGCGCCCCAGCTCCCCCCGGCCCCCCCTGCGTCAGCCCGCCCAGGCGCGGCTCGTAGCCCGGCAGCGTGGAAAATGCCTTGTCGGGCACGCCGTTGCCGGCCACCGCATCGGGCACGGCCAGCGGCGCGCGGTTGCCCAGCGCCAGCACCGGCGCATGCGAGCTGGGCAGCAGGTTGGCGCCCGGCACCTGGCCCAGGGGAATGGGGTTGCCCGGCACGTTGGGCGCCAGCCCCACGGGGCTGGCCAGCGGCGAGCCGGGCGGCGCCAGCTGGCTGGGCGGCTGCACGCCCGCCGGAGCCTCGCCCGGCAGGGCGCGCAGGAGTGCATTGGCCAGTTGCGCCAGCTCGGCGGGGTTGATCGGCGCGCTGGGCTGCAGCGGCTCGGATGCGATGGCGGTCAAGGCGGCTCCTTACTTGTAGGTATCGAGGGCGGAATAGTCGTGGTAGCGGTTGACCTCCACCTCGTCCAGCACCGCGATGGCATCGGGCGTGAGCACCGCCAGCGAGCAGTACAGCGAGATCAGGTACGACGCGATCGCATGGTTGTTGATGCCCATGAAGCGCACCGACAGTCCGGGGCTTTGCTCGCCCGGCAGCCCTGGCTGGAACAGGCCCACCACGCCCTGGCGGCGGTCGCCCACGCGCAGCAGCAGGATCTTGCTCTTGCCGTCGGCCACCGGCACCTTGTTGCTGGGGATCAGCGGAATGCCGCGCCAGGTGATGAACTGCGAGCCGAACAGGCTCACCGTGGGCGGCGGCGTACCGCGGCGCGTGGCCTCGCGGCCGAAGGCGGCAATCGCCAGCGGATGCGCGAGGAAGAAGGCCGGCTCCTTCCAGACCTTGGTGAGCAGCTCGTCCAGGTCGTCGGGCGTGGGCGCGCCATTGGAGGTATTGAGCGGGAAGATGCGCTGCTCTTCCGCCACCTGGGCCAGCAGGCCGTAGTCGGGGTTGTTGATCAGCTCGCTTTCCTGGTTCTCCTTGATGGTCTCGATGGTCAGGCGCAGCTGCTCCTTGATCTGGTCGTGCGGGCTGCTGTAGAGGTCGGAGATGCGCGTGTGCACGTCAAGCACCGTGGAGACCGCGTTCAGGAAGTATTCGCGCGGCTTCTCGTCGTAGTCGACGAAGGTGCGCGGCAGCTGGTTCTCGGACTCCTTGGCGGTGCAGGTGACCTTGATGGCCTCGGGGTTCCTGACCTGGTTGACCCGGTAGATGCCCGCCTCCACCGGCACCCATTGCAGCAGGTGCGTGAGCCAGCGCGGGCTGATCGTGGCCAGCTGGGGCGCCGTCTTGGTGGCATTCGCCAACTGCCGCGCCGCGTTGTCGCCCAATGCGGTGGTACCGCCTACCGTTGCACTCATAAAGACTCCGTTTTCTGTGGTGGATGGAAAAACTCAGTGGCTGGGCGCCAGCGCCGGTGCGAGCGGGCTGGCCGGCTTGCGCACCTCGTGGCGCAGCGAGGCCTGCGATACGCTGGCGCCGGGCGGCACGCTCTCGGTCACCCAGACGTTGCCGCCGATCACCGCGCCCCGGCCCAGCGTGACGCGGCCCAGGATGGTGGCGCCCGCATAGATGACCACCTCGTCCTCGACGATGGGGTGGCGGGGCTCGCCCTTGCGCAGGTTGCCGGCCTCGTCGGTCTCGAAACGCCGCGCGCCCAGCGTGACCGCCTGGTAGATGCGCACGTCGCGGCCGATGCGGCAGGTCTCGCCGATCACCACGCCAGTGCCATGGTCGATGAAGAAGCCGGCGCCGATCTCCGCGCCGGGATGGATGTCGATGCCCGTGCCGCTGTGCGCCAGCTCCGCGATCAGCCGCGCCAGCAGGCGCAGGCCATGCAGGTAGAGCACATGCGCGATGCGGTGGTGCACCATGGCGTGCACGCCGGGGTAGGACAGCAGGATCTCGTCCACCCCCTGCGCGGCCGGATCGCCGCGGTAGGCGGCCAGCACATCGCTGTCCAGCAGCCGGCGAATCTGCGGCAGCTGCCGCGCCAGCGCCTGCACCGCCGCGTCGGCGCGGGCATGCAGCTCCTGCTCGTTCAGGCCCTGGTGGCGCGCATGGAAGGCGATCTCCAGCCGCGCCTGGCGGTACAGGCTGCGCAGCGCGGCGCCGAGCGTGGCGCCCACGTAGAAATCCTCGCTCTCGGGGTGCAGGTCTTCCGGCCCCAGCCGCATGGGAAACAGCGCCCCCGCCAGCTGCCGGGTGATGGTGCGCACCGCCTCCTTGGACGGCAGCTCGCGCGCCGCGGGGTCGCGGGCGCGGCCCTGGGCGTCGCGCCATTCGTGGCGCGCCGCGCGCAGCTCGCCCACGATGTGGTCGATATGGTAGTCCGACATGGCATCGCCCCCGGATCAGCCCTGCACCCAGGGCAGGCCGCGCAAGCGCCAACCGTCGATGCCGCCGCGGTGCTGCAGCTCGTCCAGCTCGCCCTCGAAGCCTTCGAGCACATTGAAGACATGCGCGAACCCGGCTTGCGCGGCAGCCTTGGCCGCTGCCACCGAGCGCTTGCCCGAGCGGCACAGCAGCAGCGCCACCGCCTCCTTGCCGCCCCAGGCGGCGAGCTTGGCCTCGAGCTCGCGCACGAAGCGCGGGTTGCGCGTGAGCGCGGTGCCGGTGGCCCAGGCCACGTGCAGGCTCTGCGGCACATGGCCGACGAAGCTGCGCTCCTCGGCGGTGCGCACGTCGACCAGCACCGCGTCGCCCGCCTGCACCAGTGCCCAGGCCTGCTGCGGCGACACTCCCCCCGCATAGCCCAGCTGGTGCTCCTGGGCCTGGCTCCAGGCCTGTTCCAGCGCGGGGGCGAGCTTGACTTCGGTGGCTTCGGCTGACATCGGTACTCCTTTTTTGCGGTGGCGGCGGCACATGCCGTCCATGGACACCACTGTAGAAAGGAGCAACCCGCCGGCGAAGGAAGAAAAACCGGCTTAGGTATTACAAAAACAGATATGGCCGCCCCGTCTGCGGTGGCGGCCAGGGGCGCGGAGCGCTGGCGATCAGAGCATGTTGTTCAAAAACGCCTGGATGCGCGGATGGCTGCACTGCGCAAAAAAAGCCTGCGCCGGCCGGGCCTCGATCAGCTCGCCCTGGTCCATGAAGGCCACGGTGTGGGCCACCTCGCGCGCGAAGCCCATCTCGTGGGTCACCACCACCATGGTCATGCGCTCCTCGGCCAGCTGGCGCATGGTGCGCAGCACCTCGCCGGTCAGCTCGGGGTCGAGCGCCGAGGTGGGCTCGTCGAACAGCATGATGTCGGGCTCCATCGCCAGCGCCCGGGCAATCGCCACGCGCTGCTTCTGGCCGCCCGACAGGCGCGCGGGATAGCTGTTCGCCTTCTCCAGCAGGCCCACCTTGCGCAGCAGCTCCTCGGCCCGGGGCACGATGGCGTCGCGCCGCAAGCCCTTGACGACCATCGGCGCCTCGATGATGTTCTGCAGCACCGTCAGGTGCGGGAACAGGTTGAACGACTGGAACACCATGCCCATGCGGCGCAGGATGGCGCGCAGCTCGGCATCCGGCGCGTACTGGCAGACGCCCTGCGCATCGGTGCTGGCCAGCGCCGCGCCCTCGACCAGCACCGAGCCGGAGTCGATCACCTCCAGATGGTTCAGGCAGCGCAGGAAGGTGCTCTTGCCCGAGCCCGAGGGGCCGATCACCGCCACCACCTCGCCCCTGGCCACGCGCAGCGACACGCCCTTGAGCACCTCATGGCCGCCGAAGGACTTGCGGATGTCCCGCGCCTGGATCATCGCGTCGTCAGGCGTCGTATTTTGCATAGCGTTTTTCCAGGCGGTGGAAGCCCCAGGTCAGCACCAGGGTCATCACCAGATAAAAGGCTGCCGCCACCACGAACGGCGTGGTGGTGAAATCGCGCTGCACGATGCCGCGCGCGGCGCGCAGCAGGTCGTTGAGCGCCAGCACGTAGATCAGCGAGGTGTCCTTGACCAGCGTGATGGTTTCGTTGCTCATCGGCGGCAATATGGTGCGCACCATCTGCGGCAGCACGATGCGGCGCATGGTCTGGCCATAGCTGAAGCCCAGCACCTTGGCGCCCTCGTACTGGCCCCGGTCCACCGACTGGATGCCGGCGCGGAAGATCTCGGCGAAGTAGGCCGCATAGTTGAGCGCGAAGGCCACCACCGCCGCCGGAAAGTCCGGCAGGCGCACGCCGACCACCGGCACGAAGGGCAGCGCGAAGTAGATGAACAGCATCTGCAGCATCAGCGGCGTGCCGCGCATCAGCCAGATATAGCCGCCCACCGCCTGGCTCAGCACGCGCGCGCGCGAGATGCGCGCCAATGCCAGCGCCAGGCCCAGCGGCACCGACAGCGCCAGCGTGATGACGAAGAGCTTGAGCGTGACCAGCGCACCCTGCGCCAGCGGCCCGAGAAGGGAGAGTATGTAGTCCATACTTCAAAAACAATAGCTGTCGGCGCCTTCAGAATAAGCGCCAACAGCCATTTTTAGTGGAAACGAGCGATTACTTGGTCACGTCCTTGCCGAACCACTTGGTGGAAATCGTGCCGGCGGTGCCATCCTTCTTCATGTCGGCCAATGCGCCGTCGAGCTTGGCATGCAGCTCGGTGTCTTCCTTGCGCAGGCCCACGCCGTATTCCTCGGTGCCGAAGTTGTCGTCGAGCACGAGGTATTCGTCGGGCTTCTTGGCCACCTGGTAGCGGCCCACCACCTCGTCGAGCACCACCGCGTCGAGGCGGCCGGCGGACAGGTCCATCAGCGCGGTGATGTTGTCGCCGAAGGTCTTGAACTCCTTGAAGCTCTTGAGCACCGCGTCTTCCTTCTTCACCGCGTCCACCGCGCTGGAGCCCTCTTGCGCGCCCACCACCTTGCCGGCCAGCTCGGCCTTGGACTTGATGCCGGACTTGGCCGCCACCACGATGATCTGGTGGTTTTCCATGTAGGGCGCGGTGAAGGCGATCTTCTCCTTGCGCTCGGGGGTGATGGTCAGGCCGTTCCACAGCATGTCCACGCGCTTGCCCGACAGCTCGGCCTCCTTGGCGCTCCAGTCGATGGGCTTGAACTCGACCTGCAGGTTCAGGCGCTTGGCCGCCTCGCGGGCCATGTCGATGTCAAAGCCCACGATCTCGTTCTTGTCGTCGCGAAAGCCCATGGGCGGGAAGTTGTCGTCCAGGCCCACCACCACCTTGGCGGCCGCCGCCGGCGCGGGCGCAACCTCGGCCGTGGGCTTGGGCGCCTCGGTCTTGCCGCAGGCGGCCAGCAGCGCGGACAGCGCCAGCGCCGCCAGGAGAGTGCGTTTGTTCGTCATGAGGTATTCCCTGTATCGATGCATGAAAGCCGGCATGCGTCCACGGACGGCGCACGCCGGCAAAACACGTATTGTCGCCGATCGCTGCGGGAGCGCGGCCCGACTCCCGCCGCGCGGCTCACGCCGGCGCGCAGATCAGGCTGCCGACCGTCAGCACTTCGGCGCCGTTGACCGTGGCCAGGCGGATCTCGCTGAGGTCGCGCCCATGGTTGACCGGCACCTTGACCGACGGGCCGCCGCGATCGTCGGCGAGCGGGGTGAGCAATTGCAGCCCCATGTCGCTGCCGCCAAACAGGATGTAGCCGGGCAGCTCGGCCAGGCTGTCGATGCTGACCCGGGTGTCGGCCGTCACCGTCCACAAGACCGAGTCGGCCGACTCGTTGAGCAGCTTCCAGGTGGATTTCATGCGCGCCTGCCAGGCCGCCGAAAGCGCGGCCCGCGGTGCCAGCTGCTGGCCGATCGGCAGCGTGATGCGCTCAAAGCCCGCGCCGGCCACCACGCGCTCCATCAGGTAGCGGTAGCGGTAGGCGTTGCCGGCGGCGTCGATTCCGGCGGCCTCGGTGAAGCGGAAGTTCGGCAGCGCGGGGTTGTCGCTCCACCACCAGCCGTCGCTGCGGTACTGGTAGCTGGCCGCGCCGCCCACCAGCGGGGTCCAGGCCTGGCCGCTCCACTCATCGAGCGCCAGGCTGCCGTCGGCGCCGAACGCCACCCGCACCGGCGCCTTGTAGTTGCCGTAGATGCCCGCGGCATCCGCCATATCCGCCATGCCGGGCGGCGTGGCCAGCGGCGGCACTGCGCTGCCGACCGTGGCGGGCAGCGCGGCGATGCTGCCCTCTTCCTGCAGCGCGCGCACCAGGATGCCCTCGGCAATCGCCAGCGCCTGGCCGCCATAGGCCGAATTGCCACTCAGCGCCAGCCCCATCCGCGCGCCCGGCAGGACAAAGAACTCGCTGGAGAAAAAGGCGGTGCCGCCGTTCTTTTCCCAGGCCAGCACATTCGCCTGCGCCAGGCCCGGCTGCCGCACGCTGTCCCAGCCCAGGCCCCAGCGCCATTCGGGCGAGGGATTGATGCGCAGGCCCGTGGTCTGGTCCGTCGCCATGGCGGCAATGCCGGCGGCGGATACGATGCGCCTGCCCTGGAAAACCCCGCCGTCCAGGAACATCCGGGCCAGGTTCATCATGTCGACGGGCGTGGCGCAAAGCCCCCCGGTGGCATAGGCATTGACGAATTCCTGCGGGTAGGTCTTGCCGCGGTACTGCGGATGGGCGAAGTCGCCGGCCGGCGCCGCGCTGCGCAGAAAGCCCGAATCGCGCATGCCCAGGGGCTGGAGGATATTCTGCTCGACGAAATCCGGGTATTCCAGCCCGCTCACCGCGAGCACCACCCGCTCGAACAGGGTGAAGCCATCGTTGCAATACACGGCCAGTTCCCCCGGCGCATGCTTGAGGTGCGACTGCATCAGCTCGCTTTCGGTGTCGGCCGAATAGCCGGGTATGGGCGCGAAGGTGAAGAGATTGCAGCCATCCGTTCCCGGCAGGCCCGAGGCATGCGACAGCAGGTGGCGGCAGGTGATGCGCGCATAGTCCGGCGACAGCATGCTGAACGCGGGCAGGTAGCTGACGATGGGCGTATCCAGGTCGATCAGCTTGCGGTCCTGCAGGATCACGCCGGCCAGGCCGGCCAGCACCTTGGAGACGGAGCCGAAGTTGAAGCGGGTGCGCACGGTGGCCGGCTGGTTGCCGGCCACGGACGCCTTGCCGAACGCCTGCTGCCACACGATGGCGTCGCCCTTGAACAGCGCCACCGAAATGGCGGCCGCGTCGGGCAGCTCGCCCATCGCCTTTTCAATCGCGCGCCGCCCCCAGTCGATGGTCTGGCCATAGGCCGCGGCGGAGCCGCCCGAGCCGCAGCCCGGCAAGCTCGCGGCCAGCAGGCCGGCGCCAGCCATGCCAAGAAACTGCCGGCGGCCGGCAGGGGCCGCGGCGGGGCGGGGCGGAGTGCTGTCTCGGGTCATAGGTCGCTCCGGAGAAACCTGCGCACGCCAGGGGCGCGCACAGCGATCACGGCCATCCAGGACGGAAAGAAAGCCGGACGATGGCATTATGCGGGCACTATGTGGAGATCACGCAGCGGACAGCTGCGCCGCACCCGAAACCATGCCTTCCGACCTGCACGCCGCCTTTGCGCAAACCCACTACCATGTGCTGCACAGCACGCCCTTCAGCCTGCGCATCGGCGCTCCCTGCGCGGCGCTGGCGCCCTGGCTGCAGCGCCACCAGACCGACTGCGCCTGCGTGATCACCGCCTTCAACCCCATGGGCCAGCCCTGCGGCCGGGCCGGCAACATCGCCCGCCACCGCCGCCTGCAACTCGCGCTGGAGGCCGCGCGCTACGCCACCCTGCCCACGCTGGCGCAGCATCCCAGCAATGGCTGGCCCGCGGAGCCGGGCTGGCTCGTGCTGGGCATGGGCCGCGACGACGCGCTGCGCTGGGCGCGCGAATGGCAGCAGCTGGCGGTGGTGTGGTGCGGCGCCGATACGGTAGCTGAACTGTGCTACACAAAACAATAGCTGCCAGTGCTTGTCACACAATGATTTCAGATAGTTTTATATCCGAAAACCTTGCCCACCAAGCGCTGGCAGCTATCAATTCATGGGTTAGCGATCAACGCGGCAGATCGCTGAACCCCATCAGGAACTCGTCCACCGCGCGGGCGGCCTGGCGGCCTTCCCTGATCGCCCAGACGACCAGCGACTGGCCGCGGCGGATGTCGCCGGCGGCAAACACCTTGTCCACATTGGTGGCGTAGCCGCCGTGGAATTCGGTGCTGGCCTTGGCGTTGCCGCGCGCATCGCGGTCCACGCCGAAGGCTTCGAGCACGGTGGCAACGGGGTGCACGAAACCCATGGCCAGCAGCACCAGGTCGGCAGCCCAGGTCTTCTCGGTGCCGGGCACCTCGGCCAGCTTGCCGTCCTTGAACTCGACCTGCACCGTGGTCAGGCTCTTGACCTTGCCTTTTTCGCCGTTGAAGCTCTTGGTGGAGATCGCGAACTCGCGCTCGCAGCCCTCTTCGTGGCTGGAGCTGGTGCGCAGCTTGATCGGCCAGTAGGGCCAGACCAGCGGCTTGTTCTCCTCTTCGGGCGGCATGGGCATGACCTCGAACTGGGTCACGCTCTTGGCGCCGTGGCGGTTGCTGGTGCCCACGCAGTCGGAGCCGGTGTCGCCGCCGCCGATCACGATGACGTGCTTGCCCTCGGCACGGATCTGGCCCTTGAGCTTGTCGCCGGCATTGATCTTGTTTTGCTGCGGCAGGAACTCCATCGCGAAGTGGATGCCGTCGAGGTCGCGGCCGGTCACCGGCAGGTCGCGCGACTGCTCGGAGCCGCCGGTCAGCAGCACCGCGTCGAACTCGGCCCTGAGCTGTTCGGGCGAGACGGTTTCCTTGGCCCAGTTGGTGACCTTGGAGTCCTTGCCCAGCCCGTCCTTGCCGGCCACCAGCACGCCGGTGCGGATCGTCACGCCCTCGGCCTCCAACTGCTTGGCGCGGCGGTCGATATGGTGCTTGTCGAGCTTGAAGTCGGGAATGCCGTAGCGCAGCAGGCCGCCGATGCGGTCGTTCTTCTCGAACAGCGTCACATCATGGCCGGCGCGCGCCAGCTGCTGGGCCGCGGCCATGCCGGCGGGGCCGGAGCCGACCACGGCGACCTTCTTGCCGCTCCTGGCCTGGGCCACGCGGGGCTGCACCCAGCCCTCTTCCCAGGCACGGTCGATGATGGCGTGCTCCAGCGACTTGATGCCGATGGGGTCGTTGTTGATGTTCAGCACGCAAGCGGCCTCGCAGGGCGCGGGGCAGATGCGGCCGGTGAATTCCGGAAAGTTGTTGGTCGAATCGAGCACCGCGAAGGCATTCGCCCAGTCGCCGCGGTACACGAGGTCGTTGAAGTCCGGAATGATGTTGTTGACCGGGCAGCCGTTGTTGCAGAACGGCGTGCCGCAGTCCATGCAGCGCGCGCCCTGCTGCTTGGCCTGTGCCGAGTTCAGGCCGACGACGAATTCGCCGTAGTCCTTGAGGCGCTCGACGACGGGCTTGTAGCCCTCTTCAATGCGCGCGAATTCCATGAAGCCGGTGACTTTTCCCATGATCGTATCTCTTGTTTGGCGCATGCGGTGCCAGGCATCCGCATGCGATCGTGGTAGGTGGTGGCGCTGTGCTTACTTGGCTGCGGCCGTGGTTTTCTTGGCCGCTGCCTGGGCCTTGCCCACCTGGGCCTTGGCTTCGGCGCGGGCATGCATCTCGCCCAGCGCGCGCTTGTATTCGCTCGGGAAGACCTTCACGAACTTGCCGCGCGCCTCGGCCCAGTGGTCGAGCAGCTCGCGGGCGCGCTTGCTGCCCGTCCAGCGGATGTGGTCCGCCAGCAGCTGCTTGAGCTGGGCCTCATCGGTCTGGCCGCGATGCCACACCGCCTTGTCCCCCGCGGCCTCCTGCTCGGCCTGCGGCAGCACCTTGTCCAGCGCCACCATGGCGGTGTTGCAGCGGCTGGCGAACTGGCCGTCCTCGTCGTAGACGTAGGCCACGCCGCCGCTCATGCCGGCGGCGAAGTTGCGGCCGGTCTTGCCCAGCACCAGCACGGTGCCGCCGGTCATGTATTCGCAGCCATGGTCGCCGGTGCCTTCCACCACTGCGGTGGCGCCCGACAGGCGCACCGCGAAACGCTCGCCGGCCACGCCGCTGAAGAAGGCTTCGCCGGTGGTCGCGCCGTACATCACGGTGTTGCCCACCACGATGTTGTGGTGCGCATCGCCGCGGAAGTCCAGGCTCGGGCGCACCACCACGCGGCCGCCCGACAGGCCCTTGCCGGTGTAGTCGTTGGCGTCGCCGACCAGGTACAACGTGATGCCGTTGCACAGGAAGGCGCCGAAGGACTGGCCGCCCGTGCCTTCCACGCGGATGTGGATGGTGTCGTCCGGCAGGCCTTCGGGATGGGCCTTGGTGACCGCGCCCGACAGCATGGCGCCAACCGAGCGGTTCACGTTGCGCACCGTCTCCAGGATCTTGACCGGTTGGCCCTTGTCGATGGCGGGGCGCGACTTCTCGATCAGCACATTGTCGAACGCCTTCTCCAGGCCGTGCTCCTGCGACTCGGTGTGGTACAGCGGCGTGCCGGCAGGAGACTCCGCCTTCATCAGCAGGCGGCTGAAGTCCAGGCCCTTGGCCTTCCAGTGGCTGACGCCCTGCTTCATGTCGAGCAGGTCGCTGCGGCCGATCAGCTCATCGAAGCTGGCGATGCCCAGCTGCGCCATGATCTGGCGGGCTTCCTCGGCGACGAAGAAGAAGTAGTTCACCACATGCTCGGGCTTGCCCGAGAACTTGGCGCGCAGCACCGGATCCTGCGTGGCCACGCCCACCGGGCAGGTGTTGAGGTGGCACTTGCGCATCATGATGCAGCCCTCGACCACCAGCGGCGCGGTGGCGAAGCCGAACTCGTCGGCGCCCAGCAGCGCGCCGATCACCACGTCGCGGCCGGTCTTCATCTGGCCGTCGGCCTGCACGCGGATGCGGTTGCGCAGGCCGTTGAGCACCAGGGTCTGCTGGGTTTCGGCCAAGCCGATTTCCCAGGGCGAGCCGGCGTGCTTGATCGACGACCAGGGCGAGGCGCCGGTGCCGCCGTCATGGCCGGCGATCACCACGTGGTCGCTCTTGCACTTGGCCACGCCGGCCGCGATCGTGCCCACGCCCAACTCGGACACCAGCTTGACGCTGACGCTGGCATGCGGCGCCACGTTCTTCAGGTCGTGGATCAGCTGCGCCAGATCCTCGATGGAATAGATGTCGTGGTGCGGCGGCGGCGAGATCAGGCCCACGCCGGGCACCGAGTAGCGCTGCTTGCCGATGTATTCGGACACCTTGCCGCCGGGCAGCTGGCCGCCCTCGCCGGGCTTGGCGCCCTGGGCCATCTTGATCTGGATCTGGTCGGACGAGGCCAGGTATTCGGCCGTGACGCCGAAACGGCCCGAAGCCACCTGCTTGATGCGCGAGCGCAGCGAGTCGCCGTCCTTGAGCGGCAGGTCGACCTCGACGTTCTCCACGCCGATCACGCTTTGCAGCGTGTCGCCCAGCTTGATCGGAATGCCCTTGAGCTCGTTGCGGTAGCGGGCCGGGTCCTCGCCGCCCTCGCCGGTGTTGCTCTTGCCGCCGATGCGGTTCATCGCAATCGCCAGCGTGGCATGCGCCTCGGTGCTGATCGAGCCCAGCGACATCGCGCCGGTGGCAAAGCGCTTGACGATCTCGGCCGCGGGCTCGACCTGCTCCAGCGGGATGGCCTTGGCGGGATCGAGCTTGAACTCGAACAGGCCGCGCAGCGTCATGTGGCGGCGGCTCTGGTCGTTGATGATCTGCGCGTATTCCTTGTAGGTGCCGAAGCTGTTGGCGCGGGTGCTGTGCTGCAGCTTGGCGATCGCGTCGGGGCTCCACATGTGCTCTTCGCCGCGGCTGCGCCAGGCGTACTCGCCGCCGGCATCCAGCATGTTGGCCAGCACCGGATCGTCGCCGTAGGCCGCCTTGTGGCGGCGGATGGCCTCCTCGCCGATCTCGAACACGCCCAGGCCGCCCACGCGGCTCGGTGTGCCGGTGAAATACTTGCCAATCGTGTCGCTGTTGATGCCGATGGCCTCGAACAGCTGGGCGCCGCAATAGCTCATGTAGGTGGACACGCCCATCTTCGACATGATCTTGGACAGGCCCTTGCCGATCGCCTTGGTGTAGTTGTAGATCGCCTTGTCGGCCGACAGGTCGCCCGGCAGGTGCTTGTGGATGGCGCACAGCGTCTCCAGCGCCAGGTAGGGATGCACGGCCTCGGCGCCGTAGCCGGCCAGCACCGCGAAGTGGTGTACCTCGCGGGCGCTGCCAGTCTCCACCACCAGGCCGCAGGCGGTGCGCAGGCCCTCGCGGATCAGGTGCTGGTGAATGGCCGACAGCGCCAGCAGCGCCTGGATCGCCACCCGGTCCTTGGCAACGCCGCGGTCACTGATGATCAGGATGTTGTGGCCGCTCTTGATCGCATCCACCGCCTGCGCGCACAGCGAGGCCAGGCGCGCCTCGACGCCTTCCGAGCCCCATTGCAGCGGGTAGGTGATGTCAAGCGCCGCCGAGCTGAACTTGCCGGCCGTGTGCTGCTTGATGTCGCGCAGCTTGGCCATGTCGGCAAAGTTGAGCACCGGCTGGCTCACTTCCAGGCGCATCGGCGGGTTGACCTGGTTGATGTCCAGCAGATTGGGCCGCGGGCCGACGAAGGACACCAGGCTCATCACGATGGCTTCGCGGATCGGGTCGATCGGCGGATTCGTCACCTGGGCGAACAGCTGCTTGAAGTAGTTGTACAGCGGCTTGTCCTTGTTCGACAGCACGGCCAGCGGGCTGTCGTTGCCCATCGAGCCGATGCCCTCTTCGCCGCTGGCGGCCATCGGGCTCATCAGGAACTTGATGTCTTCCTGCGTGTAGCCAAAGGCCTGCTGCCGGTCCAGCAGCTCGGACTGGTGCACCGTGTCGCCGATGGCGCCGTACTCGGCCAGCGCGCCGGCCTGCTCGGTAGGCGACTCGCCCGCCTCGGGCACGGCCACATCGTCCAGGCGGATGCGCAGGTCTTCGATCCAGCGCATATAGGGCTTGGCGTTGGACAGCGACGACTTGACTTCCTCATCGTCGATCAGGCGGCCCTGGTCGAGGTCGATCAGGAACATCTTGCCCGGCTGCAGGCGCCACTTCTTGACGATCTTGTGCTCGGGCACCGGCAGCACGCCGGACTCGGAGCCCATGATCACGAAGTCGTCGTCGGTCACGCAGTAGCGCGCCGGACGCAGGCCGTTGCGGTCCAGCGTGGCGCCGATCTGGCGGCCGTCGGTGAACACGATCGAGGCCGGGCCGTCCCAGGGCTCGATCATCGAGGCATGGTATTCATAGAACGCGCGGCGGCGCGTGTCCATGGTGGTGTGCTGCTCCCAAGGCTCGGGAATCATCATCATCACCGCCTGGGCCAGCGGGTAGCCCGCCATGGTCAGCAGCTCCAGGCAGTTGTCGAAGGTGGCGGTGTCGGACTGGTGCGCGAAGCTGATCGGGTAGAGCTTTTGCAGGTCTGCGCCCAGCACCGGCGAGCTCATCACGCCTTCGCGGGCGCGCATCCAGTTGTAGTTGCCCTTGACGGTGTTGATCTCGCCGTTGTGCGCCACATAGCGGTACGGGTGGGCCAGCGGCCACTCGGGGAAGGTGTTGGTCGAGAAGCGCTGGTGCACCAGGCCCAGCGCGGAGACGCAGCGCGCATCCTGCAGATCGCGGTAATAGGTACCCACCTGGTCGGCCAGCAGCAGGCCCTTGTAGATCACCGTGCGGCTGCTCATGCTGGGCACGTAGTATTCCTTGCTGTATTTCAGCTGCAGGTTCTGGATGGCGGCGCTGGCCGTCTTGCGGATCACGTACAGCTTGCGCTCCAGCGCATCCTGCACGATCACGTCGGTGCCACGGCCGATGAACACCTGGCGGATGATCGGCTCCTTCTCGCGCACCGTGGGCGACATGGGCATGTCCAGGTTCACGGGCACGTCGCGCCAGCCCAGCAGCACCTGGCCCTCGGCCTTGATGGCGCGCTCCATCTCTTCCTCGCAGGCCAGGCGCGAAGCATGCTCCTTGGGCAGGAAGATCATGCCCACGCCATACTCGCCCAGCGGCGGCAGGGCCACCCCTTGCGCCGCCATCTCCTCACGGTACAGCGCATCGGGAATCTGGATCAGGATGCCGGCGCCGTCGCCCATCAGCTTGTCCGCGCCCACGGCGCCGCGGTGGTCGAGGTTCTCCAGGATCTTCAGTGCCTGGGTAACGATGGCATGGCTCTTGTGGCCCTTGATATGGGCCACGAAGCCAACGCCGCAGGCGTCGTGTTCATTCGCCGGGTCGTACAGACCCGCATGTTGCAACTGTTGTTTTGCGGCAGCCGTGGACATGGCGCATTCCTTCAATATCGATCGCAGGGAACGCTATTGTGCGGCGCATTAAATACCCGAGCAAATAATTTATTTGGGGTCAGATATCAATTTTAAATACAATATACAATCAAAAATTAAATTGGGGACACATTAAAAAAGATAGCTACAGACCATTTATTAAAAAGGCATTACCCCCCTTTTCTACTCGTCGGCCAAAGGGCTTTTCCGCGGCCGTCCAGCCGTCTTCTTCACCACCCGGCGGCTCACCGTCTTTTGCAAAGCCGCAACAAAATCCTCACTCCCCAGCACCCATCCACTCTCAACTGCCCGCGCAAAACTCTCGGCCAGCCTCATGCCGACCCCCTCCGACAGCAGGCGCGCATATTCGGCCTCGCGCGCAAACGGCGTATTGCCCAGGCCCCACCACATGGCATGCGGCCGCAGCCACGGCATCTGGGCCATGCCCAGGTAGTGCCGGCAGCTGGACCAGCCATAGCCCGCCGGCTCCTGCGCCAGGCCCAGGCGGACCGGCAGGCTGTCGAGATACACCATGCACTGCAGCAGATGCGCCTCGGCCTGCACCACGGTCGAGCGATAGCGCCCTTCCCACAAGGTGCCGCTGCGCCGGTGCCGCTGGTTGAAATAGCGCACATAGCTGCGCCCCAGCGCCTGCATGAACGCAGGCAGGCCGGGCGCCTCGGCCGGACTCAGCAGCAGCTGGAAGTCTGCCGGCATCAATACGAACGCATGCAGCTCCACCCGGGCTTGCCGCGCACAAGCCTGCAGCAGCTCCACGAAGCATGCGCGGTCCTCATCGTCGAGGAAAACACTTTGCCGGTTATTGCCGCGATGCAGCACATGGTGCGGCACCCCCGGCAGCGTCAGGCGAGGCAGTCTGGCCATACAAACCCATCAGCGAAAAGCAAGCATCCTGCACGGAAAGAGCATGGACCATAAAAAAAGCCCATCTTTCGATGGGCTTTTCGCTATCCAGAGCTGGGTTACCCCAGCAGCTGATTAGAAAGCGTGGCGGATACCAACGCTGATAGCGTTTTCGTTCTTGCCAGCACCGGGGATGTAGGTGGACAGGCCGGTGGTGTTCAGGTTGTAGGTTTCGTTACCCTTGTTCTTCAGGTAAGCGTAGGTGCCGTACAGAGCGGTACGCTTGGACAGGTTGTGCACGTAGCCCAGAGCCAGCTGGTGAGCCTTGCCGTCCACACCCTTCACGTCGTAGAAGTTGTACGAAGCCTTGACTTCGCCAGCAGCACCCACGGGAGCGCTCACACCCAGACCAGCGGTGTTGACCTTGGTCGTGCCGCCGCCCAGCAGCTTTTGGCGCTCTTGGCGAGCGTAGCCCATCAGCTTGGCTGCGCCGAAGTTGTACGAAGCGCCCAGCGAGTAGGAACGCACGGTGTCCAGCGTGTTGCCCAGCAGGGTGTAGTCGGCGTTTTGCTGGTCAGCAGCCAGGGTCACGCTCAGGGGGCCGTTGTCGTAGCCAACGGAACCGCCGAAGTAACGGCTAGCCGAATTGTCGCCAGCCTTCTCGCCGAAACCGTAGTTCACAGCAGCCTTGAAGCCGGACAGGCCAGGCGTGTAGTAGCTGATCATGTTGCCCACGCGGGTGGGGGAGCCAGACTTGCTCGACAGGTAGGCTTGGCTTTGGCCGATGCCGACCTGGCCGAACACGTCGTACTTGATGATGGTGTCGTTGTAGGCAGCCACCAGTTCGCGGCCCAGACGCACTTCACCGAAGTTGCCCATCAGGCTCACGGTCGAACGACGCTTGAATTCGAAGCCAGGGCCCGAAGCGCCGCCACCAGCACCGGTGCCGACGTCGTTCTGGATCGCGCCTTCCAGCCAGAAGCCAGCCTTCAGGCCGCCACCCAGGTCTTCCACGCCGCGGAAGCCCAGACGGCTGGTTGCGTTGCCGCTGTTGGACAGGCCGTAGATGGAGCTTTGGCCGCTGGCCTTGGCGTAGGTCACGCCGGCGTCAACAACACCGAACAGGGTCACGGAAGACTGAGCCATTGCGGCGCCGGAAGCGGCCAGCACTGCCAAGGCAACAAGAGATTTTTTCATTGCGAGTTACTCCAAGGTTTAACAGACGGCGCTGGTACGGGGGGGTTGATGTCAGCCTCACGGTTCTGCACAACTTCTACCTGCTCCCGCGCCAACCTCCTAGTGTGGAAGTTAGTGGTATTTCAACAGACCGCTGCCGGTTGCGCAAACAAAATCCCGCAGATACCGGCCAATTCGACGGATTCCGTTGCATGATTGCAACGGCCACCCCCTGCTTGCCACGCCGGCATTTTCACATGGTTTTGATAGCAATCAGACAAGCAAAACTCTGATCATCCAAGTGGTTTGCCCACGGGCGTACCATTGGCCCCCATGCAAGACCGACTCTTCCAGGCAGCGGACACCGCGCTGCGTACCCTGTTCGCAACACCTCGCTCCGTCCAGCCCTCGCCAGCCGCCGGCATTGCCGAGGCCGAGCTGTCGGCGCAGGAGAAACGCCTGTCGGGCGCCTATATGCGCGTGAACCATGTGGGCGAGGTGTGCGCGCAGGCCTTGTACACCGCCCAGGCCATGGTGACCCGCGACGAGGGCCTGCGCCGCCAGCTGCTGGATGCGGCGCAGGAGGAGATGGACCACCTGGCCTGGACGCGGGAGCGGCTGACTGCGCTGGGCGAGCGCCCCAGCCTGCTCAATCCACTGTGGTTCGGCGGCGCATTCCTGATCGGCCTGGCCGCCGCCAAGGTCAGCGACCAGGCCAGCCTGGGCTTCGTCGAGGAGACGGAGAACCAGGTCTCCGCCCACCTGCAGTCGCACCTGCACCGCCTGCCGCCGCAGGACGCGGCCTCGCTGGCGGTGGTGGCGCGGATGAAGGCGGACGAGGAACGCCATGCCGAGGCCGCCGCCGCGGCCGGCGCCATCGAGCTGCCGCCGCCGGCCAAGGCGCTGATGACCGCCGCCGCCAAGGTGATGACGGCGACGGCGCACTATCTATAGAGCCTTCACACCTCGACCAGCTCGAAGCCGGTGGTGATCTCGGCCGTCTTGCCCAGCATGATGCTGGCGGAGCAGTACTTGTCGTGGCTCATCGCGATCGCGCGCTCCACCGCCGTGGCGGGAATGCCACGGCCGGTCACGGTGAACTGCATGTGGATCTTGGTGAACACCTTGGGGTCGGTGTCGGCGCGCTCGGACGTCAGCGTGACCGAGCAGCCGCGCACATCGTGGCGCCCGCGCTTGAGGATCAGCACCACGTCGTAGGCCGTGCAGCCGCCGGTGCCGGCCAGCACCGTCTCCATGGGGCGCGGCGCCAGGTTGCGGCCGCCGTTGGCGGGATTGCCCGCATCCGGCGCACCGTCCATCGCCAGCACGTGGCCGCTGCCGGTCTCCGCCACAAAGCCCATGCCGGAGCGGGTACCGCTCGCGCCCGTCCAGCTTACCGTGCATTCCATTTGCTACTCCCGTGTGATTCCAGGCCTGGCCTGAAGAAATTCAAAAAATTGTCAGTTGCGCCATCAATTTTGTTGCATCGCAACAAACCTGGGACTATACTGTGCCCATCTGCTCTTCGAAGCCCAGTTCCACCAGCCCGGCGGGGCGTCGAATGTAGCATGCAAGTTGTCTCCTCCACCTCTCAAAGGTGGTTCCAGCCCCTGATGCAAGTCAGGGGCTTTTTTTTCGCCCGGGCCGCGCTCCGGTTGGGCCTATGATCGGCCTTCGCCCTTTACTGCTTAGCTTTTCCCGTCGTATGCCGAAATCCCCTGCCACTCCAGTCCTGACCCCTGCCGACTACCTGAAGAAGATCGTGACCGCCCGCGTCTACGACGTGGCCATCGAGTCGGACCTGGATGCAGCCAAGAACCTGAGCCGCCGCCTGCACAACAAGGTGCTGCTCAAGCGCGAAGACCAGCAGCCGGTGTTCAGCTTCAAGCTGCGCGGCGCCTACAACAAGATGGCGCACCTGACGCCCGAGCAGTTGCAAAAGGGCGTGATCTGCGCCTCGGCCGGCAACCATGCCCAGGGCGTGGCGCTGGCGGCCAACCGGCTGGGCGCGCGCGCGGTGATCGTGATGCCCGCGACGACGCCGCAGATCAAGGTCGACGCCGTCAAGGGCCTGGGTGGCGAGGTGGTGCTGGCGGGCGAGAGCTTCAGCGACGCCTATGAGCACTCCGTGCGCCTGCAGCAGGAGCAGGGGCTGACCTTCGTGCACCCCTTCGATGACCCGGACGTGATCGCCGGCCAGGGCACGGTGGCGATGGAGATCATGCGCCAGGTGCAGAAGATCGGCTCGGCCCAGCTGCACGCGGTGTTCGTGGCCATCGGCGGCGGCGGGCTGATCAGCGGCGTGGCCAACTACATCAAGGCGGTGAATCCCTCGATCCGGGTGATCGGCGTGCAGATGAACGACTCCGACGCCATGGTGCAGTCGGTGCGGGGCGGTGGCCGGGTGACCCTGCCCGACGTGGGCCTGTTCGCCGACGGCACCGCCGTCAAGCTGGTGGGCGAGGAGACCTTCCGCGTGGCCCAGGGCCTGGTGGACGAGTACATCGTGGTCGATACCGACGCGGTCTGCGCCGCGATCAAGGACATCTTCGTCGACACCCGCTCGATCGTGGAGCCGTCGGGCGCGATGGCGGTGGCAGCCGTCAAGCAGTATGTGGCCAAGCACAAGACCAAGGGCGAGACCTATGCCGCCATCCTGAGCGGCGCGAACATGAACTTCGACCGCCTGCGCTTCGTGGCCGAGCGCGCCGACGTGGGCGAGGAGAAGGAGGCGCTGCTCGCGGTCACCATCCCCGAGGAGCGCGGCAGCTTCAAGCGCTTTTGCGAAGTCGTGGGCAACCTGCCCGGCGGGCCGCGCAGCGTGACCGAGTTCAACTACCGCATCAGCGACGAAAGCCGCGCCCATGTGTTCGTGGGCGTGTCCACCCACAGCCGGGGCGAGTCGGAGAAGATCGCCAGGAACTTCCAGAAGCACGGCTTCGACGCGCTGGACCTGACCTTCGACGAACTGGCCAAGGAGCACCTGCGCCACCTGGTCGGCGGCAGCTCGCCGCTGGCGCGCGACGAGCGCCTGCTGCGCTTCGTCTTCCCCGAGCGGCCGGGCGCGCTGTTCAAGTTCCTCAGCCTGATGGCGCCGGCCTGGAACATCAGCCTGTTCCACTACCGCAACCAGGGCGCGGACTACGGCCGCATCCTGGTCGGCATGCAGGTGCCACCCGAGGATGCGCAGGCCTTCGAGGCCTTCCTGGACACCCTGGGCTGCCCCTGGGTGGAGGAAACCGGCAACCCGGCCTACAAGCTGTTCCTGCGGGCCGGGCAGTAAGCCCCGTCCCGCCGCGCCCCCATGCAAGCGGTTCGCCATTTCCTGCTGGCGCTGCAGTTCTTCACCCGCATTCCGGTCACCGGCCGGCTCGCCGGCTGGGTGGGCTACAGCCCGGCGCTGCTGCGGGCCAGTGCCGGGCATTTTCCGGGCGTGGGCTGGATCGTGGGCGCGGCTGCGGCCGGCACGCTGGCGGCGGTGCAGCTGCTGCTGCCCCGGGGCAACCCCTATGCGCCGCTCGCGGCCGCCATCTTCAGCACGCTGGCCACGGTGCTGCTGACCGGGTGCTTCCATGAGGACGGGCTGAGCGACGTGGTCGACGGCCTGGGCGGCAGCCATGAGCGCGACAAGGCCCTGGCCATCATGAAGGATTCGCGCATCGGCGCCTACGGCGCGATGGCCATGGTGCTGGCGGTGGCCGGCAAGACCGCGCTGCTCGCGCTGCTGGCCAGCCACGGCCTGGGCCTGGCCATGGCCGCGCTGCTGTCGGCGCATGTGATCGCCCGGCTCTGGCCGCTGTATGTGGTGCACAGCCTGCCCCATGTGGGCGACAGCGCCCAGTCCAAAAGCAAGCCGCTGGCCGAATTCATCAGCCGGCGCGGCCTTGCCAGCGCCACGCTGTGGGCCCTGCCCGCCGCCGCGCTGCTGGCCTGGTGGCAGGGCTGGCCGGTGCTGGTGCTGGCGCTGCTGCCCAGCGCCGCCGCCGCGCTGTGGATGCGCCAGTGGCTGCAGCGCCGCCTGCAGGGTTTCACCGGCGACGGGCTGGGCGCCACCGAACAGGTGGCCGAGATCGGGTTCTACCTGGGCATGGCCGCATCGCTGGGCCCGCTGGGAGCGTGGCTGGGCCCAGCGGCATGACGGCCATCTGGCTGCAGCGCCATGCCCAGCCGCAGATTGCGCGCGGCATCTGCTACGGCGCCACCGACATGCCCGCCGATGCCAAGGCCACCGAGGCCGCGGCCCGCTCCCTGCTGCGCGAATGGCGCGAAGCCGGCCTGCCCGCCGGCATGCTCTGGCACTCTCCGCTACAAAGATGCGAGCAACTGGCACTTGCCATTCGGGCTCTGGAGCCTGGTTTCGCGCTGCAGCGCTGCGACGCGCTGCGTGAAATGGACTTCGGCGCCTGGGAAGGCCGGCGCTGGGACGACATCGCCCGCACCGAGCTGAAGGCCTGGACCGACGACTTCTGGCACTACGCGCCCGGCGGCGGCGAGCCGCTGTCGAGCATGCTGCAGCGCATCGCCAGCGCGCTGCGTGCGGCGCAGCAGCAGGCGCTGCAGACGCAGGCGCCGGCGCTGTGGATCACCCACGCGGGCGTCATCCAGGGCCTGCACTGGCTGCTGACCCGTTGCGGCCGGCAGCCGGCAGCCCATGAATGGCCGTCGGTCAGGCCAGGCTATGGCGAGTGGCTGCGCCTGCCCCTGCCAGCCCTCAGTGATCGGTAAATGTGCTGTTGGGATCGACGATCGGCGCCGGCGTGGCCGGCCGCGCCGCGGCAGGCGCAGCGGCGGTACTGGCCCCGGGCACCGGAATTGCCGCGCTCGCCGGGCTGGCGGGCGCGCCCAGCGACTTGACCGCCGGCAGGCTGATGGTCACGCTGGCCGGGCCGCCCGCACTGGCGCCCAGCGTGACCGCGCGGGGCGCATCCGACTGCATGGCCTGCAGCACCAGCCCATCGGCCACCGTGGCGCCCACGCGGTAGACCTTGGGCGGCTTGCCGTCCAGCGAGATCACCGCGGCGCCGCCGCCGCTGGACTTGCCGGCCAGCACGCCCAGCAGCTTCCAGCGGTCGCCGGCGGGCGCCGCCGCGGCCTCGGTGCCGTCGCTGCGGGCGCCGAAGATGCGCGCCAGCCCCTGCGGATCGGCCTGGGCCAGCGGGCCCGCGCCGGCCAGCGGAGCGGTGGCCACGGCACCGGGCGCCGACAGCCGCAGGCCCCAGAAGACGGCCAGGGCTGCGGCGCCCGCCCACAAAATGCCGGCAGCGAGCCGCGGAGACCAAGGATTGCGCGAGAGTGTCATGGTTCGCGGATTATGATGCAGGGTCGTGGCAATTTGAATACAGACACCGTAATGACTCTCTCTTCCTCCCGCCTGCGGCGCAGCGTGCAGCAAGGCTTCACCCTGATCGAGCTGATGGTGGTGCTGGTCATCATCGGCGTGCTGGCCGCGCTGATCGTGCCCAACGTGATCGGCGCCGCAGACGAGGCCCGCGTCACCGCCGCGCGCACCGACATCACCAACATCATGGGTGCGCTCAAGCGCTACCGGCTGGACAACCAGCGCTACCCCACCGCCGAGCAAGGCCTGCAGGCGCTGATCAACCGCCCCGGCAGCGGCCCCCAGCCCATCAACTGGAAGCCCTATCTGGAAAAGCTGCCCAACGACCCCTGGGGCCACCCCTACCAGTACCTGAATCCCGGCATCAAGGGCGAGGTAGATGTGATGAGCTTCGGCGCCGACGGCCAGTCGGGCGGCGAAGGCAACAATGCCGACCTTGGCAGTTGGCAGTAGCTTGGACTCACAGCAGCACGGCTTTACGCTGATCGAGATGCTGGTGGTGATCTCGATCATGGCGCTGGCCAGCATCGGCGTGGTGTTTGCCATCGGCGACGGCAGCGGCGAGCACCTGCAGCGCGAAGGCCAGCGGCTGGCGGCGCAGCTGGAGGCGGCCCGCGCCCAGTCGCGCGCCAGCGGCCTGCCCGTGCGCTGGCGCGCCGACAGCCGGGGCTTCGCGATCGACGGCCTGCTGGGCGGCACCCGGCAGCTGCCCTGGCTGTACCCGCCGGTAGCCGTGCGCACCATCACCGGCGGCCAGGGCGACGTGGTGCTCGGCCCCGAGCCGCTGATCGGCCCGCAGGCCATCTGGCTCAGCCAGCCCGGCAGCCCGGCCGCCGCGGTGGCGGTGGCCACCGACGGCGCGCGCCCCTTTGCCGTCCTGCCCCCATGATGCCCATGCCTATGCCCATGCCAACACGCGCGCGCGGGTTCACGCTGATCGAGGTGCTGGTGGCGCTGGCCATCGTCGCCATCGCGCTGCTGGCGGGCGGCAAGGCCATGCAGGCGCTGACCCAGACCGCCGACCGGCAAAGCGATGTGATGCTGGCGCAGATCTGCGCCGAGAACCAGCTGGTGGCCGCGCGCCTGTCCAACCAGCTGCCGGGGCTGGGCAATACCACCGTGCCCTGCGAGCAGGCGGGCCGCGCCTACGAGGTGCGGGTGGATGTGTTCCCCACGCCCAACCCGCTGTTTCGCCGCATCGATGCACAGACGCTGCGCGGCGGCAGCCCCATCGTGCGCGTGTCCACCGTGGTCGGCCGCGGCTGAGCCGGCAGCAGCATGCGCCACACCCACCAAGGCTTCACGCTGATCGAGCTGCTGATCGCGATTGCGATCCTGGCCGGCATGACGGTGCTCAGCTGGCGCGGCATCGACGGCATGGTGGCCGCCCAGCAGCAGGCCCGCGCCTACAGCGACGAGGTGATGGTGGCGCAGGCGGCGCTGGCGCAGTGGAGCACCGACCTGAATGCGATCGAGCGCGTGGCGCAGACCACGCCGCTGGAGTGGGACGGGCGCCTGCTGCGCATGACGCGGCGCGGCAGCGACATCGAGGAACAGGGCCTGCGCGTGGTGGCCTGGAGCCAGCAGGAGCGCAGCGGCCCCGCCGGCAGCTTCACCTATTGGCTGCGCTGGCAATCGCCGCCGGTGCGCACCGTCGACGAATGGCGCCAGGCCTGGGCCAGCGCCGCCGTCTGGTCCGGCAGCCCCGGGGCCGAGCTGCAGCGCGGCGAGACGCGGCTGATGCCAGTGCAGGGCTGGCAGCTGCTGTACTTTCGCGACAACAGCTGGACGAACCCGCTGTCGGCCGGCAACGTCAACGCCCCGGCCGATGTGAACGACCCCACCACGCGCACCTCGCGGCAGCCGCTGCCCGACGGCATCCGCCTGACCCTGCTGCTGCCCGCGCCCGGCGCGCTGGCCGGCACCATCACGCAGGATTGGTTCAATCCGCTGCTGGGGAACAACAAGCCATGAGGCACCAGCCCTCACCCCGGCAACGCGGCGTCGCGCTGCTGGCGGCCATGCTCACCGTCACCCTGGTGGCGGCCATCGCCGCGGCCGCGGTCTGGCAGCAATGGCGCAATCTCGAGGTCGAGGGAGCCGAACGCACCCGCGTGCAGGCCGGCTGGCTGCTGCTGGCGGGACTGGATTTCTCGCGCCTGATCCTGCGCGAGGACGCGCGCCTGAGCAATGTGGACGCGCTCTCCGAGCCCTGGGCCGTGCCGCTGGCCGAGGCACGCCTGTCCACCTTCCTGCAGGCGCAGAACAACCAGAGCCAGGTGGGCGACGACACCATCGACGCGCAGGCCGCCTTTCTCTCGGGCATGATCGTCGATGCCCAATCGCGCCTGAACCTGCGCAACCTGGTCAACGCCAACCAGATCGACCCGTTCGCGCTGCAGCAGTTCTCGCGCCTGTTCAGCCGCCTGGGCCTGCCAAGCTCGGAACTCACCCTGCTGACGCAGGCCGCCCTGCCCGCGCTGCGCGAAGACAAGGTCGAAGGCACGGCCCCGCTGCTGCCGCGCACCTGGAAGGAGCTCGCCTGGTGGGGCCTGTCGCCGGCCACGCTGCAGGCGCTGGAACCCTATGCCACCATCCTGCCGCAGAAAACCCCGGTCAACATCAACACCGCGTCGGCCACCGTGCTCTATGCGGCCATAGACAAGCTCGACGCCGCCACCGCGCAGCAGATCACCCAGCTGCGCCAGAGCATGCCGTTCAAGGACACGGCGGACCTGCTCAAGCGCCTGCCCAAGCCGGCGCTGCAAGAGGCGGTGAGCCACAGCAGCAGCACCCTGTCCGCCAACACCAACTACTTCGATGTCTGGGCGCGGCTGCGCTTCGACGACCTGGTGGTGCAGGAGCGCTCGCTGGTCTACCGCCAGGGGCTGGCGCTGAGCGTGGTGCTGCGCGAGCGCGGCGGTGCCATGCCCAGCAATCCAGGCGGCGGCGAGCGATCATGACAAACCTGTTGCATCTGCATGAAGCCCTGGCCCCTACAATGCGGCGCACGACATTTCCATGAGCACCTTATTCATCACCCTGCCCATGCCGGACGGCGCCGATGCGCTGTACGGCTACGCGCTGTCGCCCGACGGGCGCAGCCTGGCCCAGCATGGCAACACCACGGCCGCGCTGCTGCCCAACCCCGGGCGGGCCGGCGAAGCCGTGGCCGTGGTGCCGGCGCAGCTGCTGTCGTGGCACCGGCTCACGCTGCCGCAAGGCGTTTCCGCACAGTCCCCGCGCCTGCGCGCGGTGCTGGAGGGCCTGCTCGAAGAGCGGCTGCTCGACGAACCCGGCCAGCTGCATTTTGCGCTGCAGCCGCAGGCACGCGCCGGCGAGCCGGTCTGGGTGGCGGCCTGCTCGCGCCCCTGGCTGCGCGAGCACCTGCAGGCGCTTGAGGCCGCGGGCCGTGCGATCGCCCGCATCGTGCCCAGCCACACGCCCGGTGCGGCCTCGCCCGACGGCGCCTGCGTGCTGGTCAGCGGCACGCCCGAAGCGGCCCAGGCGCTGTGCTACGGCCTGGGCCAGGCCGTCGTGGCGCTGCCGCTCACACGCGACACCGCCGCGCTGCTGCCCAGCCCGGATGCCGACACGCCCAATGCACCGCCCATCCATGCCGAGCCCGCCGTGGTGGCGGTGGCCGAGCAACTGCTCGGCCGGCCGGTGCAGCTGTACAGCGCAGCGCAGACCATGCTGGACGCCGGCGCCAGCGATTGGGACCTGGCGCAGCTGGAGTTTGCCAACTCGGGCCGCCAGCGCATGCAGCGGCGCCTGGGCAGCGGCCTCAACGGCCTGCTGCATGCGCCCGCCTGGCGGCCGGCGCGCTGGGGCGCGCTGGCGCTGGCCGCGGTGGCGCTGATCGGCATCAACGCCCGCGCCTGGCAAGAGCGCCAGCAGCTCCAGGCCAAGCAGGCCATGGTGCGCAACATACTGAAGACCAGCTTTCCCAAGGTGCAGGTGGTAGTCGACGCGCCCATGCAGATGGCGCGCGAGGTCGCGCTGCTGCGCCAGGCCTCGGGCGGGCTCACGCCGGGCGATCTGGAGCCGCTGCTGGCTGCCGCCGGCGAAGCGCTGACCGCGCTGCCGCCCGGCAGCATGCCCAGCCAGATCGAATACAGCGGCCGCGAGCTGCGGCTGCGCGGCCTGCCCGCCGCCAGCCTCGATGCCTTTCGCGGCCGGCTGCAGACACAGGGTGCGCAGGTGGATGCGCAGAATGACCAATGGGTGATCCGGGAGGCCCGGCAATGAAGCGTACGGCCATGCCAAACGGCGCCTTGAACAGCGCCTCGAATGCCACCGCCCTGCTGCGCCGCCGCTGGCAGGCGCTGGCGCCGCGCGAGCGCCGCCTGCTGTCCATCGCCGCGCTGGTGATCGTGCTGGCGCTGCTGTGGTGGCTGCTGCTGGCACCGGCCATCGCCACGCTGCGCAGCGCCCCCGCCGAGCACCAGCGGCTGGAGCGGCAGCTCGCCGAGATGCAGGCCCTGGAAACCCAGGCCCGCCAGCTGCAGGGCGGCACCCGGCTGTCGGCCACGCAAGCGCTGCAGCAGCTGGAAACCTCGCTCGCCCAGCAACTGGGCAAGAGCGCCACGCTGGCGCGGCAGGGCGACCGCGCCACCGTCACGCTGACCAACGCCGCCGCCGCGCCGCTGCAGCAGTGGCTGGCCCAGGTGCGCGCCAACGCGCATGCGGTACCGATAGACCTGCGGATCACCCGCGGCAGCGCCGCCGGCAAACCGGATGCCAAAACCACTGACAAAGCCGATGCCGCAGCGCCATCGCACTGGTCGGGCAGCCTGGTCCTGAGCCTGCCCTCGCCCTGAGAAGCCGATGGCCAAGCGTACCGCCTCCCCCACACCGCGCAACAGCGCCCCGCCCTGGCGCTGGGCGGCCTGGGGCGCGCTGCTGGGCGCGGCCACGGCCGCGCTGCTGTGGGCGCCGGCGCACTGGCTGGCCAGCGCGGTGGCCTGGGCCAGCCAGGGCCAGCTGCAGTTCGCCGAGCCGCGCGGCACCGTCTGGAACGGCTCGGCCCAGTGGGTGCTGACCGGCGGCGCGCACAGCCGCGACCGCATGGCCCTGCCCGGCCGCGTGCAGTGGCAGCTGCGTCCGGCCTGGACAGGCGCGCTGCTGCGCTGGCATGCCGACTGCTGCATGCGCACGGCCTGGCCCATCGCCATTGAGCCGCGCTGGGGCGGCGTCACGCTGGCATTGGCGGCGCATGAAAGCCAGTGGCCCGCCGCGCTGCTCACGGGCCTGGGCACGCCATGGAATACCCTGGAGCCGCAAGGCCAGCTGCGGCTGCGCAGCAACGGCCTGCAGCTGCAGCTCAATGCCGGCCGCCTGCAGCTCAGCGGCGATGCCACGCTGGATGCGCTGGCGGTCACCTCGCGCCTGTCCACCGTGCGCCCGCTGGGCAGCTACCAGGCGCTGCTGCAGGGAGCGCCGGACGGCGGCCTGGCATCGCTCTCGATCAAGACCCTGCAGGGGCCATTCTTCGTGCAGGGCAGCGGCCAGTGGGTTGGCCAGCGCCTGCGCTTTACCGGCGAAGCCTGGGCTGCGGATGGCAGCGAGGCCGCGCTCGGCAATCTGTTGAATATCATTGGGCAGCGCCGCGGCACCCGCTCGCTGCTCTCGGTTGGTTGACTATGAAATCCTTGACACAGCACAGCGTTCGATTCGCCCTGCACTCCATCGCCGCCTGCGCTTTCCTGGCCTGCGCCGCCGGCCCGGCCCAGGCGCAGACGGCGGTCGATGCCACCACCACCAGCGTGCGCCCCGGCGAGCCGGTGACCCTGAACTTCGCCAACGCCGACATCGAATCGGTGGCCCGCGCCATGGCCACCATCACCGGCAAGAACGTGGTGGTGGACCCGCGCGTCAAGGGCACGATGAACCTGGTGACCGACAAGGCGGTGACGCCTGCCGCCGCGTTCGAGCAGTTCCTGGCGGCGCTGCGGCTGCAGAGCTACACCGTGGTCGAGGCCGCGGGCCTGTACAAGGTGGTGCCCGAGGCCGACGCCAAGCTGCAAGGCAGCGCGGTGCGCATCACCCAGGGCGGCAGCACGCGCAGCGCCCAGGGCGGCGGGCAAGGCGGCGGCCAGATCGTGACGCAGATCTTCAAGCTCAACTTCGAGAACGCCAACAACCTGGTGCCGGTGCTGCGCCCGCTGATCAGCCCCAACAACACCATCAACGTCAACCCGGGCAACAACACGCTGGTCATCACCGACTATGCCGACAACCTGCAGCGCATGGCGCGCATCATCGCCAGCATGGACGTGGCCAATGCCAGCGACGTGGAGATCATTCCGCTGCAAAACGCCATCGCCACCGACGTGGTGCCGCTGCTGCAGCGCCTGATCGACGGCGGCGGCTCCGGCCCCGCGAGCGCCACCACCGGCCAGGCCGATAGCTCCTACCGCACCACGCTGCTGGCCGAGCCGCGCACCAACACCATCCTGCTGCGCGCGGCCAACCCGGCGCGCGTGGCCCAGGTCAAGGCCCTGGTGGCCAAGCTCGACCTGCCCTCGCGCGGCGGCGCGGGCAACGAGGCCGCCGGCAACATCCATGTGGTCTACCTCAAGAACGCCGATGCCACGACACTGGCGGGCACGCTGCGCGCCGCGCTGACGGGGCAGGATGGCGGCAGCGGCGCCAGCCTCAACCTCGGCGGGCTCTCGTCCGGCGGCCTGTCTGCGGGCAACCGCGGCAGCAGCCTGTCCTCGGGCACCAGCAGCATCGGCGGCAGTACCAGCAACAGCAGCAGTAGCAGCAGCTCTGGCCTGGGCGGGATGGGCCTGGGCGGCGGCACCCGCGCCAGCAACGCCTCGCTGTCCGGCGGCAGCGGCAATGCCAGCACCACCGGCGGCATCGTCCAGGCCGACGTGGCGACCAATTCGCTGATCATCACCGCGCCCGAGCCGCTGTACCGCCAGATCCGCGCGGTGATCGACCAGCTCGACGGCCGCCGCGCCCAGGTGCTGGTGGAAAGCCTGATCGCCGAAGTCAACGTCGATAAAGCCGCACAGTTCGGCGTGCAGTGGCAAAGCCTGATCGGCCAGGGCAGCAGCGTGGTCGGCCTGCTGGGCAGCAATTTCACCGTGGGCGGCACCAACCTGTTCGATCTGGCGGCGGGCATCGCGACCGCCAATGCTTCCGGTGACTATTCCAACCTGAACAAGCCCTCGGCCGGCATGAACCTGGGCCTTGGCATCAAGCACAACGGCGAATATGTGCTGGGTGCGCTCGCCAACCTGCTGCAGGCCAGCGGCGACGGCAACGCACTCGCCACCCCGAACCTGCTGACGCTGGACAACCAGGAGGCGCAGATCCTGATCGGCGAGAACGTGCCCTTCGTGACCGGTTCCTACGCCAATACCAGCGGCTCCAACACGGTCAATCCCTTTACTACCGTGCAGCGCCAAGACGTAGGCCTGACGCTGCGCGTGCGCCCGCAGATCAATGCCAACGGCACCATCAAGCTCTCCATCTACCAGGAGACCTCCAACGTCAAGGACGGCACCGCTGACAAGGCGAACGGCCCCACCACGACGAAACGCTCGATCGAATCGACCGTGCTGGTGGAGGATGGCTCCATCATCGTGCTCGGCGGCCTGCTGCAGGACCAGTACACCGGCTCGGTGCAGAAGGTGCCATGGCTGGGCGACATCCCGGGCGTGGGGGCGCTGTTCCGCAGCGACACACGCACTCGCAAGAAAACCAACCTGATGGTCTTCCTGCGCCCGGTGGTGGTGCGCGATGCGAATGCCAGCCAGCAACTCAGCCTCGACCGCTACGAGCTGATGCGCGGCCTGCAGCAGGCCAACCAGCCGGAGCGCAGCAGCACCGTGCCGATCAATGACTCACCCATCATGACCCCGCTGCAGCAGCAGACCATAGGCGCGCCGCTGGGCTACTCGGAGACGCCGGTGGTACAGGCCGCGCCGCTGGTGGTGACGCCGCAGGGCATGCAGCTTGAGCACTGAGCGGCTCGCGCCTCTGGGCTACTTGCGCCCAAGCGCTAAAGCGCATGGCATGCATTGGATATGCGGCAACGCAAAGGTATCATTGGCAATACCATGAAGGCCTTGCCGCGCATCGTCATCGACACCAATGTACTGGTTGCCGCCTTGCGCTCGCGCGCAGGCTGGTCGTTCGATCTGCTGTCGCAGCTGGGCCAACAGCGTTTCCAGCACATAGTCTCGGTGCCTTTGGTGATGGAGTACGAGGATGTGCTGCTGCGGCCGGGCATGGTGCGCGTTGGTGCCAGTGCCGTGCACGGCATCCTCGACTACCTTTGCTCCACTGCGATTCGCCAGCCGATCCATTTTCTGTGGCGGCCGCAACTGTCCGACCCCAAGGACGACATGGTGCTGGAAACCGCGGTCAATGGACAATGCCCATACATCGTCACTTGGAATACGCGTGATTTTGCGGCGGCCGCCCGCTTCGGGATCAAGATCGTCAATCCGCAGCAATTTCTGCACTTGCCATCCGGAGGAAAACCTTCATGAGCACCCTCAGCATCCGCCTGCCCGAATCCCTGCACAAGAATGCCAAGGCCTATGCCAGCCAAGAAGGCGTTTCCATCAACCAGCTCATCAGCACCGCGCTGGCTGAAAAACTCGCCGCGCTGGGCGCGCAGGACTACCTGGAACAACGCGCAGCCCGTGGCAGCCGCGAGCAGTTTGACGCCGCGCTGGCAAGCGTGCCAGACGTCGATCCAGAACCATGTGACCGCCGCTGACATGGCATTGCCAAACTCCAACACCAGCTCCCAAAACCATAGCTTCCAGCGCATGCCATTCATGATCCTTAAAGCAAAAAGCATTTGAAATCGATGAATATCAAGCGCCAAAAGCTCATTTTTTCATAGCAACATCCACTCCATGCGCCACCCGCTCCCCTACGCCTTTGCCCGCGGCAGCCAGTTGCTGCTGGAGGAAGATGCCGGCCAGGCCGTGCTGTGGCACGGGCCGCAGCCCGATGCCGGCGCGCTGTCCGAAGTGCTGCGCAAATACCCTGTGCAGCACCTGGCGCGGCTGGAGGCCGAGCAGATCGCCCAGCGCATCAGCCAGGCCTATTCGCACAGCGAGTCGAATGCCGCCACGGTGATCAGCGAGGTCGAGTCGGATGCCGACCTCTCGCGCATGATGCAGGACATACCGGCGGTGGAAGACCTGCTCGAATCCGCCGGCGACGCGCCCATCATCCGCATGCTCAACGCCCTGCTCACGCAGGCCGCGCGCGACGGCGCCAGCGACATCCACATCGAGCCCTACGAGCGCCACTCCAGCGTGCGCTTTCGCATCGACGGCGCGCTGCGCGAAGTGGTGCAGCCGCACCGCGCGCTGCACGCGGCGCTGATCTCGCGCCTGAAGATCATGGCCGACCTGGACATCTCCGAAAAACGCCTGCCGCAGGACGGCCGCATCAGCCTGCGCCTGGGCACGCGCGCCATCGACGTGCGCGTCTCCACCCTGCCCAGCGCCCACGGCGAGCGCGCGGTGCTGCGCCTGCTGGACAAGAGCGAGAGCAAGCTCACGCTGGCGGCCGTCGGCATGCAGGGCGCGACGCTGGCGCGCTTCAACCAGCTCGTCGCCCAGCCGCACGGCATCGTGCTCGTCACCGGCCCCACCGGCTCGGGCAAGACCACCACGCTGTATGCCGCGCTGGGCCAGATGGATGCCACGCAAGGCAACATCATGACGGTGGAAGACCCCATCGAGTACGAGCTGCCCGGCATCGGCCAGACCCAGGTCAACCCCAAGATCGACCTCACGTTCGCCAAGGCGCTACGCGCCATCCTGCGCCAGGACCCGGACGTGATCATGATCGGCGAGATCCGCGACTTCGAGACCGCGCAGATCGCCATCCAGGCCTCGCTCACCGGCCACCTGGTGCTGGCCACGCTGCACACCAACGACGCCACCAGCGCCATCACCCGGCTGACCGACATGGGCGTGGAGCCGTTCCTACTGTCATCCTCGCTGCTGGGCGTGCTGGCCCAGCGCCTGGTGCGCAAGATCGACGCCAGCGAGCCCAGCGGCTACAAGGGCCGCACCGGCATCTTCGAGCTGCTGGTGGTGGACGACACCATCCGCCAGCAGATCCACAACCAGGCGCCCGAGTCCGAGATCCGCGCGGCCGCGCAGGCCGGCGGCATGCAGCTGATGCGCGACGACGGCGAACGCCTGGTGCGCGAGGGCATCACCACGGCGCAAGAGGTCATGCGGGTGACGCGGGATTGACCACAGCCTGCATGGGATATCGCAGCCGGCAAGAATCTCAGGCATGACAAAGACTCCATCCTCACCCGCGCTCTCCATGCTCGACCTGGTTGCCGTGCGCGAAGGCGGCACGGTCGCCCAGGCGCTGCAGCTGGCGGTGCGCACCGCCCGGCATGTCGAATCGCTGGGCTTTTCACGCTACTGGCTGGCCGAGCACCACAACATGCCGGGCATCGCCAGCTCGTCCACCGCGGTGCTGATCGGCCACATCGCCCAGGCCACGCAGCGCATCCGCGTGGGCTCGGGCGGCATCATGCTGCCCAACCATGCGCCGCTGGTGGTGGCCGAGGCCTTCGGCACCCTGGCCGAGCTGCACCCCGGCCGCATCGACCTGGGCCTGGGCCGCGCGCCCGGCACCGACGGCATGACCATGCGCGCGCTGCGCCGCGACCGCGTGGAGACCGAGGACGACTTTCCCCGCGACGTGCAGGAGCTGCAGCGCCTGCTCGCCCCCGCGCAGCCCGGCCAGCGGCTGGTGGCCACGCCGGGCGCCGGCACCAAGGTGCCGATCTGGCTGCTGGGCTCGAGCCTGTTCTCGGCCCAGCTGGCAGCGCACCTGGGCCTGCCGTATGCGTTTGCCTCGCATTTCGCGCCGCGCATGCTGCACCAGGCGGTGCAGCTGTACCGCGACCTATTCAAGCCCTCGGCCCAGCTGGCCAGGCCCTATGTGATGGTAGGCGCTCCGGTGATCGCCGCGCCCACCGACGACGAGGCCGAATACCTGGCCAGCAGCACCTACCAGCGGGTGCTGGGCATCATCACCGGCCAGCGCGGCCTTCTGCAGCGCCCGGTGGAGAACTATGCGGCCCGGCTCGGCGAGCCGGAGCGCCATGCGATCGGCGACTTCCTGGCGGTGGCCTCCATCGGCGGCCCCGACCGGGTGCGGGCGCGGCTGCGCCAGCTGCAGGCCGACACCGGGGCCGACGAGCTGATCCTGGTGAGCGACGTCTACGACGGCGATCTGCGCCTGCGCTCGCTGGAGATCACCGCCCAGGTGATGGGCGGCTGAGGCCGTGAGCCGCTCCGCCCGGCTGCTGCAATTGCTGGACCAGCTGCGGCGCGCGCGCCAGCCCGCCAGCGGGCCCGCGCTGGCCCAGGCCCTGGGCGTGAGCCTGCGCACCATCTACCGCGACATCGCCACGCTGCGCACGCAGGGCGCACTGATCGAGGGCGACCCCGGCATAGGCTACGAGATGCGGCCCGGCTTCGTGCTGCCGCCGCTGATGTTCACGCCCGACGAGCTCGAAGCCCTGCTGCTGGGCGTGCGCTGGGCCAGCCGCCAGGCCGATCCGCAGCTGGCCGGCGCGGCCGCCACCGCGATGGACCGCATCCGCAGCGCGCTGCCGCTGGACCTGCGCATCGCGGTGGACACCAGCGGGCTGCTGGTGCCGGCCATCCACGGCGATCCCGCGCCCGAACCCTGGCAGGCCGCGCTGCGCATTGCCATCCGGCGCCAGCACAAGGTACTGCTGCAGTACACCGACCAGCAGGGGCGCGATACCGAGCGGCTGGTGTGGCCCTTCGCGATGGCCTTCTTCGAGCACAGCCGCATCGTGGCCGCCTGGTGCGAGCTGCGCCAGGATTTCCGCCATTTCCGCGCCGACCGGGTGCGCGGCGTGCTCGACCAGCAGCAGCGCTACCCCGACCAGCGGCAAAGCCTGATCGAGCGCTGGTCGCGGGAGACGGGCCACTGCATCGGCTGAGGTGCAGACTCGGCACTGCTGACAAAAATTGTCAGCATACCCTCCTAGAGTCGCTCCATGGCAGCTTCGCCATGCGATACGGAGTCCCACCGTGCTGGGTATCTACAGGAGAGCTTCGATGACATCTTCCACGCTGCGCTTTTACTTCAACCCCCTGTCCCGCGCCCGCGTGGTGCGCTGGATGCTGGAGGAATGCGGTGCCGAATATGAGAGCGTGCTGCTCGAATACGGCACTACGATGAAGTCGCCCGACTACCTGGCCATCAACCCCATGGGCCAGGTGCCCGCCATCGTCGACGGCGGCACCGTCGTCACCGAGACCGGCGCCATACTCGCCTACCTGGCCGACAAGTACCCGCACAAGCAGCTGGCGCCGGCGGTGGGCAGCGCGGCGCGCGGCGAATACTACCGCTGGCTGTTCTTCGTGGCAGGCGCCTCGGAAACCACCACGGCCCGGCTGCATGGCTGGCTGCAAGAGCAGGCGCAGTGGCGCTCGGCGAGCTCGGGCTTTGGCCAGCTCGACACCGTGGTGCGCACCATGGAGAACGCCGTGGCCGAAAAGCGCTACCTCTGCGGCGACCACTTCACTGCGGCCGACCTGTTCATGGCCGGCTACCTGAGCTGGGGCATGATGGTGGGCGTGCTGCCGCGCAAGAAGGCTTTCGAAACCTATGCGCAGCAGCTGTGCAGCCGCCCCGCCGCGCTGCGGGCCGAAGCACTGGACACAGTACCCGGGCAGGCGCAGCAGGGCTGATGCGCCCGAGCGTCACAGCGCTCCGTAGCTGTGCAGGCCCGACAGGAACATGTTCACGCCCAGGAAGGCGAAGGTGGTCACCGCCAGCCCCACCAGCGCCCACCAGGCGGACACGGTGCCGCGCAGGCCCTTGATGAGCCGCATGTGCAGCCAGGCGGCGTAGTTCAGCCAGACGATCAGCGCCCAGGTTTCCTTGGGGTCCCAGCTCCAGTAGCCGCCCCAGGCCTCGGCGGCCCACAGCGCGCCCAGCACGGTGGCGATGGTGAAGAAGGCAAAGCCCACCGCGATCGCCTTGTACATCAGGTCGTCGAGCACTTCGAGCGCGGGCAGGCGCTGGGCGATGCGCTTGCGGCCCAGCAAAATGCCGGCGACGATCAGCGCCGAGATGCCGAAGTACACGATCCAGTAGCTGCTGCCCTTGCCGTCGGTAGCGGTCTGGCGGAACACGATGGGCTCGAAGCACAGCACCACGCCCAGCAGCCACAGCGGCGCGAGCTTGTACCAGCGCTGTTCAGCGGAAGACAGGCTGGCCTGCTGCTTGATGAGGTAGGCAAACGCCACCATGGCCGACAGCGCGAAGGTGCCATAGCCCACGAAGTTGGCGGGCACATGCAGCTTCATCCACCAGCTCTTGAGGGCCGGCACCAGCGGCTGGATCTCGTGCGCCTGGCGCACCAGCGTGTACCACAGCAGAAAGCCCACCGCCGCGCTCACCACCAGCATCACGAAGCCGCCCAGCGCCCGCGTGCCGTAGTGCTGCTCGTAGTACAGGTAGAACAGCGCGGTCATCCAGCTGAACAGCACGAACACCTCGTACAGGTTGCTGACGGGGATGTGGCCGATATCGGGGCCGATCAGGTAGCTTTCGTACCAGCGCACCATGGTGCCGACCAGCGCCATGGTGATGGCCACCCAGGCGACGCGGGTGCCCATGGCCGACATGGCCATGCCCTCGCCGCGCGAGAACATGCCCACCCAGTAGAAGATGGTGCTCATGAAGAACAGCACGCTCATCCACAGGATGGCCGACTGGCTGGACAGGAAGTACTTGAGCCCGAACACCGCCTCCGAGCGCGCCAGCGAGCCCGCGCCGTCCACCTGGTACAGCGATAGCGCCAGCAGCGACAGCGCGGCCACCGCCGCCATCAGCAGCTGCAGCGGCCGCCAGAACCAACCCAGCGCGATGGCGCACGGCACGGTGCCGATGAGGATGCCCTTCTCGTACACGTCCATCGCCTGGCCGTAGCGCTGGAAGGCGAATGCTCCGCCCACCAGCACGGCGAGCGCGAACAGCCAGTCGAGCGGCTTGCGGCGGGCGAAATAGCCGGGGTTCAATGTCACCGTCTGGCCGCGCGGCTGCGGCGACGGGGTCACGATGGTATTCATCACAATCCTTGCGCGGGCCTGGGGCCCGGAGAATGGTTCGGGGCGACGCCAAGCAGCTGCTGCGCGAGCCGTTCAAATTCGCGGTCGGTGTCCAGCAGCTTGCGGTTCGACGACAGCGCCATCTTAGCGAGCGCGCCGCCGGATGCGCAGGGTGATATCCATACCCAAACGCGCCGCTCGCGTACATACAGCATGCCGAAAACGCCCAGGATCAGCAGCAGGCAGCCCAGGTACACCACCTTCTTGCCGGGCGCGCGGGCCACCTGGAACACGCTGGCCTGCACCTGCTGGAAGTCCGCCAGCTCGAATACCATGGGCTCGGGGTAGAGCTGGATGTCGCTGAGCGAGAGCACGGCCTGCGTCATGAAGCGCTGGGTCGCCTCGTCCTGTGCCAGCGGCTGCTTGCCGGCCTGGCTGCGGCTCATCTGCGCCAGCTCGAACAGCACGCCGTTGAGAATGCGCACCAGCACTTCGCTGGCCTTGGAGCGCTCGGCCTCGGGTACGTTGGTCTCCATGAAGTCGGACACCGCCTGCAGCCCGCCCACGCGCTCGCCCTTGTCGCTCACATGGCCGGCGAACATCGACACCGCCTTCAGCGCCGACTGGCGCAGCTGCTCGCGCAGGTCGGCGCGCTCGGCCGCGACCGACATGTCCACATAGCGGCGCACCGCCTCTTCGCGCAACCTGGGGTCGTCAAGCGCGGCCTTCAGCGCGAAGAAGCCGCGCCAGCTGTGCTCGTCGTCGGCCGGGATGCGCAGGTAGCGGAACTGCGCGTCCACCGCCTCGCGCACGCCCCACAGGAAGACGGGCTGGCCGTCGCCGGTGTCCACCGGCAGCATGTAGTTGTTGAACTCGCGCGCCTGGCCCGAGGCGTCGCGCAGCTTGTAGCTCACGCTCGGGCCCACGTTGCGCAGGTCCTTGCCGGCGGTGGTCTTGTTGCCCGCGCCCAGGTGCGATTCGATGGTGGTCTTGATGTCCACCTTGCGCACGTCGGCGCCGCTGGCGCCGCTGGCGCCGGCCAGGTTCTCGACGTTGATGGTGCGCAGCCCGGTGAACTCCAGCGTCAGCGGCGGCTGGCCTTCGCCGGTGGAGATGCGGGTGGAGCCGCCGACCTCGCCGCTCACGTCGAAGGGCTTCATGCCGTCGACCAGCGGCAGCGCATGCAGCTTGAGCCGGGAGCCGCCGTCGTCGAAGCTCGACTGGTAGATCTCCACGCCTTTGTAGCTGGCGGGGTGGTTGACCTCGATGCGCGCCGCTTGCTGCGCGCCGGTTTCCTTGTCGTGGATGATCACGTCGCTGGCGAACAGCTTGGGCATGCCGGTGGAGTAGTACTCGACGATGAACTTCTTGAGCTCCACCGCGAAAGGCAGCTCCTGCACCAGGATGCCGTCGGACTGAGTGAGGATGGCCGAGCTCGACTGCGTACCCTCGGCCACCAGCAGGTTGCCGCGGAAGGTGGGGTTGCGCGCCGACAGCCGGTGCTCGGGCGCCACCTCGGAGATCAGCCCGCCGCCGCTGTAGCTGCTCTTGCCGCCCAGCAGCATCTGCGCGCGCACGATCAGGTCGCCGTCAAGCAGGCCGCCCAGGCAGATCAGCACGATGGCGCTGTGCGCCGCCAGGTAGCCGATCTTGTGGACGCCGCCGGCCTTGGCCGCCACCATCCAGCCGGCTCCGGCCGGGGTTGCGCGCTGCTGCAGCCGCACCCGCCAGCCGCCGCCGGCCATGGCCTGGCCGATGCGCTCGGCCACCTGCCCGGGCGCCTCGGCCAGCGCGGCCTCGGCCTTGTGGTGGAAAGCCTGCAGGCTTTGCTCGCGGATGTTTTCCTTGTAGCTGCGCAGGTCTGCCAGGTACTTGGGCGCATGCTTGGCGATGCACAGCGAGGTGCTGGTGACCAGGAACGCCAGGATCAGCAGGAACCACCAGGCGCTGTACACCGTGTTCAGCCTGAGCGACAGGAACAGCTGCGCCCAGAACGGCCCGAACTGGTTCACGTAGTTGACCGCCGGCTCGCCCTGCTTGAGCACGGTGCCGATCACCGAGGCGATGCAGATCACCGTCAGCAGGGAGATGGCGAACCGCATCGAGGACAGCAGCTCCACCAGCGAGCGCCGCGACACGGCGCCTCCCCTGGGCAGGCTGCCGGAGATTTCCGACATAGACGACCTACTAGTTCACAAGCAACACAAAAGGCGAATCATCCCAGAAGATGGATTCGCCCTGTCGAATATCACACATGCCCGGCACGACGACCGGATCGCGCCGATCAACGCAGGCCGGCGATATAGTCGGAGACCGCCTTGATCTCCTTGTCGTTCATCTTCGCGGCCACCTGGGTCATCGGGATGCTGTTGCCGCGCTTGCCGTCGCGGAAGTCGTGCAGCTGCTTGACGGTGTAGTCCGCATTCTGGCCCGACAGGCGCGGGTACTGGGCCGGCACGCCGGCGCCGTTGGGGCTGTGGCAGCCGGCGCAGGCGGCGATCTGGCGGTCGGGAATGCCGCCGCGGAAGATGCGCTCGCCCATGGCCACCGTGTCCTTGTCCTTGGCGAAGCCGGTCTTGGCGCTCTTGCTGGCCAGCCAGTAGGAGATGTTGCGCATGTCGGCATCCGACAGCGCGGCCACCATGCCCTTCATCACCGGATCGTTGCGCTTGCCCGACTTGAACTCCTGCAGCTGCTTGATCAGGTATTCGGGGTGCTGCTGCGCCAGCTTGGGGTTGATCGCGATCGACGCGTTGCCGTCTGCGTTGTGGCAGGCGGCACACACCGCGGTGTAGCTGGCTTCTCCCTTGGCCAGGTCCGGCTTGGCTGCCGCGGCAGGCGCCTCCGATGCGGAAAATGCAGAAAACGCAGGGACGGCCAGAGCAGCAGCAGTCAGCAGGGAGGCTAGCAACTTCATATCGGGGTCTTTGTCTAGTGTTTATTGGTTATCCGGCTAAATCGGCGCGATTCTACAATGATGCCTGATTTGAGCTCAACTGCACATGACGACAACACCTAGTACCGCGCCGGCGCTTGACCCAGCACAAACCATCGACGGCAAGTCCGCGCTGGGCTGGATGCACACCGCCCGCTTCCTCACCACCGCGGCCCAGCTGCACCAGCTGCCCGAGGTGGGCGTGCCGGAGTTCGCCTTCGTGGGCCGCTCCAACGCCGGCAAGTCCACCTGCATCAACACCCTCACCCAGCAAAAGCAGCTGGCCTTCGCCTCGAAGAAGCCGGGCCGCACCCAGCACATCAACCTGTTCGCGCTGGGCAAGCAGGGCGCCACCGACGCCGTGCTGGCCGACCTGCCCGGCTACGGCTACGCCGCCGTCTCGCGCGACGACAAGCTGCGCTGGCAGCAGGTGATGGTGAACTACCTGGTCAGCCGCCCGGGCCTCACCGGCATCGTGCTGCTGTGCGACCCGCGCCTGGGCCTGACCGAGCTGGACGAGGCGCTGCTGGAGATCATCCGCCCCCGCGTGGAGCAGGGCCTGAAGTTCCTGGTGCTGCTGACCAAGGCCGACAAGCTCACCCGCGCCGAACAGGCCAAGGTGCTGTCCATTACGCGACTCAACGCCGGCGGCGGCGAGGTGATGCTGTTCTCGGCGCTCAAGAAACAGGGCGTGGAGCAGGTGGCGCAGCTGCTGTGGCGCTGGAGCCACCCGCCGGTGGAGCCGGCAGAAGGCGATACCCCAAAAGCATAGCTGCTAGCGCCTTCTGACTATAGGTTTCCAATAGTTTTATATCTGAAAATCAATACTGGAAAGCGCCAAAAGCTATGGTTTTTAATTAAGCGCTTCAATCGTACAGCGACGCCTGCCCGTCAGGCCGGGTCTTGAAGCGCTTGTGCACCCAGTAGTACTGGGCCGGCATGGTCATGATCGCGGCCTGCAGCTCGCGGTTCATGCGCGCGGTGTCGGCCACATGGTCGTCGGTGGGAAAGTTCTCCCACGCGGGCGTCAGCTCGGCCACGTAGCCCTCGGGCGTCATGCGGTTGTACAGCGCCACCACCTTGGCCTTGCCCAGCCGGGCAAAGCGCGACAGCGACGGGATGGTGGCCGTCTGCTGCACCGCGAAGAACGGCACGAACACCGAATCGCCCTTGCCATAGTCCATATCGGGCAGCAAATACAGCAGGCCGCCCTTGCGCAGGCAGGAGATGATGGGCTTGACGCCGTCGGCCCGGTTGAGCATGCGCACATGGCCGAAGCGCTGGCGCCCGGCCATGAACCAGGCATCCAGCGCCGGATCGGGATTGGTCGCGTAGATGGAGGTGAACTCGCGGCTGGTGTTGAGCGGCAGCGCCAGCCCGCCGGCATCCATGCTGTAGAAATGCGGCGCGAACACAATGGTGGCCTCGCCGCCTTCCAGCTCCTGGGTGGCGCCCACCAGCTTCACCCGGCTGCGCACCAGCGCCTGCGAGCCAAACCACAGCCAGCTGCGGTCGAGAAAGGTCTGGCAGAACACCTCGAAGCTCTCGCGCGCCCAGGCCTTGCGCCGGGCCTCGGGCAGCTCGGGGAAACTCAGCTCCAGGTTGCGCAGCGCAATCCGCCGGCGCTGGCGCGCCAGCACGAAAAGCGCGCGCCCGATCCACTTGCCCAGGCCTCGCAGCACCGGCAGCGGCAACCTGGCCAGCACATGCATGCAGCCAATGGCGATACGGCTGGCGCTCATGGCTGTTCACGCTCCACGCGCGGCTGCTTGTAGCGGCCATAGCCCCAAAGGTACTGCTGCGGGCATTGGCGGATGGTGTTTTCCATAGCCGCGTTGATCTGCCGCACGGCAGACTCCAACGATTGCGATGTGGGCACTGACAGCTCCTCCAGATACAGCCTATAGCCCTGCCCCCGGGGCAGGCGTTCACAGCGGGCCACGATCACCGCCGCGCCGGTTTGCAGCACCAGGCGTGCCGCCAGCGTCATCGTATAGGCATCGCGGCCGAAGAAAGGCGACCAGATGCCCAGCCCGTCGGGCGGCACCTGGTCGGGCAGCAGGCCCACGGCCGAGCCCTGGCGCAGCGCCTTGATCATCTGGCGCACGCCCGACAGCGTGGTGGGCACCGCCTGCACGCCGGGGCGGTTGCGCGCGGTCTCCAGGATCTGGGCCAGCCAGCCCTGGCGGGCCGGGCGGTACAACACCGTGATGTCGCCATGCGCATGCGCCCAGCGCCGCGCCGCATCCTGCACCGACATCTCGAAGCAGCCGATATGCGGCGTGAGGAAGACGATGCCCTTGCCGCGGCCAAACGCCTGCAAGGCGCACTCCTCGTTCACCATGGTGCAGGGCGGCAGCCGGCCCAGCCAGATGCGCGGCATCTCGAACACCATGCGCCCGGCATGGCCCACCGCCGCCCGCAGCTGCGCGAAGCCATAGCCGGCCTGGCGCGCATTGGCGCCGAAGCGGCGCCGGTAGGTGGGCGACAGCAGGAACACCAGCCATCCCATGGCCGCGCCCAGCGCGTGCAACAACCACAACGGCGCTGCGGACAAGATACGAAACACAACAGGCATTAGAATACGCGGGTCGCTGAGTTAAAGAGCAACTTGCAGGGCGACGTTAAAACAAAACTGCTAAAGCGTTCGCCAGGCTCCTTCTAGCTCGGGCAACGCATTGCCTGCATTGAAGGAGTTTTTCATTTATGGCGAACAGCGATTTTCTCTTCACCTCGGAGTCCGTGTCGGAAGGCCACCCCGACAAGGTGGCGGATCAGATCTCCGATGCGATTCTGGACGCTATTTTCACCCAGGATCCGTACAGCCGCGTGGCTGCCGAGACCTTGACCAACACCGGCCTGGTGGTGCTGGCCGGTGAAATCACCACCGGCGCCAATGTCGACTACATCCAGGTGGCGCGCGACACCATCAAGCGCATCGGCTACGACAACACCGAATACGGTATCGACTACAAGGGCTGCGCGGTACTCGTGGCCTACGACAAGCAGAGCCAGGACATCGCCCAGGGCGTGGACAAGGCCAGCGACGATGAGCTCAACACCGGCGCCGGCGACCAGGGCCTGATGTTCGGCTACGCCTGCGACGAAACCCCCGAGCTGATGCCCGCGCCGATCTACTACGCGCACCGCCTGGTCGAGCGCCAGGCCCAGCTGCGCAAGGACGGCCGCCTGCCCTTCCTGCGCCCCGACGCCAAGAGCCAGGTGACCATGCGCTACGTGGACGGCAAGCCCCACAGCATCGACACCGTGGTGCTGTCCACCCAGCACAGCCCCGACCAGTCGGAGACCGCCACCCGGATGAAGGCCTCGTTCACCGAGGCCATCATCGAGGAGATCATCAAGCCGGTGCTGCCCCAGGAGTGGCTGCAGGACACCAAGTACCTGATCAACCCCACCGGCCGCTTCGTGGTCGGCGGCCCGCAGGGCGACTGCGGCCTGACCGGGCGCAAGATCATCGTCGACACCTACGGCGGCGCCTGCCCGCACGGCGGCGGCGCGTTTTCGGGCAAGGACCCAACCAAGGTCGACCGCTCGGCCGCCTACGCCGCGCGCTACGTGGCCAAGAACGTCGTGGCCGCCGGCCTGGCGCGCCAATGCCAGGTGCAGGTGGCCTACGCCATCGGCGTGGCCCGCCCGATGAACATCACGGTCTACACCGAAGGCACGGGCGTGATCCCCGACGCCGAGATCGCCAAGCTGGTGGCCGCGCACTTCGACCTGCGCCCCAAGGGCATCATCCAGATGCTGGACCTGCTGCGCCCGATCTACAGCAAGACCGCGGCCTACGGCCACTTCGGCCGCGAAGAGCCCGAGTTCACCTGGGAGAAGACGGATAAGGCCGCCGCCCTGCGGGCGGCAGCCGGGCTGTAAGCCCCAGGCGTGCAATGCACGCCTTATCCGTCTTCGGGCGGAGTTCATATCGCGCAGCGATGTGAACGCAGACCATAAGGCCGCCGCCCTGCGGGCGGCAGCCGGGCTGTAAGCCAAGCTCCCTTCTACGTAGCAACCACCGGGTACACACCCGGTGGTTTTTTTTGGGCGCTTGCCATCAAAATGGCCGGGGTAATGCCAAATTCAAAGGAGGAACTTCCGCATGCAACAACAAGCATCCAAAGGGGGAGTCAGCCATCTCGGCTGGATCCTGCTGGCCGTGGTCGGCGCCGCCTGCCTGGGCGTTGTCGCCCTGCGGCGCGGCGAGCCGGTCAACGCGATCTGGCTGGTGGCCGCCGCCGTCAGCATCTACCTGGTGGCCTATCGCTACTACAGCCTGTTCATCGCCAACAAGGTGATGGGGCTCGATCCGCGGCGCGCCACGCCGGCGGTGCTCAACAACGACGGCATGGACTACGTGCCCACCAACAAGCATGTGCTGTTCGGCCACCACTTCGCCGCCATTGCCGGCGCCGGCCCGCTGGTCGGCCCGGTGCTGGCCGCGCAGATGGGCTACCTGCCCGGCACGCTGTGGCTGATCGCCGGCGTGGTGCTGGCCGGCGCGGTGCAGGACTTCATGGTGCTGTTCATCTCCACGCGCCGCAACGGCCGCTCGCTGGGCGAGCTGGTGCGCGAGGAGATGGGTCAGGTGCCCGGCACCATCGCCCTCTTCGGCGCCTACATGATCATGATCATCATCCTCGCCGTGCTGGCGCTGATCGTGGTCAAGGCCCTGGCCGAGAGCCCCTGGGGCATGTTCACCGTGATGGCGACGATGCCGATCGCACTGTTCATGGGTGTCTACATGCGCTACATCCGCCCGGGGCGCATCGGCGAGATCTCGGTCGCCAGCCTGCTGCTGTTGCTGCTGTCCATCTGGGGCGGCGGCAAGGTGGCGGCCAACCCCGAATGGGCGGCGGCCTTCACCTTCACCGGCGTGCAGATCACCTGGATGCTGATCGCCTACGGCGCCATCGCCTCGCTGCTGCCGGTATGGCTGCTGCTGGCGCCGCGCGACTACCTGTCCACCTTTCTCAAGATCGGCACCATCGTCGCGCTGGCGCTGGGCATACTGATCGTGGCGCCGCAGTTCAAGATGCCGGCGCTCACCCAGTTCGTCGACGGCACCGGCCCGGTCTGGAAGGGCAGCATGTTCCCCTTCCTGTTCATCACCATCGCCTGCGGCGCGGTGTCGGGCTTCCATGCCTTGATCTCGTCGGGCACCACGCCCAAGCTGCTCGACAACGAGGCCAACGCCCGCTATATCGGCTATGGCGGCATGCTGATGGAGTCCTTCGTGGCCATCATGGCGATGGTGGGCGCCTGCGTGATCGAGCCCGGTGTCTACTTCGCGATGAACAGCCCGCCGGCCATCGTGGGCGGCGATGTGCAGGCGGTGGCGGCCACGGTGAGCCAGTGGGGCTTCCACATCACGCCCGAGCAGCTCAACCAGGTTGCCAAGGACGTGGGCGAGCACACCATCTTGGCGCGCGCCGGCGGCGCGCCCACGCTGGCGGTGGGCATCGCCTTCATCCTGCACCATGTGCTGCCGGGCGAGGACACCATGGCCTTCTGGTACCACTTCGCCATCCTGTTCGAGGCGCTGTTCATCCTGACGGCGGTGGACGCCGGCACGCGCGCCGGGCGCTTCATGCTGCAGGACCTGCTGGGCAACTTCGTGCCGGCGATGAAGAAGACCGACTCGCTGCCTGCCAACCTGGTGGGCACCGCCGGCTGCGTGGCCATGTGGGGCTGGCTGCTGTACCAGGGCGTGGTCGACCCGCTGGGCGGCGTGAACACGCTGTGGCCGCTGTTCGGCATCTCCAACCAGATGCTGGCCGCGATCGCGCTGATGCTGGGTACCGTGGTGCTGATCAAGATGAAGCGCGGCAAGTACGCCTGGGTCACCGCCCTGCCCGCGGCCTGGCTGGTGCTGTGCACCTCGGCGGCCGGCCTGATCAAGCTGTTCGACCCCAACCCGGCGGTGGGCTTTGCCAGCCTGGGGCGCAAGTACAGCGACGCGGTGGCCGCGGGCCAGCTGATCGCGCCGGCCAAGAGCATGGAGCAGATGAAGGCCATCGCCTTCAACGCCTACACCAATGCCACATTGACGGCGATATTTCTGCTGGTGGTCTTCAGCGTTCTGGTCTACGCTGTGAAGGTGTCGCTGCAGGCCAGCCGCGCGGCGGGCCGCACCGACCGGGAAACCCCGTTCCAGCCCATGCCCGCCGCCGCGGGCGGGCGATAAGGAGCTAGCCATGTTCAATCTGCAGCAGCTCAAGGAGGCCGGCAGCTACCTGGGGCAAGCCGCGCGCCTGATGGTCGGCATGCCGGACTACGGCACCTATGTGCGCCACATGGAGCAGACCCACCCCGGCCAGCCCTACATGAGCTATGAGGAGTTCTTCAGGAACCGCCTGGATGCGCGCTACGGCGCCAACGGCTCGGGCCGCCCGATGCGCTGCTGCTGACCCCAGCCGCACCGCCCCAAAAGCATGCCTGGCGCATGCTTTTTTTTGCCGCCGGGCCGCCCCAAGGCAAAAAGCGCCCCCGTGGGGGTAATGCCGTTCACTTAAGCCAGTGAACCGCATGAGCCCCTCAGGAGCCCGAGCGTAGCGGGCAAGCATGGAGCCTTGTTTTGAGGCCAGAGGCCGGGTCTCGCCCCGGCGGGCGAGGTACTTTCT